>JAVHRS010000001.1:0-5372 GCA_036171755.1 Minisyncoccota bacterium
ACGTTTAATGTAATTTTGATATAATAGCTGTAGCAAGAACCATTCTTGCTACACCATAATTTAAAATTAGAAAATTTAAAAAATTTGTTTTAATTTATAGATATAGTTTTTTATCCCCGTAGGGTGTTCAAAACAACCTTTATAAAATAAAGGTTAAAAATTTGTGACCCTACCGGGAACGTGAGTACACTTATCTCCCTCGACTAAAACTTTTTCGTCAAAAAGTTTTGTCTGGGCACCAGCTCATCTATTTTTCTTACTAGAAAAATATGATTCCGCTGTTCGATTCCCGGACGCGAGATATGCAGATATCTCGCTTAGGGTCACATTGCAAAAATAGCACTCTTGACGAGTGCTCATTTTTGTGGTGTGACCCTACCGGGAATCGAACCCGGATTACCGGCTTGAAAAGCCGATGTCCTAACCGTTAGACGATAAGGCCAAAAATAACAAAGATAGTATAACATTTTTATATAAAAAATCAAATTGTAATAGCTTGTGGATAGTTGTAAAATTAATACAAATCAAAAATTTATACAGATGGAAGTAAAAACTTAAGAAGTAGACGACAATACTAGATATACCGAAGTTGATTTTAGTTGGCCTATAGAAATTATTAGAAGGGGTAAAAATCTGATTAAGGAATATAAAGTAAGAAAAAGGGCTATTGGTATTAAAAAACTTAGCCCTAAAAAAGATTCTAAAAAGCGTAAATAAAGAATTCACATATTTAATATATGCGAATTTTTTATTTAAAAACTATAAATATTTATGTTATAATAAGAACATGATAAAGAAACAAATGGTTTTAATTGTGCTTGATGGATGGGGATATAGAGAAGATACGAAGGATAATGCTATTGCGGAAGCTAAAAAGCCAATTTTTGATGATATATGGAATAAATATCCTCATACTACTATTGAAGCTTCTGGTTTAAAATTGGGGCTTCCAGATGGACAAATAGGCAATAGTGAGATAGGTCACATGACTATTGGAGCTGGGAGGATTTTAGAGGAAGATTTGGTAAGAATCAATAAAGCTATTTTAAATGGAGAGATAGAAATAAATGAAACCCTTCATAAATTATTTGATTATGTTATTAAAAATAATTCCAATCTTCATGTTGCTGGCTTAGTTTCTCCTGGTGGAATACATAGTCATATCTCTCATTTATTTGCATGTTTACAATCAGCAAAGGATTATGGAGTCACTAAAATTTTAATTCATATATTTTCAGATGGGCGTGATACTCCACCAAATGCAGGGGCAGGTTATATTAAACAGCTTGAGGATTTTATAGAGAAGTTGGGAGTAGGAGAGATAGCTTCTGTCTCTGGGCGTTTATATGCAATGGATAGAGATAAAAGATGGGAACGTTTGGCCAAAGTAGAAGAAGTTATTTTTGATGGGAAGGGTAGTATTTGTGATACTAAACCATCTACATATTTAGATTATTTATATAAAAATGGTCTAATGTCTGATGAATCTCTTCTGCCTTTTGTTTGTAAGAATAAAGATGGAGGCGCATATGGTTTGAATGAAAATGATGGGTTCTTTTTGTTTAATTTCCGAGCTGATCGTATGAGAATGATAAGCGAGAGATTGATAAAGAAAAGAAAAGAGAAGAATTTAATGGTTGTGACGATGACTAATTACGGTAAAGAGTTTGATTTCCCTATAGTATTTCCACAAGTTAAAGTTACAATGACTCTCGGTAAAATATTAAGTGAAAATGGTTTGACGCAAGCCCATATAGCAGAAACAGAGAAATTTGCTCATGCAACTTATTTCTTAAATTGTGGAGAAGAGATTCCATATAAAGGAGAAGAACAAATACTTGTTCAAAGTCCTAAGGGAGTTCTTACTTATGATTTGGCTCCTAAAATGGCGGCAAGGGGGGTTGCTGATAAAGCAATAGAACAAATACAAAAAGGAACGGATTTTATTTTTATAAATTTTGCGAATGCAGACATGGTAGGTCATACTGCAAATGTTCCTGCAATTGAAACTGCTGTAGAAGAAGTAGACATGGAACTAGGAAGAGTGTTAGAAGCAATAAATAAAAATGGAGGCATAGCAATAGTAACGGCTGACCATGGTAATGCCGAGTTAAATATAGACCAAACCACAGGAGATAGACATACATCTCATACTACAGATCCAGTGCCATTTATTATTACAAACATAACAAGTACTTTACATAAAGGAACTTTAGCAGACATAACTCCAACAATACTTAAAATTTTAGACATAAAAAAACCTGAAGAAATGACTGGGGAAAGTTTGATTGATTAATAATTTTCAACTAATAATGGACACAAATTTTGCACCTGCAGAGTTTGTGTCTATGTTGAAAATATTGGCTAAATCTTGTATACTCAAGAAAGTTCATTTGGAGGGTTGGCAGAGAGGTTGAATGCACCGCTTTCGAAAAGCGGAATCCCTGAAAAGGGATCACAGGTTCAAATCCTGTACCCTCCGCCGACAGTAGAAAAGTTTTACATGGTTATGTTGTTTTGGTAGGCATCAAAAGATTTAAGGTAAATGTTGTTTTAATATATAGAAGAAATAAAATTTTGCGCGGTTAGCTCAGTTGGTAGAGCGCGTCATTGACGTTGACGATGTCAGAGGTTCGAATCCTCTATCGCGCACCAAAAGGGAGGAATCCGGGCGGGCTTCTTCTGATTTTTTTGGTGAGCGGGCACTAATTCCCAAAGGTCATAAAATTAGAACTTTCATATTTCTTGATTGCTCGGTTAAATATATTGATTGAAACGATAAACCAAAATATAGCAAGAACACCAACCAATAAAAGTTTTTCTAAAGAAATATCCTTCACTATTTCAACTGGCAAAGCACCAATCAAAAGTGACGGAATTGCGAATGTAAAAATAAATCTCATCGCTCCTTGAAAAGCACCACCATGAAATAGCGAAGGGGTCAAAAATAATTCAAACAAACTTCCTGTTACAGAACTAGCATCTGTAAAGAAAAAGCTCGTTGAATAAATCGCTATTGCTGCTGCTAAAAATACAATCGTTGAAATAACAACGAGCAAAGCTATCAATAAAATTTGGTAGATAGTTGCATGAATAAGGAAAGCATAAATTCCCAAACATACAATTCCAAAAACTATATCTCCAAGAGCGGAAACACCAAATGACGATGTTGCGATTCTAACAAGTAGATTTTTTGGCGAAAGCATAAAGCGATCAAACGCTCCAGAAGCTGTATAATCGGCAAGTTTTCTGATTCCAGCTCCCGCAGAAAAAACTATGCCAAAACATAAAGCAACGAAACCTTGCAAACCGATTATGTCGGCGACAGTCCAACCTCCAATAACGCCAACCGACTTCACGAAAAATCCCCATAAAATTATAAAAGCCGTATTGTTGATACTCATTCCAACAATATTCATCAGAAAACTTGTGCGAAGTTCCGCACTACTTTGAATATTCTTTTTTATTGCGTATAACGCAAAATATAATTCTTTCATCATAAAATTATCCTCCGTTTACGGAAACTTTTTTCTTTGCTCGTTCAAACATAAAATAAACAACCAATCCGAGCAACACAATCCAAAATAATTGAATACCTACAAGTTGATACCAATTTGTCTGCCAAGTTTCATAAACTGTATGTGTTACAAACTGTGAAGCACCGAAAGGACTCCATAAAGCAATCTTAAACATAAACGCTGGAAATAATGCGACAGGAAGATATGAACCACCAAGAATCATAACCGCTTTATCTACAATCCAAAATACTGGGTTTATGTCCTCTATCCAAAAAGATAAAAGACCAACGATTATATACAAAAACAATGAAAGGATTGCTCCGCAAATAAAAGTTAAAATCAATGTCGGAACAAAAATACCGATTATCATTGTTGGCGGAAGACCAATAATAAAAATCAAAGCGACTACCGTCAATAATGTTATGACAACAAAAGAATAAATACCAGAGCCAACTTGCCACCACATTCGATAAGAGAGATAAGAAATCGGTTTGCTAAATAACACCTCAACATTTCCAGTTTGAATATCTTTCATGATTTCTCTAGAAATATCACGCAACCTCAATATTGAAAATGAGAAATAGAAAAAAATACTCCATGCAGCAAAAAGAAATGTTGTGCCGTTTATGACGCCATTATTTAACTTGAAAACATACCAATATAAAATCAAAAGTATTCCGCATCTTGCAATAACGCTGATAGTATCCACGACAAGTCTGTCTGGATATTGAATCCTATCTTTAACGAGTGTTTTCAGTATTTTAGTTGCTAGTCGAATCTCTTTCATAAATATATCTGATTACTGTTTCAAGGTCGGCGTTATATACATCAATGTCCTCGACTTCAAATAGGTCAAGTAATTTTTTCAAAGATTCCTGAACATTAATTTTGTTAATATCAACAACGACAGTAATTTTATTTTTGTCTTTTAAGGAATAACTTATACCTTCTGGAAGTTCAGGAAAATTATTAAAATTGCTTAGTGCGACAAGATCAATATATTTTTTATAGACAAAAGTTTTTGCTAAATCTTGCGTGGGCAAATCTCTAATCACTACTCCATGACTAATAACTATTGTTCTGTCACAAAGAGATTCAATATCACCGACATCGTGAGAAGTTAAAAAGATTGTAGTATTTTCTTCCTTATTTATTTTAAGCAACAAATCGCGGAGCGATTTTTTTGCTACAACATCAAGTCCGATTGTCGGTTCATCGAGAAGTATTATTTTTGGTTTATGAATTAAAGAAGCAGCAACTTCTGCCCGCATACGCTGACCGAGTGAAAGTTTACGGACTGGTTGAGTGATGAATGAGCCGAGATCAAAAAGTTCCACAAGTTCGGCAATTCTTTTTTTGATTTCTTTTTCAGACATATCATACATCACTCCAAAAAATTCGAGTGAATCAGTTAGTGGTAGATTTGGCAGAAGTTGCGAACGCTGACCAAAAACCGTACCGATTTGGTAGGCAAGTTTCTTTCTGTCTTTTGTCGGATCAAAACCAAGAATATTTACTTTACCCGAAGTCGGAAAAAGTATACCCGTAAGCATTTTAATCGTGGTAGATTTGCCCGCCCCGTTGGGGCCGATGAACGCTATGCGTTCTCCATGTTTGACTGAAAAAGAAATATCATTAACCGCTACAATTTCTTTGGTTTCAGGCGAAAATAGATTTTTTAACCAACCCGAAGACGCGTTTCTTGCAGAGAAAGAAAACTTCTTTGTTAGGTTTGATACTGTAATTGAATTATTCATAACAAAATCATTTTAACATAAAATTCTTAATACAAAAAACAAATTAGTCTCGGTTTTGCGAATCCTTTTCCCAGAAAATTACTTCACAAAACCGAGT
>JAVHRS010000002.1:0-1308 GCA_036171755.1 Minisyncoccota bacterium
AAATCAAAAATCCCCTTATATAAGGGGATTTTTGATTAGATTGATTTTACCTTCAACTTAGTTTCTTTATTCTTATCTATCTTAGGAAGTTTAATAATCAAAAGGCCATGCTTCTCAATTGCTTCAGCTTCTTCTGGGTTAACTTCTTCAGGTAGGGTGATAGTTCTTGAGAATGTTCCCCAGAAAAGTTCTTGAACAAAATAATTCTCTCTACTGATTGATTGATTCTCTTCTCTTTTACCTTTAATAGTTATAGAATCTCTTGTTATATTTATAGTTAGATTATCTGGATGTACTCCTGCTATCATAGCCTGAACGATTATTTCACTATTTGTCTGGTATAAGTCTATAGTAAGCTCTGCTTCTTGATCTTCGTCTAAATTAGAATCTTTTTCTTTATTTACTAATTTTTCTGTGTCTCTGACATTTAGATTTATTTTTTTAATAGAATTAGAAGAGGATTCAGCTTGTTCTTCTTCCTGATCTTCTAAACGAATACTTCCTGTAAGACGCTCTAAAAATGATCTTTTTTTCATAATATATATTTATGAGACAGCTTGAACTATCGTCATACGTTTTAATTTCTCAAATATAAGAATGTTAATAATTGCAACGACCCATAAGAACCCAAAAACAGAAAGAAAATTTCCTCCATTTCCTTTCATTATAAAAAAATTGAAAACACTATGTAATATTATAGCACAAATTATTCCAATCAATAGGTAAAATAATCTGTACTGTTTTAAATAAAAAGATAGTCCCAGAGCAATTCCTAACATTGAGCTTGCGATAGCATGCAGTAGGGTAGATCCGAGGAATCGTAAATTACCTGTAAGCATACCAACGATAGTATTACTGGCGCTCATTGGTTTTATGAGATAGAGAACGTTCTCGAAAGCTGCAAAACCAAGTGCTGTAGCGATGAAATACATTGGATAGTCTATAGGTCTTCGTATTATATTATTACCGAAAATCATAAGTGAGACCCCAATTAGTTTAAGTAATTCTTCTATCCCAGCCCAAACTATTATTTGCATGGTGTTATCTTTAACGAAATTCATAGAGAACTTTTCCATCCACATAGCTATGAGTACAAGGATTGCTCCTAATATAAAAGCTACAATAACAAGAATTATTGGCTCAGGATCTTCTCTATCTTCTTGATACATCCAAAACCACAACCATAATAAAGCAGGTACTACTCCTACTAATATTGCATATGGGATTGTGCTTGGATTACTTAATAATGTGTCCATGTTATTTATTGATTATTCTGGCCACTTTTCCACTATTAATAATTTCTTATTT
>JAVHRS010000002.1:1408-5306 GCA_036171755.1 Minisyncoccota bacterium
AATATTTTTTCTCTATCCGTATAATTTGAAAACTTTTCATCATAGTTTATTCCTTCTGTACTACTTAGAATAAATCGTGTTATATTCCAAAGTTTATTTGCATAATTCTTATATGCTCTGATTTTATCTTCGGACATTTTGGTATCATTACCTGGGCCTGTACCAATAATGAGAGACATACGAACAGCATCTGTACCATACTTTTGTGCTAAATCTATAGGATCAAGAGAATTACCAAGAGACTTACTCATTTTTCGCCCCTGTGCATCTCGGACAAGACCATGTAAATATACATTCTTAAATGGCACAACTCCCAATAGGTAAGTACTCATAAGTATCATACGAGCAATCCAAAAGAACAATATATCGTATCCAGTTTCAAGCATATTTGTTGGGTGATATGTTTTAAAATCTTTTACATTTAAATTTGGCCATCCGAGTGTTGAAAATGTCCAAAGGCCTGAAGAAAACCATGTATCAAGAGTGTCAGAATCTTGATCCCAGCCATTTCCAATTGGTGCTTCAATTCCACAATAAATTTCTTCTCCTTTATACCAAACAGGAATTCTATGTCCATACCATATTTGACGAGAAATACACCAGTCATGAAGATTTTCTATCCAGTTATAATAAACTTTTTCAAAACGATCTGGAATTATATTTATTCCTTTATTTCTTACTGCGTCTAGCATTAATTCTTTTAAGCTTTTATTTTCACGATTTTTTATACTTTTATTTACATTTATGAACCATTGAAGTTTTGGAAGTGGTTCTATTATTCCACCAGTTCTTTCAGCTAAAGAAATATTTTGTGTAATCTCTTCTTCTTTTTCTAATAAACCTTTAGTTTTTAACCAATCTACAATTATAAGTCTAGCTTCTGTAGTTCTTTTACCCAAAATATTTTCATTACCAATAGTCATTTTTGCAAACTCATTTATAACTTGTTTTACTGGTAATTCGTTTCTTTTGGCAATCTCCTCATCAATTTTACTATGTGCTGGGGTTACACCCAACGCACCAGTACCGAAATCTTTTTCAACGGCTTCATCAACAACAATTTTAATTTCAAGTTTTACTCCACAGAAATTTTCTATTATATAAGTTTTACCTACAAATTCTTTATAACGAGTGTCATCAGGATGTACAGCAACTGCTGTATCTCCAAGTTTAGTTTCAGGACGAGTAGTGGAAATATAAATAGGGAAGTCTTTATTATACTTAAATGTATACATTTTTGCTTTTCTTTCCTCATATACTATCTCATCATCAGAAATAACAGTTTGACCTTTTGGGTCCCAATTAACAACCTTGTAACCACGATAAATAAGACCATCATCATACATTTTTTTAAATGCAGTACGAACTGCAAAGTTTCTTTTGTCGTCTAATGTATAAGCTTCGCGAGACCAATCTAAAGATGCACCCATCTTTTTGGATTGGGTTACTATTGTATCGTGACTTTCTTGGGCAAATTTTTCAACTCGTTTTAAAAATTCTTCTCTACCTAAATCTGTTTTTCTTTTTCCTTCTTCTTTTTCAAGAATTTTTTCTACCTTGGATTGTGTAGCGATTGCTGCATGATCAGTTCCTGGGATCCAGAGAGTTCTTTTCCCTTGCATACGAGCAAAACGAGTCATTATGTCTTCAATTGTTAGAGTTGCAGCGTGGCCTAAGTGTAGAGTGCCTGTAACATTTGGAGGAGGTAAGACCATAGAGAAAGTTTCTGCATCTTTGTCTGTCACTCCTTTTTCTACACAAATATCAGGATTAAAGAATCCACTATCTTCCCATATTTTATATATACGATCTTCCGTTTCTTTTGGATCATATGGTTTTAATAGTTTTGGGTCTATGTTGGGCTCATTCATATATAGAATATAGCATATTTTATTACAAAGATAAATTTCCTGTGGCTTTTATTCTATTTATATTTTTTGCTGTTTTTTTATTTTTATATTGGAAGTATCCAGCGATAGCTATCATAAGAGCGTTGTCTCCTGTGAGTGCACGAGAAGGGAAGTGGATTTTTATTTTAAGTTTATTTTCTTTTATTTTTTTTCTCATTTCTTCTTGTAGATAAGAGTTTGCAGATACACCACCTCCTACTATCAGAGTTCGTATATTGTATTGTTTGATAGCTTTTATAGTTTTGTATACTAGAGTCTCTACTACTGCGTCCTCGAATTCTTTTGCAATTTCTTGTTTTACTTTTTCCTTATCTAAAATGTTTGGATTTTCTATTTTCAAATCTCTTATAAGGTAGAGTACGGCAGTTTTAAGCCCAGAGAAAGAAAAATCGTAATCCTTGGAGTGAATCATAGGGCGGGGGAGGGAAATAGCTGGTATTCCGCTCGAAATATTGTTCCTGTCAGCACACAATAAAACTTTACTAAGTTTTTTGCTCGTGCTCGCGCCGTCGCGCTCCGTAAGGCTTCCTGGAACAACATTTTCTCGCTTCATACTAACGCGTTCAACATTGGCCATCCGTGAAATCTCTGGTCCACCTGGGTATTGTAGTCCAAGCATGCGGGCAACCTTGTCAAAGGCTTCTCCGGTAGCATCGTCGCGAGTCTGGCCTATCTTTTTATATTTATTATTTTCTTTTACTAATACTAGCTCTGTATGCCCACCAGATACTAGGAGTGAAAGCATAGGGAAGCTTTCTTCTTTATTTTCTACTGTGAAAGTTTTAGTCTTATTTGGAAAGATAGAGAATATGTGCCCCTCCATATGATTCACAGGGATTATAGGTTTTTTGTATTTATCATGGAGTTCTTTTGCAAAAGTTATTCCAGTCCAGAGTGCTGGCTCAAGTCCAGGACCTACAGTGACAGCGATGGCGTCCACTTCCTCTATTTGCATTTTTGCTTGTTTTAGAACTTTCTCTAAGACTATTGGTAAGTTTTTTATATGTTCTCTTTTTGCCATCATAGGGAAGACTCCCCCATACTGTGCATGAAGTGCGATCTGTGAAGAGATCTCATTACCAAGTATTTTGAATTTTACTTTCTCATTTTCATCTTTAACTTTTACTATGGCTATAGCTGTCTCATCACAAGATGTTTCTATGGATAATATTATCATAAAAATACTATACCATAAGGGTTTTTGTTTGACTATTTAATATGATAGAATATAAGTATGATAAAAAAGCATATTATTACTATTGCTGGAAGTTTAGGAAGTGGTAAATCTTCCACAGCCAAGAAGTTAGCAGAACTTTTAAATTACAAGCATTATTCTACGGGTGATTTTATGCGTTCTATTGCAGATGAGAGGGGTATCTCTCTTGGAGACTTGAGTGTCTTAGCAGAAAGTGATACTTCTATAGATAAAGAATTAGATGATAGAAATAAAGAAATAGGGCAGATGTCAGACATAGTGCTGGACTCTCGTTTAGGTTTTCATTTCATACCAGATTCATTTAAAGTATTCCTAGCGCTTGATAGTCAGATAGCAGCTGAAAGAATACTAGAAGATAAAAAAAATAATCCAAATAGAAGCACAGAGTCTTCAGGATCTTTTGATTCTAAAGAGAGTATAATAAAAGATATAGAAAGTCGTTTTAATAGCGAAAGGAAAAGATACAAAGACTTGTATGGTATTGAGGACCAGACTGCCCGTGGTAATTTTGACTTAGTTATAGATACTTCTAATATTCCATTAAATGAAGTATCGAAGAAAGTCGTAGAAGAATACAATAATTGGTTAAGTAAATAATATATGAAAATATTAAGTGAACTATTAGAAGATGTAAAAATACTAGAAAGTCATGGAAATCTTGAAGCTCTAGTTTCTTCTCCTTCACTTAATTCAAAAAGTATTTTACCTCATTCATTATTTGTGGCACTTGCTGGAAATGTGCTAGATGGGCATTCTTTTATAAATGAAGTTA
>JAVHRS010000003.1:0-5256 GCA_036171755.1 Minisyncoccota bacterium
CAAAACTCGGCAAATAAATCGATGCAGTGGGAAGTTGATTTAAAATTTGAGAAGTACTTTGACTTTGGCGGAATCAATTATTCTATTTTTGTTTATGTAACTAACTTGTTTGATACTCAAAATGACAGAACTGTTTACGCAAGTTCTGGCAAAGCATTATCAAATGTTGAACAAGCTTTGAATGCTCATCAATTTGATGATTTACGCTCTCGTATTAGTAGAGGCGATGAAGGTATATTTGATCCTAGTTATATTAACCAATATTACTCTCAACGACCGGAAAATGTAAATAAACCGAGAGAAGTAAGATTGGGATTCTCTTTAATCTTTAACTAAATCTTTATTTAGGAATTTCATGATGACGAAGAAAAATATTTTGGTGTTATTGAGTCTGCTATTGGTTACCGGATTAACCATTGCTCAAGTTAAGGATACAACCGATCCATATTATTACAAGAATTTAACGCCGGAACAAGCTTTAGAGATTTTTGGACCAATAAAAGGAGTAAAATTTAATAAGGTTGCCGGGGATAAAAGAGAAATCAAAGATATTACTATTAAAGGAAATAAAATCACAACTATCCTCTACAATTATGGTGCAGTTTGTAAACCAACTAATGGAATATACAACGTTGATGATTTGGTATGGAATAGTTTAGGATATGGTTATGAATTTGGGCTGATTGCAGGAGCAGAAGTTATAGATGTGAATGGTGATACCCTTCATATAATTAGCGATTCACATGCCAGTTCCCGAGACGGTGATTATAATTCTAACTTTACTCTAAAGTGGGGCTGGTTACCGCGGAGTGGTTACTCAGATAACAACCAGGATAAGGTGGCTTCATTTAAAGCTGAAGATAAGAATGGAGATGGAAAACCCGATTCATGGCCGGAAGAATGGTATTCTGCCGGCGCCGGAAAATATTTATGGCCTGCTTTTTTAGGTGATATGGCAACTGCTCCTGATGAAGAAGTTTTTTATGGTATTGATGATTATACAAACTATGAATTTATTGATAGATATCAGCCTTTCCCGAGTGACCATACAAAAGGAGGATTAGGATTAGAGGCGACTGTCAGGATACTTCAATTCAATAATCCAATGGCGGAAGATATAATTTTTATGGTTTATCAGATAACTAACGCTTCTGAAAAAGATTTGCAAAAAGTTTACATGGGAATGTTTGGTGATCCGCACGTTGGTGGAGGTACTGATTACGCTGATGACCGTTCATTTTTTATTCCTCCTGTAGGTTTATTAGCCGACCCATATGATCAGAGAGCGAGAAGCATGGTTTATTCTTGGGATGCCGATAATAAAGGGATGGGGGGGAAAGTCCCCGGGTTTTTCGGTTGGAAATTTTTAGAATCTCCCTCGTTTGATAATAATGGAAAAGACGATGATGATGACGGTATTATGGACGAGAGTCCTTTTAACGATAAAGGATTTTTTATTGATGGTGTAGCTACTCCATTAACTTATGGTATTTATGATGTTGCGAAATATACAGCAGTTTATGGCGCACCTAAAGCAAGATGGTCAGGTGATGAAGATGGTGATTGGGATATTGAAAAACATGACGTCGGTATAGATGGTATTGGACCTGAATCTCCTAATTATCCCGGTAAAGATTACGGTGAAGGTGATGGTTATCCTTCCCAGGCGTTTTATCAGGATTTAAATAATAACGGAGTCTTTGATAAAGAAGAAACCGGCACATTGAGCGATACTCAACTCCCAGGATATAAATGGGCAGGATCAGAACCAAATTTTGGATACCGGGATATTTCTGAATCGGATATGCTGGGTTTGACCGGATTCACAGCTGCTAAGTTTGGCTCTCCAAATTACCCGAAGGAGGATGAATTAGTCTGGCAATGGATCAACAGACCTGAAATTGATCAAGAACAGGCGTTATTAAAAACAGAAGGGGATAATATCTTCTGTTTTTCTACCGGTCCTATGTCCTTAAAAAAAGGTGAATCCCAAAGATTTTCTATGGCTATAATCATGGGAGAAAATAGAGATGATTTAATTCTAAATGCAGTTACCTCAACTAGAATTCTTGAAGCCGATTACCGATTTGCCCAACCACCGGCGAAACCAATTGTTAAAGCTGTTGCTGAAGATGGAAAAGTAAGATTATATTGGGATGCAAAATCTGAAGCGTCGATTGATCCGTTGACAACGGAAAAGGATTTTGAGGGATATAAAATTTACCGCAGCAGGAACTTTAATTTTTCTGATGTTTATACCATAACAGATGCTAATGGCGTTCCTTTTCTTGGTCAGGCGTTAGTAGATGATAATACTGGTAAGAGAGCTCAGTTCGATCTGATAGATGATTATTCAGGTTTAGCACAAAGAGAATACGATGGACGCGGAGTAAAATATTATTTGGGCGCTAACACCGGTCTTAAACACGAGTACGTCGATTCAACAGTTCAAAATGGAATTACTTATTATTATGCCGTTGTTGCCTACGATCATGGTTCTCCCGAATTACCTCCGACTGAAACTCAATCGGTTATTCAGCAAGATCCTTTAACAGGTAAATTAATTTTTGATGTTAATACTGTGGAGGTAACTCCGGGACCTGTATCGAAGGGAATGACGCCTCCTGATGTTGGTTTAGCCGGTACTCCAACCTCAATTAATTCAGATGCTACCGGGCAAATAAGTATAAAGGTGCTGGATGATTTGGCTGTAACTGATAAACTGTATGAAATCCATTTTGATGATGCGCTGACCTATAATGTACTTGATTCTACTGGTGTTGAAGCAACATTTAAATCAAAAGACACAGTATTGGTAACTTTGCCGAATAAAGAATTAGAAGAAGGAAGTCTCCAGGTCTATGATGCTTCAAACACTTTGGTAGATCCATCAAAATATATTGTTAACCTTCATTCAGGACAAATTGCCGGGAAAAAACCGGGCGACTTTGCTACGGGAAATATGTACAAAGTTTACTATCGGTATTTCCCCGTTTACCAAAGCAAGCTTTTAAAGAATGAAGACGCAAATCCTACATTTGATGGAATGCGAGTCTTTGTGCAGAATGATGAATTGAACATTGATTTAGAAAATTCCAAATTTCTTCACAATAGTGATGTAAATGTTATTGATACTATTTATTATCCGCCAACTACGAGTATCCCGAAGTTAATGACAAAAATAAGCGCTGATTGGGAAATCAGATGGAAGGATACAGACACTTTGGATTACAGACGTTGGAGGGATTCGGTTTCAGTAAAGTGTTTAAATGGCACTTTCTCTATGCCGTTTGAAGTATTTAACGTAACAAGTAATGACACAGCTCTATTTTTTATTGATGAAACCAGTCCGATACCTAAGAACAAAAACAATAAACAATGGGATTGGGGTGAAGGAATAATCTTACTGGCAGATGGTTCCACAACGACATTAAATTATAAAGCGAGTTATGAAATAAAATTTTCTTTGGATACTAATGCTGTTGTACAAAAACTTCCCAAGAGTGGCGATATATATCTTGTAAAAACAAGAAAACCATTCGAGACAAATGATACTTATACGTTCGAGACAAAAAAAGGAACAATTAAAAACGATCTCATTAAACAAAGCATAAATGATATTTACGTTGTTCCGAATCCCTATGTTGCGTACAGCATGTCTGAAAATCCGGGTAGAACGTTTACTAAACGTGGTGATAGAGAAATTCAGTTTAGGAATCTTCCGCAAAAGTGTACGATTAGAATTTATACCATCACCGGTGAATTGGTCGATGTAGTTGAAAAAGATGATTTTACCAGTATGGCAAGCTGGGATCTCTTAAGCTCGGAAGGAATGAGGATTGCATACGGTGTTTATATTTATCACATTGATGTTCCCGGGGTTGGCGAAAAAATCGGGAAATTTGCTGTAATAAAATAAAAGTTGTTGATTATATGGGACAGAATTTAGTCTGTCCCTAACTTATTTGGAAAAGAATTTTACGGAGAAAACCGAGTATGAGAAAAGTTTTTATACTACTAACGCTAAGCCTTTTTATTAGCAACGCTAATTTGCATGCGCAGATATTTAGAGATATTACTAAAGTTGGTACAACAGCCGGACAATTTTTAAAAATTGGACCGGGAGCCCGTGCGCTTTCAATGGGCGGCGCTTATGTTGGAGTAAGTGACGACATCTACGCAGTTTATTATAACCCTGCCGGTGTTGCCATCAATCAAGGGAATGGGCAGGCAGCATTTAGTCATACTCAATGGCTTGCTGATATAAGTTATGACTTTGCCGCCGCATCTATAAACGTTGAATCGGTTGGAACGTTGTTCATGTCTATAACATCGCTTCGAGTTCCAGAAGAAAAAGTTAGAACGTTCGAATTCCCCGATGGTAACGGACAATTTTGGGATGCTTCATCGGTTTCATTCGGTATTGGTTTCGCGAGAAGTCTAACAGATAGATTCTCAATCGGTTTTCACGCAAAATATATTCAGGAAGCGATCTGGAGTACATCCGCACGAGGATTTGCTTTAGATGTCGGCACTTATTACGTAACTCCTTTTAACGATTTAGTCATCGGTGCGAGCATAACCAACTTTGGAACGAAAATGCAATTGGACGGAAGAGATATACAAATTAATTATGATCCAAACGGCGACCAGTCAACTGGTCCAAATAACGTTCCGGCAAAATTCGCTATGGATGAATATGATCTTCCCCTTACCTTTAGAATCGGCTTTTCGATGGATGTTTTTAAATCAAGATACCTTAGAGTAAAAACCGCTTTCGATGCAACTCATCCGAATGATAACGTTGAATACGCAAATGTTGGAGTTGAGTTTGCTTATGATGAATTGTTATTTATTAGAGGCGGTTACAAATCTCTCTTTATGACCGATAGCGAACAAAGTTTAACTCTTGGCGCCGGTTTAAAATATGAGATGGCTCCCGGTTTAAATATCAATGTAAATTACGGATACGGAGATTACGGAAGATTAAAAAACATTCAATATTTTGATGTTGGAATTATCTTTTAGTAAGTCACTTTACGTATAACTTGTGATTGAATTGCCCCGACATTTATGTCGGGGATCAAATCAACAAAATGAACTGGGCTTTAGCCCAACATTAGCAGTTATTTTGGCTAAAGCCACTTGCATTTTTTGCTTATTATCCCGCGTCCCTTAAGCTTTCGGGACGTGGCAATTCAAAATACTATTTTGCGTAACTTGAGTTAGTAAATATGATAGCGTGATTTCTTAATC
>JAVHRS010000004.1:0-1195 GCA_036171755.1 Minisyncoccota bacterium
TGGCACAGCCCCCAAATTTAAGACACGGTGTCTTCATGATATAATGGATGCGAAAGGAGAAAAATCATATGCCCAAAGGACGCCCGTCAGTCAGCAAGGATGTTAAAGAGCAAATTATTAAAAGAATCAGGGAGGAAGGCCTGCCCATATCCCAGATTGCTTCCGAACACGGCCTGAAACCCAGAACCATCTATCAGTGGATTGCCCGAGGAGTCACGGCTCCGCCGTCAATTTTGGAAATCTCACGCCTCAAAAGAGAAAACCAAGCCCTTAAAGAACTCATCGGTCAAATCACCCTGGAAATGAGTCTGGCAAAAAAAAAGACAGATGATCGCTAAAACTAAGGTTCTTTCCAAAAAGGAGTTGGCCAAACAACAGGGCATTTCTCGAAGCAGTCTCTACTATCAGTTAAAGATGCCGGCTAAAGATTGGTGGCTAAAAAATCTGATTGAGATGGCGCTAAAAGAAAATCCCAGCTACGGCTACCGCCGAATGGCCTTAGCTCTAGCGGTCAACCACAAAAGAACCTTCAGGGTAATGAAAGAGTTTGGCATTAAACCCTACCGCAGACGAGGCAGAAAGTTCAAGAAAACCAAGGATTCAGCCAGAATTTATCCTAATCTGCTCCAACAAATACCGTTTCCGGAAAGATCAAATATCTCCTGGGTTTCTGATTTTACGAATTGGTCGTTTCACGGCAGAACTATTTATCTGGCCACGATTATGGATGTATTCAATCGTAAAATCGTCGGCTGGAATCTTTTAAACAGCCATGCTGTCCAACTAACCATAACTGCTTTAATTGACGCGATTGAAAAATACGGCCGGCCGATTATTCTGCATTCCGACCAAGGCAGCGAATACAAAAGCAGAGTTTATACCACTTTCGCCGAAAGTCTGGGAATCAGACTGTCGATGAGTAAAAAAGCCAGTCCTTGGGAAAATGGCTATCAAGAATCGTTCTACTCCCAATTCAAGGTTGACTTGGGCGAGCAAAACAGGTTTAAAACCTTAGGCGAATTGGCCGTGGCCGTTTACCTCCAACTTTACTACTACAACCACCAACGAATCCATACCAAACTAAAAATGCCGCCGGCATTATTTGCCCAGCGGCTCCGCCAGCCGGCGGTCTTAACAAATAATTACATATCCATTAAAGTGTAGACAGGGTGTCCAAAGAAATGGGTCTGGACCA
>JAVHRS010000005.1:0-1188 GCA_036171755.1 Minisyncoccota bacterium
TACTGTCAATAGTAGACACATCCAACTCAAGCAGCTTCTTTCATTTTGTTATAATTCTGCATAAACACTGCTGGCGAAACATACCCAAGACGTGAATGTCGTCTTTGGCGATTATAGAAAATTTCAATGTATTCTTGGATAGAAGCTTTTGCATCTTCCCTTGTTGCATAGCGGCAATGGTGCACCAGTTCATTTTTAAGGCTGCCCCAAAAACTCTCCATTGGAGCATTGTCGTAACAGTTGCCTTTGCCGCTCATAGATGGAAGCATACCAAACTGGTTCACCATCTTTTGATAGTTGATAGCGCAGTATTGGCTTCCTCTGTCAGAATGATGAATCAATCCCGCACTAGGTCGTTTCTGCTGAAATGCAGTAAATAGAGCTCTACCAGTTAGCTCTTGGGTCATACGTTCAGACATGGCATAGCCAACAATCTCACAGTTAAATAGATCTTTAATTCCAGCAAGATAGAGCCAGCCTTCCTTTGTTTGAATATAGGTGATATCGGTTAGCCATACTTTATTTGGTGCGGTGGCTGCAAAATTCTGTTCCAGTAAATTCTCAGCTACTGGCAGAGTATGTTTAGAGTTAGTGGTTGCCTTAAATTTACGTTTTTGAACGCACCGAATACCAAGTTCGCGTCTTAATCTGATAATCCGATCACGACCAACTTTAAAGCCTTCAGCGGCAAGTTCAGGCTGTAACCTAAGAGCACCATATGTTTCACGACTGCGAATATGAGATGCTTTAATTGCAATTTTAAGACGCTCATCTTCTTTGCTGCGTTGTGACGGCTTACGTTGCAACCAAGCGTAAAAGCCGCTACGTGAGACCTTCAATACACGGCACATTATTGTAACAGGATATTGGAATCGCCATTTCTTTATGAACGCGTACAGGGCAGCGATTCCCTTGCAAAGTACGCCGTCGCTTTTTTTAATATGTCGCGCTCCATTTGAGCAACAGCCAGTTCTTTATGCAACTTGGCATTTTCAACCATTAGTTCTGAGGCAGAACGAGAACCTGGTAATAATGGTTGTGATGATGATTTAGCCGCTGCAACCCAGCCTGCCAATGTCCCCTCTGGAATGCTTAATCGTCTGGCGGCTACAGATTGTTGTAAACCTTGCTCTGTAATCAACTTCAATGCTTCAATTTTAAACTCTGGGGTGTACTTCTGTTGTTTTT
>JAVHRS010000006.1:0-1170 GCA_036171755.1 Minisyncoccota bacterium
AGCTTAAGTGATGCTATGCGTTGTTTTTGAGGCGGCGACAGCCTGTTTCCAGATAGCCCATAGTTGTTGTTGAAGCTTGGGAGTTTTGCACCGTGAAAGTGCCAGTTGCCAAAACATCATGGCTACTTGGTATTCTTTGGATAATCCTCGTCTTCTCGCCAAGTGGGAGTTAACTCCCTCCAAACTATTGTTAGTGGTGGGCAGGTGTGGTTCCTCCAGATAGCGGAAAAGTGAACCCTGATCGTGGGTGAGAATCCGCCAAGCTCTCCGCAAGTTGCCGTGGGTATACCACCATCTCTTCTTGGTGGCTCCTGGATCGGAGACAGTTCTCTCTTTGAGGAGTGATCCATGCTCAGCGTGCCACAGCTCTAGTTGAAAAATGAAACGGTCACGGTCAGCGGCGGTTGGGAGATAGCAGATTGTGGTGGCAATAGCTCTTAGTTGTTGAGTCGCTTCTATGGGAGAGTGGAGCGGGAGGAGACGCTTTAAGTCCCGCTCCACATGAACTAGACACCGCTGTTGTGGAATACCTTGCCAAGTCTCTCCAATTATCCGCACTATGCCTGGTTTCCAGTCTGAGATGGCACCTCTCGGTGGGTTCTCCCTAACCAAGTGGGAGACTGGTTTAATATCGGTTGTGAAAGCTGAGATCGACTCACTTGGTGAGTCACTCCACCACAGGGTTTCTTTGTGGGTCACATCACGGTGGATAGGGATGACGAGTCCTCTCCCCAGCCACTTCCCATCAAATCCATACACCCAAGGCTCATTGGTCTGAGTGATTGTGGGAGGAGTCACTTTCCACACAAGGAGTGGATGGGGTGGATTCTGGAGGAAGGGAGCAAACTGGCGAGATAACAACTCCCGAGAGGTCCCTCGACTCTCAGCCATGTATACCCGAGGAGTCTGGGTACGGACATACACCATAAACTCACGAAACAGGGAGTATGGGACACCTTGGTTACGAGTCCGCACAAAAGTTTTGAGGCAATCTTTGCAACGATACCTTTTCCTTCCGCTTCGATGGTATCCAAAACGGATACTCTCTCCTCCACAGTATGGACAGCCGATAATATAGGCACCAGGGAACCGATTTAAGTCATTCTGAGATTTTTAACACACAATCAGTCGGATGTATACGACCAAACTACACAGCAAAACAACGCTTTT
>JAVHRS010000007.1:0-21133 GCA_036171755.1 Minisyncoccota bacterium
GAATAGGGCTAATACGGTAAAGATTGTACTCCATATGTATTTCTTCATCACAATTATTATTATACTACATTTCTTAACTTAACACTGAAATTGCTTTGTTTATACGAGTTATAGTCTCTTTTTTACCCAAAATATCAGCTAAAATAAATGGATCTGGTGACTTATCAAGTCCTGAAAGGGCAAAACGCACAGGATGAAGAATTTGTCCTCTATTTTCCTTACTGTCTGCAAGTTCCATAAGGAATATTTTGATATTGTCTTTATTATATTGTGACTCGTCTGTCATTTGTATCACTTCAAGTACTTCTTTTAGGTTTGATACAGTCTTATTTTTATCTGTATTTTTATAAATCAATTTATTAGCTTCATAAACAGGCTCTTTATAAAAGAAATCAAGCTCCCCATTCTCTACCATCGTTTTAATATCCCCAAATTTAGAAATTCTCTCTGTAATGATAGGAATAATCTTTTTAATTTGAAGTTTTTTTGGAAGCCAAGCAAACACATATTTTTCTAAATCATATTCTTTTAGAAGTTTTATATGTTCCTTATTTATCCAATCAAGTTTCTCTTCATTATATCCTCCACCACTTATATGAATTTGTTTAATATCAAAAAGATTAATGAATTCACCAGACGTTAGAATCTCTTCTTCTCCTTTAGGACTCCATCCGATAAAAGCCAGGAAGTTCAACATGGCTTCTGGTAAGTACCCTTCTTTTTCATATTCTAGAAAGTCTTTTGCTCCATCTCTTTTACCTAGCTTTTTTTTGCCATCTGCTCCCATTATTGGAGGTAAGGTAACAAGTTTTGGCCTATTTATTTCTAATGCTTCATATAATGCTAAAAATTTTGGAGTTGAAGATATAAATTCATCTCCACGCATAATATGTGTTACTCCCATTTCTAAATCATCAATAATGTGTGCGAAGTTGTAGGTCGGATATCCATCACTTTTTATTAATACAAAGTCATCTAATGCTTCAGGCCCAGCAGATAATTTACCACGAACCAGGTCAGTCCATTCATAACTTTTAATATCTTTAACTTTAAAACGAAGAGGTATTGTGCCGTCCCAGACTGGAGGATTCAGAGGTCTATGATCTCTATATAAGAATGGTCTTTTCTCTTCATCTGCTTTTACTCGCATTGCTTCTACTTCTTCTTCTGTATATGGGTCAGCATAAGCATAACCCTTCTCAATTAAAATTTGTGCATATTTTTTATATGATTTTAATCTTTCTGATTGTTTATATGGAGCATTAGGTCCACCAATATCAGGGCCTTCATCCCATTCTATGCCAAGCCATTTAAGGCACTTCTCTATATGCTCTATAGAGCCTTCCACTTCGCGAGCTTTATCTGTATCTTCTATTCTTAAAATAAAAGTTCCATTATTTTTCTTTGCATACACCCAAGCGTATATAGCTGTACGAACATTCCCAATATGAATAAATCCTGTTGGAGACGGAGCAAAACGCGTAACTACTTTTTGTGTTTGATTTTCCATATTATATTTCTTCATGAGATTGTGCTATTTTAATCGCTTCATCTGCTATTTTAAATGCAGCATCTTTATCGGTGAAGCTTAGGGCAGCAATTTTCATCTTTTCTCTTTTTTCTTTATTGCTCATTATTTTATCTATTTCGGATATAAGAACATGAGGAGTTAAGTTGGTCTCATCAATGACTTCACAAGCGCCAGTTCTAGCATAATTGTAAGCATTCTTCCTCTGATGATCCCCATTTGAATTATTTATAGGTATTATTATGGATGGAATTCCCCATGAAGCTATTTCAAATATTGCAGAACCAGCTCTCGAGACAATTATATCAGCTATTCCGGCCGCCATTCGAGTTGCTAAATTGTTCAAATAAGGAACTGCTACATAATGAGTGATATTATCACTTTTTTCCATGATGATTTTAGATCGAGATAAAACATCATCTATGTTATCTATTCCTGTTTGATGAATTATTTGATATTTAGAAAGTAAATCAGGTAATACTTCTAAGAAAATATTATTTATTGTCTCTGCTCCTTGTGATCCTCCTATAACTAAAATAATTGGTAAGCTAGAATTTAATTTAAAAAATTCATGAGCACCCTCTTTGCTTCCATTTAAAATATTTTTCCTTATTGGCTGGCCAGTTAGGGCCGTTTTTTCTTTTGGTAAATATTCTATTGCTTCAGGCCAAGAAATGGCAACTTTTTGTGCGAATTTAGCCGTCCAAACATTCAATCTTCCAGGGAAAGAATCAGATTCGTGAATGATAACAGGTATGCGAAGTAACTTCGCTGCGAGAACTGCTGGAAATGCAGCATAGCCACCTTTTGAAATAACCACATCGGGATAAATGAAAAACATACTGATTAAACCAAAAAACGCACCTGTCGCAGTTGTAAAAATATCAAAGAAATTTCTTATAGAAAAATATGTGCGCATTTTACCAGCAGGAATCTGTACGTAGGTAATATTATTCTCGAAGAGCATACGTTTGTCGTATGGCCTGTCTGACATGTAATAAAGTTTTAAATCTATAATCTTTTCTTTATCTGCTATTTCTATTAATTTCTCTGCTATAGCTATCAACGGATAGAAATGCCCACCAGTTCCCCCTCCTGTAAGTAATATTTTCATATATAGTAATTATAGCTTATTTATATATTTTTTTCTAGTAAAAAATATTAAGATATTATACCTGCTTTTTTTGAAACTTTGAGATATTTAGAACTATACCCATTAAACCAATGTCTATAAGAAGCGCAGTCCCCCCTTGAGACATAAAGACGAGTGGAACACCGGTCAGTGGGAAAACACCTATTATAGAAGCAATATTCATAAAAGATTGGGCTGTAATCATCGTTATAATACCAATCACAAAGAGTTTACTAAAGGAGTCTGGTGCATAGTGGGCTATTCTGTAACCTCTTAGTGTAAACACGAGATATAGTAAAATAATCAAAACAGAACCGATAAATCCAAGTTCTTCACCTATAACAGCAAAGATTGAATCTCCTTGTGGTTCGGGTAAATAATTAAACTTTTGAATACTTTGACCTAAACCTCTACCCATAACTCCACCTGAACCAACAGCGATGAGAGATTGTTGAATCTGATAAGAAGAACTACTTCCATTTTTATTAGGGTTTAAAAATGTATCTATTCTACTTTTTAAGTATGGAGTCATAAAAGCAAGAATTATAAAAACCGCAACAGATACTAAGAATAAACTAAGAATGTATTTCCATGGAGTACCAGAGACAAAGAGCATTACATGTCCTGTAGCTATAATAAGAATTAGACTTTTTGTATCAGGTTGTTTAATTAATAAAGCGGCAATAATTCCAATTAAAACAATGAGAGGTATTAAACTAAAACGAATATCTTGTACTTTACCTTTCATGGAAGAAAGCCATGCAGAAAAATATATAATAAATCCTATCTTAAGGAATTCTACAGGTTGTAGAGAAACACCAAAAATATTTATCCATCGGCGTGAACCTCCATGTTCAAATCCTAACCCAGGCACAAAAACAAGTATAGTTACTATTATAGAAGCTATGAATATAGGTAGTGAGTATGCTCGCCAGAATTTATAAGGAATACGTAATCCAAAATAAAGAGTTACGAGTCCACCGACAAGTCCGTAAACTAACTGACTAAAGATAACGCTATTAAATTTAGGTACATTTTTATTTAAAATACCAAGTGATGCAGAGACAAACATAATCACTCCTATGATTAATAGAGACAGAACTATACTAAAAAATATTTTATCTATTTTATTATTATTCATTTATAAACTTTAACTTATAAGAGCAAGTATGACACCCATAATTGCCGTAATAATACCTACTATCCAATATCGCATTGTTACTTTATATTTAGGCCAGCCAAGTGCTTCAAAGTGGTGATGTAGTGGCGCAAAAAGAAAAACCTTTTTACCATTTCTTAATTTTCGTGAAGCTATTTGTATTATATTAGATAAGGAAGTTATAAATAATGGAAAAGCAATTATTGGTAAAAGTAATACAGTGTTTGTCATAAAAGCTATAACTGAAAGGGTCACCGTGAGCCCTATCATACCCGTTTCTCCCATGTAAAAGCGTGCTGGAGGTATATTGAACCATAGAAAAGCCAGTATTCCACCAGTTATAACAGCACAAAAGGTAGCAATATCAACTTGATTATTAAAGAATGCTATGAGTGTATACGCAGCGAAAATAGACGACAAAACTCCACCTGAGAGACCATCTACTCCATCTATGACACTAGTTGACCACAAAGAAATCATTACAAGCATAAAAAATGGGATGAAAAGATAACTCAGATTTACTAAGCCATACCAAGGAATATATAAATCTGTAACACCAAGTTTTATATAAAACCAAAGTCCAATAATTAATCCTAGTGTTAAAATAATTCCTATTTTGATATATCTTAGTATTATTGGATCTGTGGTCCACTTACCACGCCCGAAAATTTGAAGAAAGTCATCCCCAAGTCCAATAATAGAAGCAACAATTAAAGTAAAGAATGGGAGTAGTGTCTGGTTACGACTTATAAAATACATTTTCATAGATAAGTCATTTATAAATAAAAAATCAATGAGACTAACAATAGCGACAGTAAGAATTACGGATATCCAGATTATCATTCCTCCCGTGCGTGGAGTGGAAACTTCAGCTGCTGTATCATGAATTTTAGAAAAAATAATTCCTTCTTTTTCTGGAATATTATTATCTCTAGAAACTCTACGCCACATTTTATATTTATAAAAATAATGTGTTGCCACAGGTGTCAAAGCAATACCAATAATGAAGCTTATAATTGCTGGTAAAAAAATTTTAATAGCATTAGTCATTATTTTCGTTTTGATTAATTATATCTGTTAAAGAAAGAGATATTTGCTCATAATTAGGTAATTCTTTTATGGAAGTTATTCCCATATATGAAAGTGCTCCAAAAGTTGGTCTATAAAGAATTCTTCTGTTATCCTTGCTGTCTATTATTTTTTCAATAAGACCACGGACTAATAAATTACGTAATATAAAACTCGAATTAACTCCACGTATGTAGTCTATCTCACTTCTTCCAATTCCATTTTTATATAAAACAATAGATAAAGTTTCTAATGATGCTTTTGAGAGTTCTTTAGCAATTTCCTCTTTGCGTATTTTTTCTATAAGAGGAGACAATTCGCTTGTAATACCTAATATAACCTTGTCGTCTTTTCTCACTAATACAAGTCCACGTCCTAAAAGTGAATGATCAAGTTTGTTTAATGCATCTTCAATACTTACTTCGCTTACTTCCAAAATTTCTGCTAATTTTTTAATAGTAACATCTTCTCCTTTATAAAAAAGTAAACCTTCAATTTTTGATTCTAATTCTATAGCCATTGTAATGGTTCCCATAGGTCAGACCTATGGTCTTATTCTTTTAATCTTGCCCATAGGTCTGACCTATGGGAACTTCCTGTTTATTCATTTCAATATCTCCAAATGATGCCGTTTGTATCACGTCTATCAAACCTTCTCTAACCAATTCTAACATAGCTAGGAATGAAACGATAATATGAACCTTCATTTCGTCCTCATCTCCTGCTCCATGGCTTTGAGAAAATTCTCTAAAAGAGATATTTATTGCATTTTGTATTCGATCGGTGAGACTGTTTATGATCTGGTCTATATTTATAATTTTCTTAATTTGTATTTCTGGTAATTTAGTTTCTTTTTTGGGAACTTGTTTAAGGATATCATTAATACAATTGGTAATATTTACTATTGTTATAGATGGATCTGGTAAAAACATTGGCTCACTCCAAATGCGATCAACTGGTGTAAATATTATATTGACTCCAAAATTATTCTTTATATCGATACTGGCATTTTTAATAATTTGATAAATTTTTAATCTCTTCTCTAAATCTACAATTTTCTCTGTTTCGTCTTCTGTAAGATCTAAATTGGGTAATAAAGACTTAGACTTAATTAGTATAAGAGTTGCAGCTACGAGAATAAAGTAAGATACATCATTTATACTCCTATTTTCCTCATTTAAAGTTTTTACATAAGCTATATAATCATTGGTAATTTCTGCTAGTGAAATTTCATTCACAAAAAGTTTTCTTTGTTCTATCAAAGAAAGAAGTATATCAAGTGGTCCTTCAAAAGTACCTTGTTTTACTTTATATTGTGAAATAATTTCTGGCATATTAAATTAATATCCTTCATCAGTTAACCGTTCATCTATTCTATTCATATCTCTAGGAAACATACATGCCTCTCTAACATTTTTGAGTCCTAAGAGCTGCATAGTTATACGTTCTGCTCCAAAAGCAAAGCCACCTTCAGGTGGAACTCCATACTTGAATGCTTCTAGGAACATTTTAACCTTACTAGGATCCATATTCCAAAGCTTCACATGTTCCTCTAATTGTTTTGAGTCATTAATTCTTCTACCGCCTGATAGCCACTCAACTCCACGACAAATTAAATCCATACCTTCATTGTATTCTGGTTCTTCAGGGTTTGGATATACATAAAAAGGCTTTTTACGTGTTGGGTAACCATAAATAAATACAAAATCTGACCCTGTTTCTTCTTTTATTATTTCGCAGATTTCTCTTTCATCTTGAGCGTTAGTATCTTTCTCTCCACGAACATCACGATTATAAACTTCAAAAATCTTTTGTTGAACTTCTCGCAATGAAAGAGTCGGAGTTTTATCTATCATTGTTGGAAGTTCTATTCCAAGTAACTTAATATGTTCACTATTCTTTTCTTCAACTTTTTTCAAGATATGTTTAACTGTATTCTCCGCCATATCACGTACATCAAGCCAAGAATCAATAAATGCCATTTCTGCATCAAGTGAGACTATTTCTGTTAAGTGTCTAGTAGTAGAAGATGGTTCAGCTCTAAAAACTTTGTTTACAGAAAAGCATCTCTCAAAAGCAGACATTACTATTTGTTTGTAAAGTTGTGGTGATTGAGATAGATATGCTTTCTTTCCAAAGTAGTCAATTGAGAAAACTTCTGCTCCTCCCTCGGCGGTAGCTGGAACCATACTTGGTGCTTGGAATTCAAAGAACAAATTTTCCTTCATGAATTCACGGAAAGAATCAATGACTGTTTCCTCTATTTTAAAAATAGCTTGTATTTTAGGTTGTCTTAGAACCAAAGCTCTGTTGTCTAGCTCTGTAGTTAATTCTAGATTGTATCCTCCGAGTGATATATCAAATGGTAATGGAGCGGCTTCGGCTAAAATTTCAATTTCCATTATCTCAAGTTCAAGATCACCATTCAAAACACCAATTTTGATATTTCTTTTAGGTCTTTTATTTACTTTCCCGTTTACTCTTACAGCAAATTCTTTGCGTAAAGTCTTACCAACTTCTAATGTGTCTATATAATTCGGCAGTATAACTCCTTGAACTATTCCTGTCATATCACGAAAATCCAAGAAAATCATTTTACCTTGATCACGCCTAACATCAACCCAACCAGAAATGGAAACAGCCCCACCGAGAAAATCTTTTAAGTCTTTTATATAGGTACGTTGCATATATTTAAATAATAATTTAATAATAAAAACTAATGTAAATCTTTGGCTATTATAAATTCATATGGTACGGAAACGATGAAAGTAATAGCAACCAGTATCCAATAAAAAGGTGTAAATAAATACCAAACTACTTTATCTTTTTTCTTTTGTGCAAAATACCAATTTTGAACTTTCGTGTTAATTATATTTATAGGCCAATATATAACCCCAAATATTATCGTAAACAAAATGTGAATGTATTTCATAAAGTTACTCCTACATTATTTCTAATAAGTTCCATTTTGGCTCTAATATTTTCTTTTGCTTTTTCTCCTCCTTCTTTTAATATATTTTTAACTTCATCAATATTTTTTTCATAATACTCCCTCTTTTCTCGCATGGGTTTGATAAAAGATATTATCTCTTCATATAGCATATCTTTAGACTCTTTATAACCAAGTCTTCCTTCTACATACTTTTTTCTTAGTGCTTCTAATGCCTTTCCTTTGAGAAATAATTTATGAATAGAAAAAATATTGCACTTTTCTGGATCTTTAGAATCAGTTGGAGCTTTAGAGTCTGTAACTATACTCATTACAGCTTTTTTAATTTGTTCGTTAGTTCCAAACAATGGAATAGTGTTACCATAACTTTTACTCATTTTCCTACCATCAATACCTGGTACAATCGCAACATCTTTTAAGATTAAAGCGACTGGTAATTTAAAGGTCTCTCCAAATACATTATTAAATTTAAGGGCAGTATCTCGAGCATATTCAATATGTTGTTTTTGATCTGACCCAACAGGAACAATATCTGCATCTTGTATTAAAATATCTGCTGCCATAAGGATAGGATAATCAAATAAACCAATATTTGCTTCTTTTGACTTCGCTTTTGCATCTTTATATGCAGTAGCTCTCTCAAGATACGGAACGGTAGTTAAGCAATTAAAATACCAAGTTAATTCGGTTACTTCTGGGACGTCAGATTGTTTAAATAAACAGACTTTCTTAGGATCAAGACCACAAGCTAGGTAATCTATTGTTATATTTAAAATATTTTTCGATAATTCTTCCTTGTTTTGTAGGGTTGTAATAGCATGTAGATCTGCGATAAAGATAGAAGAATCATATTCATCTTGTAAGTCTACAAACTGTTTTATAGCACCAAAATAGTTGCCAATATGTATAATTCCAGATGGTTTTATACCTGATAATAATCGTTTTTTCATATATTTCATATAATACCAAATAAACAGAAGTTTTGCACATATTACACACATAGTTATTCTAAAAATCAATAAAAAGCCTCTTGATGTATTAATTTGAACTGATACAATAAAATCTATGGCAGATAAAAAATCAAACATTCGTATCCCTCCTCAGAACATAGATTCTGAAAAAGCAGTACTAGGATCCATTATGCTTCGCCCGGGAGCAATACATGAAATTAATGACATCATAAATGTCGATTCTTTTTATGTATCTAAGCATGCCCAAATTTATAAAATAATGCTAGAACTCTCAAGTAAAGGAGATCCTATTGATCTACTTTCAGTTTCAAATAAATTAAAAGAAAAAGGATTAATAGATTCTATTGGTGGGAATATATATCTTACAGAATTAAGTAATGGAGTTCCTGCTTCTACTAATATTAAATATTATGCAGATGTTGTAAATAAAAAACATCTTCTAAGAAAAATAATTGATGCTGGCTCTGATATTTCAGAACTTGGTTTCAAAGAAGAAGTTGAAGATGTATTTGAAGTTCTAGATCAGGCTGAAAAAAGAATGATGGGAATAAATAACAACATGTCAGGGCATGCTTTCACATCACTCAAAGATAGTTTACCTGAAGCATGGGAAAGACTTGAGAGACTTCATGAAAGTAAAGGAGAACTTCGAGGTGTACCAACTGGCTTCCATGATCTCGACCAATATCTCTCAGGTCTTCAGAAATCTGATCTTATTATCTTAGCTGCTCGTCCTTCTATGGGTAAGACGACTCTAGCTCTAGACATCGCGCGTCAAGCAGCCTTAGGACAAGGTACACCAACTATTATATTTTCTCTTGAAATGAGTACACAACAATTAGTAGACAGAATGCTCGCAGCTCAATCACGTGTAAATGCATGGAACCTTCGTACTGGTAATTTATCTGCTGAAAATGAATTTGCTAAAATTCGAGACTCTCTTGATAGTTTATCTAAAGCTCCAATTTTCGTAGACGACCTTGCTGGTAACTCTATTGTTCGTATGCGTTCTGTTTGTCGTCGTATAAAAGCTGAACATGGTTTAGGATTAATCATTGTGGATTACTTACAGCTTATGTCTACTTCTAAAAATTATGACAATATGGTGAACCAAGTGACTGAAATTTCTCGATCCCTTAAAGCTCTTGCTAAAGAATTTGATGTGCCAGTTTTAGCTCTTTCACAGCTTTCTCGTGCAGTTGAATCTCGTGGTGGACGACCAAGACTTTCTGACTTACGTGACTCAGGATCTATCGAACAGGATGCTGACATTGTAATGTTTATACATCGTGAAGATAAAGGTAAGGATGAAAGTGAAAAGACAAACATCGTAGAAATTTTAATCGAAAAACATAGAAATGGTCCAGTTGGTAAAGTAGAATTATACTTTGATGAGAAGACAACAACTTTTGTTTCCATAGATAAATCAGGTATGAATAAATTTGCCTCATCTAATACTGGTGGTGCAATTGATCAATTCTAAAAATGAATCCAATAGATAAATTAACAGAATACTTTAAAGAATTTCCAGGGATTGGTGAACGCCAAGCCAAGCGTTTTGTATATTTCTTATTACACAAGAATCCAACTTATGTAAAGGAACTTGGAGATAAGATTCTTGATCTAAAGAATACTATACATCAATGCCCTTCTTGTTTTCTTTTCTTCCAATCGAAACAAAATCAACTTTGTGATGTATGTAGTAATCCGAAAACAGGCAAGACCTCCCTTCTCATTGTAGAAAAAGATGCAGATTACGAAAATATAAAAAGAAGTAAAAATTATAACGGAATGTATTTTATTCTAGGTGGACTTGTGCCAATAGTAAATAAAGATACTCCGACTTTCGTACGAACAAAGGAGTTGATTCGTAATATTGAAAATCAAGCTAAACAAAATAGCCTGAAAGAAATTATTATAGCTTTGTCTCTAAATCCTCAAGGTGAACATACTGATATGTACCTAAGAGAGCTTCTTATTCCCCTACAAGATAAATTTAAATTAAATATTGTATCCCTCGGCCGCGGACTTTCTACTGGCACAGAGCTTGAATATTCTGATTCTGAAACCATAAAAAATGCTTTAATAAATAGACAATAAATTGAAATCAGCCCGAAGTATTGTTTCGGGCTGATTTGTTTTATATTATTTAATTGCTGAGATTTTGACTTCTATGAATGGCTGGCGGTGACCGTTTTTCTTTAAGTATCTACTCTTTTGCTTGTATTTCACTACTAGAACTGTTTTATTCTTTCCTGCTTTCTGGAATAATGATTCTACTTTAGCGCCTGTAATATAAGGAGTTCCTATTGTTGTGTCTACTCCATTGTCTACAAGTAAAACCTTATCAAAAACAATTTTATCTCCTGTTTTAAAATCTCCTTCAAGTTTCTCAACCTTTAGTACATCTCCAACAGCAACTTTATATTGCTTTCCGCCTGTAAAAATAACGGCAAATTCCTTGTTGTCTCCTACTTTCTTTTTTGTTGTTTTTTTTGCTACTGCCATATATTTATGTATTAATAGTAAACCTTTTATATATAAGATTAACTACGAATATTATAATACACAAAAGTTGGCAAAATTGCAAGTAGCACGTATAATAGAGCTATCAATATATGACTTTAATAATAAAGAACAGTTTATCAGACAAAAAAGAAGTTTTTAAACCAATTAATGGGAACAAGGTTGGAATGTACACTTGTGGACCAACAGTTTATAATTATGCTCATATTGGTAATTATCGTGCATACATCTTCTCTGATATCTTAAGAAGATATTTAAAATATAGCGGGTATGAAGTTAAACATGTTATGAATATTACCGACGTAGATGATAAGACTATTCGTGAATCACAAAAAGAAAATAAAAGCTTAAAGGAATTCACAGAATTTTATACAGAAGCTCTATTTAAAGATCGAGATTCTTTAAATATAATTCCTGCAGATATTTATACTAAAGCTACAGAATATATTGAAAAAATGGTTAAAATAATTGAGACTCTTTTAGAAAAAGGTTATGCATATAAAACGCCAGATGGATCTGTATATTTTAATATTCATAAAGATAAAGAATATGGGAAACTCTCGCATTTTAATTTAAGTGATTTAAAAGAAAATGCTGAAGGAAGATTAAAGAAAGACGAATATGAAAAAGAAAATGCTCAAGATTTTGCACTTTGGAAAGCATGGGTAGAGGAAGATGGCAATGTATTTTGGAAAACGAGTTTAGGTAAAGGGCGTCCAGGTTGGCACATAGAATGTTCTGCTATGAGTATGAATGAACTCGGTGAGAGTTTCGATATTCATACTGGTGGAGTAGATTTAATGTTTCCTCATCATGAAAATGAAATAGCTCAATCAGAGTGTGCCACAGGAAAGATGTTTGCTAAATATTTTATGCACAATGAATACCTTCTGGTAGATGGTAAAAAAATGTCAAAATCTCTTGGTAATTTCTATACTTTAGAAGACTTAATAAATAAAGGTATTGATCCAATAGCTTTCCGACTATGGCTTTATACTTCCAATTATTCCACGCGGACGAACTTCACCTTCGAGGCTGTATCTGGCGCACAAGTAGCTCTAGAGCGCTTAAAAAAGGCATATTTAGACCTTGGAAACGATATAGGAACGGTAAATATAAACTATAAGACCCGTTTTATTGAATATATGGATGATAATCTAAACACAGCTCGAGCATTATCTCTAGTTTGGGAAATTCTAAAAAATAAAGAGCTCTCTTCCACTGAGAAGAAAGCTACTTTACTTGATTTTGATAAAATTTTTGGATTTGGATTAAATAGCCTCTAATTCCATATAGAAAGCTGAGCCTTTATTTAAACCATCGGATTCTACCCATACTTTATACAATATTTATGACTTTTAAATTAAAAATTTTTCATAATTTTTAATTTAAAAAAAATCAATGTCGATAATTTTATATTTAAATGAAAGTATTATATATATAATATAAATTAAAATAAATCCGATTATAAAAAATAAAAATGCTACAGATTGAAATATAATTAAAAATAAAATAAATAAAATAAACGCGATTGAGTCTATTTTAATATTATTTTTTAATTCTTTCTCCATCAAATTTATTTTTACTATATCTTTGGTATGCCATTCCCCGATATAAAGCCAAACAATAGCCCAAAGTAAATCAACTGATAAAAGAGCAATTAAGAATTTAGTTGCTAAAATATAATCAGATGAACGAGAAGAAAGAACAATAAAATCAATAAATATTACTTGTATAATTCCAATAATTAGATCGAGACCAGAATCAGTAACTTCTTCACTATATGCATCATCTGAAGCTTTAAACATAATCCACCAGTGAATTAAAATTATCATTCCAAATAAATAAAATAATAAACTTGTATAATTTTTTATATCAAGAATAGAATCAATACTAAAATACAAAACTAATCCAAATAAAGTATCAAAGAGGATATTAGAAAATGCTATTTGTTCATTTCTTATTATTTTCATTTTGTTTAAAAATTTATTATTTATAATTTAATTAATTCAAAGTTCTTTAACAAGAGTTTATTAATTATTTTAATTAGATTTTATTTGTTCCCAATTTTAGTATGTTCTAAATTTTGGTAGTAAACATAAATAATGTAAATAAAAAACTGTAAGTATTTTTACTCACAGTTTTTTATTTTTAAAATTCAGGTTCTTGTTGTGTAATACAGTGTATAGCACCTCCACCATAGATAAGATCTCTACAATTAATTCCGATAATTTTTCTATCTGGAAAACAAGATTGTATTATAGCAAGAGCTTTCTCATCATTTTCATCATTAAAGATTGATACTAGAACTGTTTTATTCCCTATATAAAAATTTGTATATGATACTGGAGCCTGTAAACCATTATGTTTCTTTTCTCCTTTACTATAATACATATGGGGCATTGGTAATTTAATAATATCAAATTTATTTCCATCTTGATCAACAGAATTCTGTAAAATTTGATAATTTTCTTCTAAAGCTTCATAATCTTCATTTTTTATATCGTCTTCGTATGCACATAATATTTTGGTCGGGCTGACAAAACGCGCTATTTCATCTATATGTCCATCTGTATGGTCATTCAATAATCCATATTTTAACCAAATAACATTAGTGTCTCCAAGTAAATCAGCTATAAATGCATTGTTGTCTTGCTTTGTCTTTCCTCGATTGCGATTTTCCAATAAACATTCCTCTGTAGTTAGTAATGTACCCTTACCATTAGTATCAATTGCTCCACCTTCAAGAGCAATATCCACCTTTATCATTTTAGAATCAATTTTATCTTGTAAATTTAAAAAAACTTTGTCATCAAGAAAAAGTTCGGGAAATTTACCACCATAACCATCGTAATTCCATTTTATCCAGGCCTTCTTATTATCATTATTTATAAAAGTAGGACCATAATCACGAATCCAAACATCGATATAGTTTGTCTGAAATAATGTAACGGTTGATAAATTAATACCAAAATCAATCATCATTGCTTTAACTTTTTCTTCCTCCTTTTCACTTGAAACTAAAAGTTTTATATGCTCATCTGTATGCAAAGATAAAATTATTTTTAAATATATCTTTTCAATATTTTTAATTTTGTCCTCAAAATAATCATCATCATTAGGCCATGCAAGCCAAGTAGCCGAATGTTTTTCCCATTCAGCCGGCATTCTAAATTTATTTTTATTTTTTATTTCCTCAACCATTTTATTTCTTGATATTTTTATCAGTTATCAAATTATAAGTATCAGGCCTGCGATTTATTAAAAATCCCCAACTCTCTCCAATATAATTATTCATTGCTAAATCAAGAGTCCCAATAATAACTTCATCTTTATCTTTACTTGCTCTTTTAATAACCTTACCAAAAGCATCTGATATAAATGATTGACCCCAGAATTTAGATTTTCCTTCTAAACCAGTTCTATTTACTGCCACGATAGGAAAACTATTCGCAATAGCATGACCTCTCATAACTGTTTCCCATGCATCATGCCAGTCACCTTCAACTTGTTTTTCTCCAATAATCGTACCAATAGCAGTAGGATAAAAAATTATCTCAGCTCCAGAGAGTTTAGTCACACGAGCAGCTTCAGGAAACCATTGGTCGAAACATATAAGTACTGCAAATGTTATATTTTTATGTTTAAAAAGTTGATACCCATTATCACCTTCCGTAAAGTAATTTTTTTCGTAAAAAGAAGGATCATGAGGGATATGAATTTTTCTATAGGTTGGTTGTAATTCACCTTTTTCATTTAAAACAACAACAGTATTATATAATTTACCATTATTTGCCTTTTCGTAAATTGGTAAAATTATTGAGCATTTATATTTCTTTGAAATATTTTTAAATGCCTCTGTTGATTCACCTGGAATATTCTCGGTAAAATTAGTGACATCTACATTTTTTTTATTAGGGAAATAGGGTGTTTTATAAAGTTCTTGCAAACAAATAATCTCCGCTCCTTTTTGGGCCGCAGATTCTACTAATTTAAGAGTTTTATTTAAATTTAATTTTAAATTATTTGATACTTTTGTTTGTACCAAACCAATTTTTACTATTTTTTCCTTCACCATAATTTTAATTACGCGTATTTTTTTATAAGTTCGTTTGCAGCTTGAGGATTTGCTTTACATTCAAGTAAGGCTTGAATAACTAATGGCACTACAATTGTAGCATCTGATTCGATTACGAACATTGGTGTATCTTTAGTTAATTTATCCCAAGTAATTTTTTCATTTGGAGTTGCACCAGAATAAGAACCGTAAGAAGTTGTTGAATCTGAAATCTGACAGAAATATGACCATGGTTTAATATTATCTATTTGCATATCATATTTTAATGATGGAACTACGCAGATAGGAAAATCTCCAGAAATACCTCCACCTATTTGATAAAAACCAACTCCTTCACCTTTAGATAATTCTTGATACTGGTCATACCAGGCACCCATATATTCAACACCAGACTTAGCTATACTTGCACTGCATTCACCATTTTTAACATAAGATGCAAAAATATTTCCAAAAGTTGAGTCTTCATATCCTGGAACTACTATTGGAATATTATTTTCCGCTGCAGCAAGTAACCAACATTCATTGGCACTTCCTTCATACTTAGTTTTATCAATAGATTTGATTAAATCATAAAAATATTCATGCCAGAATTTACGAGTACCTTTCTCTGTCGCTTCTTTCCATGTGGGAACAATTTGTTTCTCTACAACACGAAAAGCTTCATCTTCTGGGATACTAGTATCTGTAACACGACGCATTCGGTCTTCCAAAATTTTAGTATCATCTTCTTTTGTAAAGTATCTATAATCTGGAAAATCTTTATAACTCTTATGAGCAACTAGCCTAAATAATGATTCTTCCAAATTAGCACCAGTCACTGACATACCATGGATTAAACCGTTTCTGATTGCTGGAGCAAGTGTAATGCCAAGCTGAGCTGAAGACATTGCTCCACCCATAGCCCAAAACATCTTTCCACCTTTTTCTATATGACGCCAATATGCTAATGTTGAATCTTTTGTTGCACGAGCATTAAAATTCTTGTAATTTTTTAGAATAAATTCTAATGTAGATAAATTTGTATTTTGCATTTTTTAATTCCTAATTATTAATTGATAATTATATTATACTACCATCCAAATTCTTTTCCTACTTCTTCAGGAGTTTCTCTTTTGCAAGCTACTACTATATGACCATTTTCGACAATTATTTTTATTGGGGATGAAAGCATACAATGATGTGATGCAAGAGCATCCTGATAGGCACCAGTATCAAAGAATACTACATAAAATGGTTCATTGGCATTATAGTCATAGTTTGGTAATGTTACCGATCCGTTTATACCTGTATAAACGTCATCAGAATCACAACTAGATCCAGAAATCCAAACATCATTCAACTCACCATCTAATTTATTATTAACAGGAGCAACGAACCATTTTTGGCCAATAGCCCAAGTATCAATAAGATCATTCATAAGTGATCCATCTATCACATACCACTTCTTGGCATTAATACCCTTGTGGATAATTTTCTTTGTATCTATAATTTTGAAAATTGTGATTTGTGCGGGTGAAACCATATATCTACCCCATTCACAAATAAGATTTGGATTTGGAACACCCCTCTTTTCTGATTCTTTTTTAAGAAGTTGTAAAAGCTTTTCGAGAATCTTATCTGCTGGATATTTCTTATTTCTTTCAAATGGTATTGGCATCCCTCCACCAATATCAAGAGTATCAAGTGTAGGATTATTTTCTTTTAATTTAAAATAAACATTTAACGCATATTTAGTTGTCTCTATCAAGTCTGAAAGCTTTTCTATTTTACCGATTCGATAATGAAGAATTTTTAAATTCTTAAATGAAGACATGTTTAGAATTTCATTACGGCTAAAACCAAATCTATCTATTTCTTTATTCCAGTTTGCTTTTGACTTCACTGGGATATCAAGCCTTATACCAACATCATATTTAGAATTTTGGAAAGTTTTTAATTCGTTTGGTCCTTCAATTACTGGTATGACCTTCAGTCCTCTATGTTGAAGTTCATCTATTAAATTTATGTATTTATCTGTTTTAGGACCATTACAAAGAATCCTCATCTTCTCATTAAAAGATTCTTGTTCAAGCATTTTCTTCACAATATATAATTCATTATAAGAAGATGTTTCAATATTTGCTCCTTCTCCTACTACAGCCTGAACAACCTCCTTTGTCTGATTACTCTTCATTGGATAGTGATAATAGAATTTACCTTGATATTTAAATTTCTTTATAAGAGATTGAGCTAAGTCTAATAAATCTTCTACTCTTTCTTCTATAATATATGGAAAAAGTATCTCAAGAGAAGTTCCAAACTTCTCTGCTAAGTAACGAATATTGTAAACATTATTTCCTTCTTTTGCAATTAAATCCCCTTCTTTATTAAAATCAAAATATTGAGTATTGAAATCATTTATTCCCAGCTTCCAAAGTTTTCTGGAAGTAATTGAACGTTTGGTCATTTCTTTTTATAAAGCATTTATTAGCTCTACCTGTAATAAAATAATAATATTGACAATCATAGCAAATTTGTGGGATTTGTAAAGAAAATCCAGATAGGGCCTAAGGCGCTACGTAGTGCTTTAGGCTCTATCTAGTGTTATATTCCTTCCTCTCTTAGTTTCTCAATCACCTCTCTTGTTTTGCGTGATAACTTGCTCGGCATAATTACTTGAATGCGAATAATAATATCTCCTCGACCATGATTAGATGGTACACCCTGACCTCGGACGCGGAGCATTTCATTATTATTTATACCTTCTGGAATTTTTACTTCTATATTTTTATTATCAAGAGTTTTTAAATTATAAGTCATTCCAAGTAAGGCATCAGTAAGCTTTATATTTAAATCCATTGTTAAGTTCAAATCATCTCTTGTATAAAAAGTATGTGTTTTAACTTTTAATTTGATATATAAATCACCATTTTCTCCACCTTTGATTGATTCACCCTTACCTCGAACTCGAAGTGATTCACCATTATTTACTCCACTAGGGATCTTTACGCTTATATCTTCATTTGTTTTAAGAACTCCAGCGCCGTGACAATTACTACATTTCTCAGATGGAATTTTCCCAACTCCCCCACAATTCTCGCAGGTTTTTGTCGTGGCAAAGTTCCCAAGTATTGAACGTCTGACTTCACGTATTTGCCCTTGCCCATCACAGACAGTACAGATATTCATTTTGGTACCAACCTTAGCCCCTGTGCCGTTACAAATATTACAGACTGATTGTTTGTTTAAATTAATTTTCTTTTCTATTCCAAAAATTGATTCCTCAAAAGAAAGATCTACACTTGTTTGCAAATCTCTTCCTTTCTTTATCTTCTGTCGGGTACGTCCACCTCCAAAGAAGTCTCCAAAGATATCACCAAGGTCGCCCATATCAAATTCCATTCCACCATTCTGTGCACGAGTGAAATCAAATCCTCCAAAGCCTCCTTGACCCCCGAACCCTTGGCCACCAAAGCCTTGTGGACCATCAGCGTTACCAAACTGGTCAAAAGAAGCTCTTTTCTTGTCATCCGAGAGTACTTGATAGGCCTCATTCACTTCTTTAAACTTTTTATCATCACCACCATTCTTGTCCGGATGGTGCTGCATAGCCAATTTATGAAAAGCTTTCTTTATTTCTTCTTTTGAAGCATTCTTATCTACTCCTAATGTTTTGTAATAATCTTTGGACATAGTTTTAGTGTAGCAGAATTATTAAAATTACGAGTCGCGTCGGAGACCAGTACTCTGGGTAAAGCACAAATAATTTTAAGAATTCTGCGGAACATATTTTTTATTTTTTTTCTGGATTCTCATTTACTTCTGCATCTTTTATTTCTGGTTCTTGAGCTTCTGGTGTAGGATTTGCACCTTCGGCTGGAGCTTGACCTACTTTACTCATAGCTTCACCAATTTTAGACATTTCAGCGGAAAGTTCTTCAGTCGCTTTTTTAATAGCTTTCATATCATTTCCTTCTTTAGTAGTTCGTAGTGCTGCAATTTTAGCTTCCACCTCTGTCTTAATAACAGCATCTACCTTATCGCCATATTCTTTGACAGATTTCTCAGCAGTGAAAATCATCATCTCCGCAGTATTCTTCATATCTGCTAATTCTTTCTTTTTTGCATCTTCGTCGGCATGAGCTTCTGCTTCGTCACGCATCTTCTTGATATCAGCTTCTGTAAGTCCAGAACTTGCCTCAATACGGATTGATTGAACTTTTCCAGAAGCTTTATCCATAGCTTTTACATTTAAAATACCGTTGGCATCCACATCAAATGTAACTTCCACTTGAGGAATACCTCTTGGTGAAGGCGGAATACCATCTAAGATAAATCGTCCGAGTGACTTATTATCACTTGCCATTGGACGTTCACCTTGAGTAATGTGTATCTCTACACTTGTCTGATTATCCGCAGCAGTTGAAAATATTTGAGATTTTGAAGATGGAATTGTCGTATTTCTTTCTACTAATTTTGTAGCTACTCCACCTAAAGTTTCAATACCAAGAGATAGTGGAATAACATCAAGAAGAAGAACATCACGTACGTCACCTTGTAGGACTCCAGCTTGAACAGCCGCACCAAGTGCTACAACTTCATCTGGATTGATAGAACGATTTGGTTCTTTGCCAAATAAATTCTTCACAGCTTCGACGATCATTGGCATTCTCGTCTGACCACCTACCAATATTATTTCGTTGATTTCATTCATTTTGAATGGAGAAGCTTCGAGTGCACGTTTTGTTATTTCAATAGAGCGAATAACATATTCTTCTGCTAGAGATTCGAGAACAGCACGTGACATTTTAAAAAGCAAATGTTTTGGACCTGAAGCATCGGAAGTTATGAATGGAATATTTATTTCTGAATCTGTTGTAGTTGAAAGTTCATGTTTTGTCTTCTCAGCAGCTTCTTTTAGGCGTTGCAATGCAAGCATATCTTTCGTAATATCAATACCAGACTCTTTTTTGTATTCATCAGCAATCCACTTCACTATCTTTTGATCAATGTCTTCACCTCCCATATGTGAGTCGCCATCTGTAGACTTTACTTCAACAACATCATCTCCAACTTCAAGAACTGATACATCAAAAGTACCTCCACCGAAGTCGTAAACAACAATCTTTTCGTTCTTTTTATTATTAAAACCATATGCAAGAGCGGCAGCTGTAGGCTCATTGATAATTCTCTTTACATCCAAGCCCGCAATTATACCAGCATCTTTCGTAGCTTTTCTTTGAGCATCATTGAAATAAGCTGGAACAGTAATAACTGCTTCAGTAATCTTCTCACCAAGCTTTGCTTCTACGTCTGCTTTAATCTTACTTAGAATCATCGCAGAAATTTCTTCTGGACGAAGTAATTTATCAGCTAGCTTTACTTCGACTCCTCCAGTGCTTCCCTTTTGAATTTTATAAGGAATTGTTTTCTCATCTTTCTGAATTTCTGGATCATCATACATGTGACCAACAAAACGCTTAATACCATAAACTGTATTTTCGGGATTCGTCACAGCTTGACGCTTTGCAAGTAATCCCACCATCCTGTCACCATTTTTTGTAACAGCAACAACCGATGGAGTTGTACGAGCACCCTCGATATTCTCTATTATTTTTGGCTGACCACCTTCAATGATAGCGACCGCACTATTTGTTGTACCTAAATCTATTCCTATAATTTTTGACATATTTATTTTATATAATTAATTAATAATTTTGATAATTATCTTAGTATTATACA
>JAVHRS010000008.1:0-1137 GCA_036171755.1 Minisyncoccota bacterium
CTTTGGGTTATGAGCGCTAAAACCAAACGCCTAAACATTTCATTGGCGTCTGGTTTCATCTGGCGTCATTAGGTTAAAACTGGTGCGAATCAAAGAAAGTCCCTTGTTTTTAAATAAAAAAGTAAACAACCATGGCTTTCAAGAGTTCAATCAGATCTGTGACATCAGCACAAATATTCCCAATTAAAACCAATCATCATGTCACATACACACTGATTTTTTCAAAGCAACAAAAATTCAATTTGCGACCTGTAGGTATATTTTTATATATACTTGATTATATCAATTAATTATATTAATAATATTTATTAAAAATATAAATTGATCATGCAAATTCAAGTTTAACTTCTCCCAAACGTTTTTTTGTCGGCTTTATTAAAATATTAACGTCATGACCTAATTTTGCGAGCAGTTCCAATAATTTACTTTCACTAACCCCTCGAAATTTCCCACGAGTGATTTTTGAAATCTTTGATTGATCAACACCGAGCAGTTCAGCCGCAGCGATTTGCGTTAGTTTTCTAGCTTTTATGGCACGGGTAATCTCGGCAGTCAATTGAGACTTACGTTGCATTTCTGCCGCGTCCAGGTACCCCATGTCTGCATAAACATTGGTGCTGCCTACTTCAATGACAATTTCTGTGTCGTTCATTTTGCGGCTCCTTTTTGAGATTTAAGCCAGGCCGCGTGATCAGCTGCAGCCACTTTCAATCGTTGATCAATGAGATCCAAATCCGGCTTGGGTGTCTTAATTCCGCTAACTGACTTCTTCTGAAAACAGTGCACCACATAAACCCAGCTCTCCAACCTGACGGTGTAAACAGCCCGATAAGTGTCACCGGAATAGTCCTCCACGACTTCCATCACCCCAGACCCGTGGCCACGAAAAGGCTTTGCGTCAGGATGTTTGCCTCCAGCCTGCGCCAAGTCGATGGCATGACCGAACACATCCTTAACTTCAGCAGGCATCTTGTCCAAGTCCTTCTTGGACGAACCTACCCACTTGATTGGCTTTCTTGGCAATTGCTTCATGGTGAATTATGTCTATTTTGACATATTTTTTGAGCTTTTTTTTAACATCGTGCCACGCCTAGCCTATCAGGTCATCTACCTGGGCAGTAGATCCACCTTGCAGCG
>JAVHRS010000009.1:0-1208 GCA_036171755.1 Minisyncoccota bacterium
TGCCCAGCGGTGAAAGTCATTTTGTCCTTTAGAGCTTGCATCTCTACCTCTACTATATCTTGATTTAGCACTCTTACTCCTACAACTTTATATTTAAATTTCTTTATTGAAAGTTTATCATAAACAACTTTGCGAATACTTACGAAAGCCACAATAAATACTAGAGCGAGCATATAGTATCGCAGTAAGTCATTCCTAGATATATCACTAGAGATTAAAAATGTGTGTAACACAGCAAAGAAGAATGCCAGCTTCATAAAGTAGTGCGACATCTTCCATTTGTTGTATCTCAATTTAATATAGAAAGTGAAACTGATGAGGATTATCATTATGAGTAAGCCAATGATCCCCCATGTGATAGGCATGTTCATAAAAGGCACGAAGAATAAAGCGGCCTCCCCGGTGGAAATAACTAAATATTTAACAACTAGGAAAAGTGGATGGAATAAGAGCATCGAGAAAGCTATAGCCCCTATCCTACTGTGATTCGCATAAACTTTATCCAAACCATTAAAATACTTATCGAGCCATTTGAAACGCCCAGCTAATATAAGATTGATCGAAAAGAGGGCCATCCCCACCAAGCCTAAAATCTGCCCTATACTAGTAGTTATAGAGTTCAAATCTGCGAAACGAGAGGCTATTGGGGCCATAAACGTCCATATAATTACAGGTATGGCTGATAAAATGACTATTAAATTCATTTCTGTATTATAGCATACAAAATTATTTCTTCATTTTATGAAAACTGTTATAATGACTGAATGGAAATTAAACAAAGAATAAATGTCTCCGGGTACCGTGGTATCTGGGGCGAAAACCTTAATAAAGAAGTAGTTATATTGTACACTCGTGCATTTGTATCTTTTTTAAAAGAAAAAAATCAGAATCCAACAATACTGATTGGTAGAGATGGTCGTGAATCGGGCCCAGAAATAAGAGATTTGATCTTAAACGAACTTAAAAATCTAGGAGTAGAAGGAATAGATGGCGACATACTTCCGACTCCGACAGTTCTATTCTCCGTCCGCAAGCATGGATACACTGGAGGTATCATCATTACTGCCAGTCACAACCCTATCGAATACAACGGACTTAAATTCATAAATGATTCTGCTCTCTTCACTATTAAAGAAGAGGTAGATAAAATAAATAAATATTACGAAGAGGAAATAATAAAATTCGAAAATGCTCAAAAAGAGAATATT
>JAVHRS010000009.1:1308-4911 GCA_036171755.1 Minisyncoccota bacterium
CCATATTTATTTGAAAAGCTTGGAGTAGAATTAATTCCTTTGAATAATATTCCTAATGGTAAATTTGCCCACAGACCAGAGCCTCTAAAGGAAAACCTCGTCGATATCTCAAATTTAGCGAAGGAAACAAAGGCTGATCTAGGATTCGTCCACGATCCTGATGCAGACAGACTTGTAATACTTGATGAGAATGGCGAAGTAATTTCTGAAGAATATTCTATCGCTCTTGCTATAGAAAATATTGTCTCAAAAAATAAAGGTAAACCTATAGTACTCAACTTATCTACATCACAAAGAGGGTCTGACATTGCCAAGAAGTACGGAAGCGAATGTTTCCGAACAAAGATCGGTGAAGGCTTCGTAGTTGAAGGAATGCTCAAACATAATGCGATCATTGGGGGCGAAGGAAATGGTGGCATCATCTACCCTACTATTAATACTGTTCGCGACAGCTTCACAGGACTCGCACTAGTACTTGAACTTCTAGCTGAGAGAAATAAAAAAGTAAGTGAGCTCGTAGCCGAAGTACCGCAATACTTTATAAAGAAAGACAAGTGGCCGGTTGGTGCAGATTTGGAACAAGTATATGCAAAATTGAAAACAAATTTCCAAAGTGCAACAATAGATGAACAAGATGGCATCCGCTTTGACTTCCCCGATAGTTCTTGGATTCACCTACGCCCCTCCAATACAGAGCCTATTATCAGGCTTTTCGGCGAAGCAAAAACAGAAGGAAGAATAGATGCATTATTTGAAGAAGCAAAAGCATTACTTTAATATCTTGCCTTATACTTATATATATGCTAATATTCGGCTTAGGTAGGTAATCTATTTATTTTCTATCGGCAACCAAATTGAGAGAAAGAATAAACAATCAAATAAGGGCTAGTGAGGTTCGCGTAATCTCAAACGAAGGGGTTAATCTTGGCGTTTTGAGTATTAAAGAAGCTCTAGCACAAGCAAATGCACTTGGCCTTGATTTGATAGAAGTTTCCCCCAATGTGAATCCTCCAATAGTTAAAATAGCAGATTTTGGTAAATACCAATATGAGCAGAACAAGAAGCTAAAGAAGGCTAAAGCAGGAGCCAAGACCACAGAGACCAAGACTATTCAGATAAAGATAGGTACTGGGGATAATGATCTTGCACTTAAGGCCAGAAGAGCGTCCGAATGGCTCATAGAAGGTAATCGCATCAAAATAGAACTATTCTTACCAGGGCGTTCCAAGTATATGCCAGAACCATTCCTTAAAGAGCGCATATATCGCGTACTTCACCTTATAACTGAGAATTATAAAATAGCAGAAGATTATAAAAAGGGTCCTAAAGGTCCAACTATTACAATTGAGAAAGAAAAGTAAAATTTATGAGTATAAAAACAAACAAATCATTAACAAAGCGTTTGAAAGTTACAAAGAATGGTAAGATATTATCACGTGTACCAGGGTTCAATCACTTCAATGCCAAGCAGTCACGTACAAAGCAACTTGCAGGAAAGAAAACAAATAATTTCAAAATTTCAAACAAGAATAGAAGGACATATTTAGCAAACGCATAAAAAATTATAAATAAAATTACGAAAATTATATGACAAGAGTCAAAAGAGGAACAATAAAGAATAAACATAGAAAGAATATCCTAGCCCAGGCTAAGGGTTTTCGTTTTGGTCGCAGTACAAAGAAAGCAGCAGCCAAGGATGCATTGCGTCACGCTGGGACCTACTCTTTCGCTCACCGTAAAGACAAGAAAGCAGATGCCCGATCCCTCTGGACTACACGCATCAATGCTGCTATCAGACCATTTGAGATGTCATACAGTAGATTCATAGACGGACTTAAGAAGAAGAAGATTGATATAGACCGTAAAATTCTCTCTGACATAGCCCAGAACAATCCTGAAACTTTTGCAAGAATAGTAAAGAGCATATAATCCAAAAATCCCCTAATAAGGGGATTTTAAATAGCACCGCGACTATGTCGCGGTGCTATTTAAATATTAGCAATCCAGTATAATTTGCTCTCCATGCATTGGAGTATAAGCATCTACTCCTAAATTATCTCTAATTTTTTGAGCTAGGAACATCGAAGCCTTCGGCTCCCCCATTAAAAGGAATACTTTCTTTAGAGTTTCAGCTGTATCTTCTACAAATTCTACAAGATGATCCGAGTCCTTATGTCCAGAATACCCACTAATCATCTCAACTTTTGCTTTTATCCTGACGTCTTCTCTCATAATACGAACTTCTTTCGCACCATTCTCTATTGAGCGGCCTAAAGTTCCAACTGACTGATATCCGATAAGTAAAATAGTATTATTTTTATAAGGAAGATAATTTTTCTCGTGATGAAGAATTCTTCCGCCGTTACTCATACCACTTCCCGCCATAATAATCTTTGGGTCTGGCACATTTAATATTGCTTTTGATTCTTCTGTTTCCTTCGTCATTTTGAGTCCAATAAAATCAAAAATGTCATCGCCTCCTTTTATTATTTTTACAGCGGTAGGATTAAAATATTTCTCATACTTTTCATAAATTGCTGTGAGCTTAATAGCTAAAGGAGAATCAAGAAATATCGGCATACGAGAAATAATTTTATTTTCAATCAAAGTATTTATTTCATAAAGTAATTCTTGTGTCCTCTCTAGTGAGAAAGTAGGAATCATAAGAGTTCCCTTTCTGTTGTAATTCTCTCGAATAATTTCTTCTAACCTTTTCTTTCTGGTATCACGGTCTTCATGATTCCTATCTCCATAGACAGACTCCATAAATAAATAATCCACATCTTTAATCTTCTCCGTATCACGCAAAAGTGGTGAAGGAGAGTTCCCTAGATCGCCAGTAAAAATTATTTTCTTGTTATTATAAATAATCTCAAGCATACCAGAACCTAATATATGTCCAGCATCTTTGTACGAAAATTGAAAACCATGATCAACATTTAGTTTTTGACCATATTCGAGAGTTTCCCATAAGTTCAAAGCTTTGTTGATATTCTCTTCGGTATAAATTTCTGCCAAGTTATGTTCTGTATCTTTTGCAAGTAAGTGGGCAGTATCGGCAAGCATTATGCCTGTAATCTCCTTCGTAGGAATCGTCGAAACAATTCTACCCTTAAATCCTTCGGAAATAAGCTTGGGAATACGGCCTATATGATCAATGTGGCCGTGAGTAATAAAGAGGATATCGATAGTGGAAGCATCATAAGAGAACTTCTCCCAGTTCGTGTCGTCAGCAATTTTTTCACCTTGTATAAGACCACAATCTACTAGAAATTTCTTGCCATTACCTTCTATTAAAAAGTTGGCACCTGTGACAGTACCAGCACCAGAACAAAATGTGACCTTCAGTTGTTTTTCATTCTCCATAATATTAGTATATCATAATAAATTAAAAGGAAAAAATAAAAAATCCTTTCAAAAATATGAAAGAATTCCTTATTAGGACTATTCGAAAGATATTACCATAGCATAACGCTAAGTGGGACTAAGGATGAAGCAGATTTGTTAACATAATAAGTATACAGCACTGTTTCAAAACTATTTAATCCCCTAAAAAATTGTTCTAGGCAACACAATTCAAATAACCCTACTTAAAGTATACGC
>JAVHRS010000010.1:0-1097 GCA_036171755.1 Minisyncoccota bacterium
CAACTAAGGTTAGACTTTGGGTGTTAAATGGAAAATTCTGGGGGGATGTTAGAAAAGAAACAATTTATAGCCTACATTTTTTTCTATTTACCCTTAAAAAGGATATAAGTCGCAGGAATGGAAATAGTGTTTATAAAAAGATACATAAAAATGATAAAGATTAATTTTTAAGACAACGAATTCATAATCCATTAGTACGCACGCTAATACTTCCTAATGCAATTGCAAGACCTGAACCATTAGTTATATCAACATAACTTCAAGTCACATTATTTCCTGGAGAAGATGTCCAATAGCCTCATCTTTCTCATTGTCCATTTCCAGAATAGTTTACATTTGAATAATTTCCTGTAGCTCCCACACGACTTCCATTAAATGGAAGTCGTAAAATATTTCGAATATCATGTTTAGTATTCCATGATACTGCAATAATACCAGCATCAATACTTATTGCAGCATCCATCCATTCTTTAATGGTTGGAATATGATACCCAATTATACATGCTCATTTCATGCTAATTGAATTACCAAAAGAGGAATAAGTACCCCATGTAGAACTCGATCAGGATGCTCACCAAAGATTATTGTTTTGAGTTATTAACCAATCACTAGGAGTATTCGGATTAAATATAAAATTTTTATATCCTATACCATTAGGACCAAGATCTACACTAACAAGTATGCCAGTACTACTTGTTGTAGTCACATCATCATTTCTCCCCCATTGAAAATAAGAACCTAAACTATTTCGGATATTAGAATTACAATCTATGACACTATTAACACAAGGTGCTATGATAATAGTATTATTATACATCTTATTCGCTCCCACATTACAAGCTGCCCAAACTTGTCCATTTGGGAGTTTGATATCTTTATGATCACAACCTGGATAAGTTCATACAGAACTATCGAAGTTAGAGAGAAGAGAGATAAATATAGGTCCAGTACCAGAAAGTATTTCTGATTTAGAAACATAGGCATTATAGAATCATCCAGTAGAAGAGAGGATATCAACTCCTGTAAAACTAACAGACAATAATTCTTGTACTGGCTGATTCATTGTAACTCAAGAATTCCCAAGAAGTATACCAAGA
>JAVHRS010000011.1:0-1096 GCA_036171755.1 Minisyncoccota bacterium
GGCATAATACTCAATAAGTGTGGTATATATTAAGGATATAGCTTGTAAATATGCGCTGAACCTGTACAATTCAAATATGAACATTTCAAATTTTAAAAAAGTTATCGATTTCACTGTCCAGTTTGTAGTCAAAAGTTGGTTGGTCATGGTAAGTCAAAGTCTGGAACTCTCCGCTTCAAATGCTTAAAATGTAAAAAGACTTTTACTCCAAGAAAAAAGATAAAATCTAACCGATATTTTAGTCTGTTTAAGTCCTGGATCTCAACTAGTGTTACGATTAAATCGTTAAGTAAATTTAGAGGTGTAAAAGTTTCTCCAAGCACTTTAAGAAGATACTTTGATAAATTCTTAGATAAATCTTTAAAGATAAAACCCCTCACTAAAAGTAAAGAAATATATTTAAAAGTTGATGGTAAATATTTTGGTCGCTGGGGTTGTATTCTGGTCTTTAAGGAAAGACAAAATATTATCTTGTGGGATTTTGTACAAAGGGAGAATTACTTCAGTTATCTTGATAATTTTTCAAGGTTAAATAAACTTGGGTACAAGGTTCTCGGAATTACTAGTGACTGGCATGGAAGTATCGTTTCAGCTTCAAAAAACAGGTATACTGATGTTCCTCATCAAAGATGTTTAGTCCATACCCAAAGGTTTGGCCAAACATACTTGACGCAACATCCGGAGACAGAAGCAGGAATACAACTTTTAGAAATTGTTAAGTTTTTAAATCAGGTAAAAACTAAAGGTGAAAAATCTGTTTGGATCAAATGGTTACAAAGATTTGAAGATAAATATATTGACCAATTAAATGAGAGATCGTACGCTTTCGATCACAAACACTGGTGGTATACTCACAAAAATTTAAGAAGAACGTTTAGAGCATTAAAAATGTCCTTGAGTCATCTCTTTCTCTATTTAGATTATCCTCAACTTTACAAAGACACAAACGGTCTTGAGGCGGAGTTTAAACATCTAAAACAAAAGCTGGCAGTTCATAAAGGATTGACCAGAAAAAGAAAGATCAATTTCATGAATTGGTACCTCTATTTAAAGTCGAAATATTATTAAAAATACCACACATTTTGACTATTATGCC
>JAVHRS010000012.1:0-1091 GCA_036171755.1 Minisyncoccota bacterium
CTCGTAAGAGGATGTATATGGGGTGACGCCTGACCAATGCCAGAAGGTCAAATATGGGTGGTGATATGTCTTCGGATGTATTGCTGGCTTATATAAGCCCTGGTGAATGTCGGCCGTAACTATAAACTAGGACGTTGTAGTTACGTTAAAAAATCTTGCTATATGCTGGAAAACCCGGCGTGGTTATGTAAATAATCGCGAAAAAATGAGTATGTACTACGAGCACACGTCGATGTGCCGTGACAATGTGCATATGCGGACAATCAGCAGGAAAGACTTCTGAAACTAATCAATAAAAATGAAAAATATACCAAGTGATGTAGGAAGCTACATTGCAGGGTTTACTGACGGAGAAGGAAGCTTCAATGTCTCAATTAAGAAAAGATTGGATTTTAGGCAAAATTGGAAATTGAGCGCCTCGTTCAACATTTCACAAAAAGATCGCGTTATCCTTGCATGGATAAAGCACGTCTTGGGATGTGGAACATTGCGCGAAAGAAAAGATGGTATCGTATATTACGAAGTGACGAATGTTACAGCATTGTATACGGTTGTACTCCCATTCTTCAAGAGATTTGGTTTTCGTTCTGCGTATAAAAAGCATAATTTTAGAATTTTTTCTGAAATTGTGACACGTATGCACGCAGGCGAGCACTTAACTCCTGAAGGTTTCCAGAAGATTCTTGAATTAAGAGAAACACTTAATCCAGGAATTGGCAGAAAAAGAAAATACACATTAGAAGACATTACAAATAATGGCGTAAATTCAGAAGAATCCCCAGAGACTACACGCAAGATCAAGTTATCGCAACATTGAACGCCGACGCGATAGATTGAATGATATAGTCCGATCTTTATAGCAATATAAAGCTAACACCAAAATGAACGGTCCTAAGGTAGCGTAATTCCTTGTCTGGTAAGTTCAGACGTGCACGAATGGCGTAATGAGTGGGGAACTGTCTCGAGAAGTAGCTCGGTGAAAATACAATACCGGTGAAGATGCCGGTTACCTGCAGTTAGACGAAAAGACCCCGTGAGCTTTACTATAGCTTGATATTGAATATGTTTTGTGTCTGCGTAGCATAGGTGGA
>JAVHRS010000013.1:0-1079 GCA_036171755.1 Minisyncoccota bacterium
TTTAGCAACCTTCTCCCACCCGTATTTCCTGCTTTCTTTGACAAGCCATAAGGAAATTTTGTCCCGTTTATTTTTATCTTCAATTAATTTTTCTACGGCTTCCTCTAATCTATCAGCGTCTCTGGACTTAACTAAAAATTCAGGATATGGATAACCTTTGAGTATTTCTCTAAATGCGCTATTTTTAAAACCAACAATGGGAATGCCAGCCGACATTGCTTCAAGTATAGTTAATCCGAATGCTTCGTCTGAATAAGGGGCGCAAAAAATATCAGCCCGTTGATAAAATTTAACTCTTTTTTGACCTATTACTTCTCCCGCAAATATAACATTATTTTCCATCTTTTTGTCTTTGACAAATTTTTCCAATGACTCTCTCATGGGCCCTTTGCCAACAAACGTTAGTTTTGCTTTAGGAAATTTTTTACAAATTTTGTGAAAAGCTTTCAACAAATATTTTGGGCCTTTTTTTTCTACCAATCTTCCAAGAAATAATAAATTTGTTTCTGATTCTGAAGTGGTCTTTTTCTTTACGGGAAAGAATACGCCATCAACAGCATTATGAATGATTGTTTGCTTAACTTTTTTACCTGTAAGTTCACGCCAACGTTTCTCAACTATCTTTGATACAAAAATTGCACCGGAAAAATTTGTTGAAAAAGTATCTTGAAAAAGAGTTATAAAAGGATTCACAAAATTAATGATCGAATTATCCTCCCATGCAGTATGAAAAGTAGCAACTTTTTTTGACTCTGTTTTTTTCATTATTTCCCAAGCGATAAAAGGAACGTAAGGATCATGAATGTGAACAATATCATATTTTTTTTTATTCAATTTATTTATTATTTTTTTAATATCGGTTTTTTCCACAGTAATATTTGCCCAACTACCATTAGGAACGGGGACCGTGATCGATTTTGCAATTGGATTATAGTTTATAAATTCATGGATATTATTTTCTGGACCATAAATATCAACATGATGACCCAAATTATGAAGGCTTTTTGAAAGCAAACGAACATGTTCCTGAACCCCCCCCGCCTGAGAGGGATCATACGAAAATATCATAGCAATTTTTA
>JAVHRS010000014.1:0-1057 GCA_036171755.1 Minisyncoccota bacterium
ATTTTGCCGGAAATAAATCAGCTTGGGCGCTTTCAGCAGAAACATTGGCAGGAAGTTGTCAAATAAAATATGACACAGTTGCCCCCACAATTACTGTAAATACTTTTGCAACTAATGATAAAACTCCTAAATTAACAGGGTATGTTAATGACGCAGCGGCTACGATATCAATTGGTATTGGTGTCGCTACTTATATCGGTACAAATAAAGGTGACGGAACGTGGGAATTAGCAGATAATACCATTACACCCGCTCTTGCTGATGGATCGTATAACGTAATTGCAACTGCGGTTGATATGGCCGGAAATAGTGGGGTAGATTCAACAACAAATGAATTAACTATTGATTCTGTCGCTCCTACCGCAACTCATAAGTATTATAAAAATGGCGTTGAAACAAGCGGAATCGTGTACGCTCAAAACCTCAGTGATTTGACATTTGATTCAACTGTTACAGATAGCGCTCCATCCTCAGGTTTAAAGTATGAGACATTTTCCATATTTAAAGCAAATACAGATGGCACCTTTGGCTGGGGAAATACCGCATATTGTGGCTTTAGACAAGCTGCAAATACTTATGCATTAAGCGGTACGACAAACACAATAACGGATAAACATCTAACAGATTGTATTTCAACACTATCTGACGGCGAATATTACGTGATGCATGGAGAGTATGATAACGCGGCACGAGGTAATGATACTGCCGTTACTCAATATCGAGATTCACTCGGACTTCATTTTATTATAGATAAAACTTCTCCAACAGATCCTGGTATTCCTACTCCAGCAATAACTTCAAACCCAACAAATCAAACATCAATAACATGGAATTGGGCAGCAGCATCAGATTTACTTTCCGGAATACAAAATTATTTATGGAATCTGTTCAAGGGTTCTGATAATAAAGCATCTGGGACAACTACTGATACCTTTGTGTCAGATTTGTCAACCTATGGCGATGGAGGATATACATTTAAAGTCCAATCGCAAGATAAGGCGGGAAATGTAAGTGGCGTTTCTACCTCGGCTGAAATAACTGTTGATACAACAGCACC
>JAVHRS010000015.1:0-1051 GCA_036171755.1 Minisyncoccota bacterium
AGCTAGTTCAATAAGTAAGTGCAACACTTCTGGTAAAATAGAAGTGTATGAAATATAAGCATTTTACAATAGAAGAGCGAGAAAAGCTTCAATTACTATGGTGGCAAAGATTATCCATTCGAACCATCTCAAAAGAAATAGGTCGGTCACCGTCATCAATTTCAAGAGAATTGAGACGAAACTTTCCAGTTGAACACAATGTTTACACACCTCGTATCGCACAAAATAGAGCTCTTTTAAAACGAAAAGAACGAGGAAGAAAAGATAGATTAAAATCAAAAGAAATTAGAGAATATGTCATTAAACATCTAAAAGAAAGATGGTCACCTGAACAGATATCGGGAAGACTTAAAATTGATCTTCATCAATCAATTTCTCATGAAGCAATATATCAATTCATCTATGCTCAAATATTTAGACAAGGCTGGGGTAATGTTAGAGAAAATTGTGAAGATTTAAGGATGTGTCTTCGTAGAAGAAAAAAGGTTAGATATGCTAAAAATTCTAGAAAAGGTCAGAGAATATTTAAACCAAAAGGTATTTCAATAGAAGAAAGACCGAAAATTGTTGATACCAGAACAAGAATCGGTGATTGGGAGGGTGATACAGTTGAATCAAAAGATCACAAGCCAGGAGTTAATACATTACTCGAAAGGAAATCAGGACTATATTTAATTACTCATTTAAAATCAAAAACAAGTAGTTCTACTTGTGATGCTGTGAGAACAAGATTAGAGTTTTTACCTGATAGACTTAAGAAAACATTAACACTCGACAATGGTACTGAGAATAGTAACTGGAAAAGAATTCAAAAAGAGACAAAGATGAAATGTTTTTACGCTCATCCTTACAGTTCATGGGAGAGAGGATCAAATGAAAATGCTAATGGATTACTTCGTGATTACTTTCCAAAGAAAACAGATTTTAGTATGATATCTAGAGAATTATTAGCAACAGTCGAATACAAGCTGAATACCAGACCGAGGAAGAGACTTGGTTGGAAGACTCCGCTTGAAGTATGGAGTGTTGCACTAACAGGTTGAATTCGCCT
>JAVHRS010000016.1:0-4479 GCA_036171755.1 Minisyncoccota bacterium
GTTTCTAGTTTTTTTATATTATACCACCAATCAACTTAAACGTAAAGGTTTTGGCTATATGTAGATTCTTTGGTACTATTAAATTATGATATTCCCAAAATTAAAAGGCAAAACTTATGGTTATATAAATTTAAATTTAGAATCTATTGAGTGGTGCAAAATAAAAGGTGCAAATCTTGATAATAAAAATATTCTTTTAGATATTAATGTATGTCAGGATTTTGTAGATGACCTTCATAAAAAATATTCACTAGATTTTTCGTATGGAGGATGGATGGAGGAACGCACTAATTTACTCAGAGGTGCATATATGGATAAACAAAATAAATTTATTCATCTTGGTGTAGACATCAATGTTCCAACCGGGACAGAAATTGCAACCGATTTTAAGGCTGAAGTTGTCAAAGTTGGAGATGATTTTGACCCAGATGGTGGTTGGGGTCCACACGTAATCCTAAAACATTTATCTGTTCCTGTTTACATTATCTATGGCCATTTGGATAGAAATATTAAATGTAAACTTGGAGATATCTTAGAAAAAGATACAATTTTTGCAAAAATAGGATTTCCTCCTGAAAATGGTAACTGGTTCCCCCACTTACACGTTCAGTGTATTAGTGATGAATATTACCAAGAAATAAAAAATGAAATAGAAAAAATGGATGGTTATGGACATAAAGACCAAATGGAGCTAAACGCAAAAAGACACCCTGACCCAATGGAGTTTATATCACTAATTTAGATTCTTAATTTTTACTTTTTATTATTTTACTTTTTACCTTTTTTAAAATTGATGAATGTAATTCATCAGGCTTATGTGGAACACCAAAAATAATTTCCATTTCTTTCAAATCACCATTTTTTATCTTTTTCTTTAAATCTTCATATAAAAAATTCTGATCATAACCCAAAAATACAATATCAGGGTTTACTTCTTTTAGTATGTTGTATGTGCTTAGTCCAGGATCACCCAAAAGAACTCTGTCTATCTCTGGAATTTTTAAAAGAGCTTCTATTCTCTCAACTTCATTATACTGAGGTAATTCACCTTTTAATTCTTGTACAATGCTATCACGCGCAACAATAGCAACGAGATGGTCACCTACTTTTTTAGCATTATTTATGAAAGATAAATGACCTTCATGAATACCATCAAACACACCGAAAATTAAAATTTTTTTAGAATTCATATTTGAATATTTAAACTATTTCCTTCATCATCCACTCTTTATAAGGATGATTAATACGACGCACATCGACACCTGCTATTAGAGGAATACTATAAGTATGATTTTCTGAAATAATTTCGTTTAATTCTTCAAGTTTAACTTCAAAAGTCGTGATTAAAAGCATAGCTTGATCTACGCACTTCATAGACCCCTCCCAGTTATAACAGGAAGATATAGACCAAAAATCTACACAAGCAGCTATTTTCTTCTCGATTATTAGCCCGCCCAGCTTCTTGGCCTCATCCATGTTCTCACATGTTGTATATATAAATACCATAAAATATATAGGTAAATTAAGTTCTGCGATCTATATTATAATTGTACTACTCGAGAGTAATTTGTAAACAATAATATTCTTAATTATATTAAGGGCTCTCCGCCCTTTTCTTCTTTTTTAGATTTTTCTTTATTGTTTTCTTTTTCGTCCATACCCTCTTCTTCTTTACCATTTGCCGTTATTGCGGCCTTTTCTTGAGCTGATCTTATGATTGTCACTTCTTCTTCAGAGATCAATCTTTGAGCATCACCAGCAGGAATAGAATATTTACGACGAGAAGCTTCAATAACACGATCTTTATATGAAGGGTGTGTTGCTGGAAGTACACGCAAGGTCTCGCCTGAAAATGGATCATAACTTTCTCCATCAATAGTCATCTTTATATAAAATTCTCCAACTCCAAGATTTATCATATCTTTTACATCAAATACTGGAGCAAACTCCGGCTTGAGCTTCGTCGCATCATCACCTCCAACACGGAATGTAATAATAGAACCAACATTACCTAGAACTGCTTGTTGAACTTTTGGTAATAATTGGGAAATGTATTGATGAGCGATGATTAGGTTCAACCCATACTTGCGAGCCTCAGAAAGAATATTCTCAAAGGTATCAGTTACAATATTATGGAACTCATCCACATATAGATAGAAATCAGCACGGTCTTTCGGTTCAAGTTTGGCACGAGCCATACCAGCTTGCTTGATCTTCGTTAGGAACATTGCTCCAAAGAAGGATGAATTCTCTTCACCAATTTTACCCTTAGAAAGATTAATAAGAAGAATTTTTTGATTATTCATCAACTCTTCAATGTCTATTTTATTTTCTTTTTGTCCAAAAATATTTCTTAGCATTGGATCAGAAAGGAATTGCCCGAGCTTATTCACAAGAGGAATGATGGCATCAGTATCAAACTTCTCAGACCAATCCGCAAATTCTATAGCCCAGAATCTTTTGACCATATCGTCTTGTATATACTCCACAACTTTCTGACGATAATTACGATCTGTCAACATACTTATCATTCCACGCATCGTTGCATAAGGATAATCGAGAAGGGCGAGAACCGTAAAGCGGAAAACGTGCTCCAGACGCGGAGTCCAGTTCGCACCGAATTGTTTACGTAGAACTTCTATCAAACCTTGAGTAAGTTGATGTTTAAAAGTTGGATCAATATTGGCCAATGGATTAAACGATGGTGGGAAATCAATATCTCCTGGATCAATAACACAAACATCTTCAATACGATCTTCAGGAATAAAATTCAATATATCATCAATAAGCTCACCGTGTGGATCTATAACACAAATACCATGCCCATAAGCTATATCCTGACGGATCATTAATTCTTGAAGTTTAGATTTACCAACACCCGACTTCCCGATAATATACATATGACGCCTACGGTCGATACGCTTTATACCAAATACAAACCTCTTCTCTTCTAGAGAAGCAACATAGTTCGTACGGCCTATAAAAGCTACATCACTTGGGTCTACTCTACCTAATGTTGGTAGGTCTGGTGGTGGTGGAGCATATTTAATAATTTGGATTTTATTTGGTTTATTTATTGACATATAACTATATTACTATTGTATCAAATTCAACTAAAATAGTATAATATAAAATATATGGATGAAAAAGAAAATAAATCTATTTTAAAAGAAGGAGAGGAATATATAGAAAAACTTGGCCCTGGACTTGTAACTGGAGCAGCAGATGACGACCCTTCTGGTATCGCTACATACTCCCAGACAGGAGCACAATATGGCACAGGCTTGATATGGCTGGCAGCTTGGACTTTTCCTCTTATGGCTGTAATCCAAGAGATGTGTGCACGTATCGCTCTCGTCACTGGAAGAGGATTAGCTGCAAACATAAAACACTCATATTCTAGAAAAATACTTTTAGCTTGCACTATGATTTTGTTTATTGCTAATACTTTAAATATAGGAGCAGATCTTGGAGCAATGGCAAAAGGATTCCAGCTTATACTTCCATCTTTACCATTTTTTCTACTTGTTATAGGTTTTGGAATATTAGGTTTAGTATTACAAATATTTATTCCCTACCAAAAATATAGTAAATATTTAAAATGGCTAGTCATATCTCTTTTCTCTTATATTGCAACAGGTTTGATAATCCATATGGATTGGTCAGTGCTTTTGAGAAACAGTTTAATTCCTAGTTTAACTTTTTCTAAAACTCAAATATTACTTATAACTGGAATATTAGGTACAACAATTTCCCCTTATTTGTTCTTCTGGCAAACATCTCAAGAAGTCGAAGAAGAAATAAGAGAAGGAAAAACAACAGTCCACCAACGACGCGGAACAAATCCTATGGAAATAAAACAAATGAGGAAAGATGTCTGGATAGGAATGTTCTTTTCCAATTTGGTTATGTTTTTCATAATAGCAGTTTGTGCAAGTGTCTTGTTTAAAAATGGAATTACAAACATTGCCACCGCTAATGATGCAGCTCTCGCTCTGGCACCATTCGCTGGTAAATGGGCTACAACGTTATTTGCTATTGGGATTATTGGTACTGGAATGCTCGCTATTCCTATCCTTGCAGGATCTGCATCTTATGCTATCTCTGAAAGTTTCGGATGGAAAGAAGGTTTATATCGCAAACTTAAAGAAGCCCGTGCTTTCTATGGTGTCATAGCTTTTTCAATAATTATAGGAATAACCATAAACTTCATTGGTATTGACCCTATCAAAGCTCTTATCTACTCAGCAATAGCAAATGGAATAATTGCACCTATAATTCTCATCTTCATCGTTCATATAAGTGGTAATCACAAAATAATGGGTCATTATAAAAATTCACGTATTAGTAACATTATCGGGTGGATCACAACTATCTTTATGGGAGTTACGGCTATAGCAGCCATATATTCTCTATTTTAAAAAGTTACCAAAAATCCCCCATATGGGGGATTTTCTTGTGATGTACGCTTTTGTGGAC
>JAVHRS010000017.1:0-1027 GCA_036171755.1 Minisyncoccota bacterium
TAACAGGACTTACGCACTCTAACATTTGACCAAAAGAATGGGCAGTATTAGTATTGTTTATGCAAACATACAAACTGCCCAAATTTATATTATCATACGCCGGCGCATTATTATCGGCTCCCTGGCGTTTTACCCTAGTTTATTTATCTCTGACAACTGGTGTCTCTCATGATGTTTTTACTCGGGGATTACACAAGCAATACCGCTGGAAAGAATTGTTAATAAATTTGGTTGATAAAAAATTATTAGATAGCGGTTATTTAGTCTGTGACGAAACAGATATTGACAAAAGTTTTGCTGGTATTATCCAGGGATTAAGTTGGTTATTTTCCCATCGAAAAAACAAATTTATTCTTGGTTACCACCTGGTGGTAATGGTTTGGACTAACAATATTATTACGATTCCTTTGGGGTGGAAACTCTACCAAAAAAATAGTGGTAAAACCAAAATTGATTTAGCTTTAGAATTAATGAGATATTGTTTATTTAATTTAAACATTCATCCAAAAGCATGGCTATTTGATTCATTTTATTCAGCTGAAGATATTTTAAAATTTTTAAACGAACGTCATCAAAAATTTTATTCTCAATTACCCAAAAACAGGTTACTCGATTTCCAACATTTAAAAGACATCAATAATGGTCGACCATATTGGACAAAAACCGGCTTAATCAAGGGTAAAATTAATGTACAAGTTGTTAAAAACAGACGAAAGTATTATGTGACCAATGATTTAGGTGTTGCCAGAAAAGAACAGCTGGCTACCTACAAAATCAGATGGAAAATAGAAGAAGTCTTTCGTTTTGTTAAACAATCATTAGGATTTGAGAGATGTCAATCTCGATCACTAATCGCTCAACATAATCATTTTGGAGTTTGTTTTTGGTTGTATGGAATACTACAGGATAATACTGAAAAAACCCAGTTGACTGACTACCAAATAAAACTAAACGCAACTTTCGATCATGATTATGTTAAAACACTCAATCTATCCAGTTATTTTAAGAGTGCGTAACTCCTGTTATA
>JAVHRS010000018.1:0-19021 GCA_036171755.1 Minisyncoccota bacterium
AACAAAATAGTATTCGTTTACAATTAGTATATATATAACCAAGAATATTTCAAATGCAACCTAAACTGTATTTGAAACTTCTTTAACTATTGCCTTAAAGCTACAATATAATTACTCATAACAGTTTTCATAGCGTTTACAACACTACCATAATTTTCTTTATTGGTACTTAAATATACCTCAGCACTATTAACTAGTGGATATGATTTGTTTAACTCATCTACATACTGCTTAGTTGTTAAGTATTTTAAAACATCATGATAACTAATACGCATAGTTCCTATTAAACCATTAAATATATAAAGGTCAGTCCTAAGTATATCTAACACACCTTTAATAACTAGTATATTGTCAGTTAACTTTAAAGAATTAATTAACTTAATAAATGTCAGAAAAAATGTATAATCTGGCATAATGTTGGTAGAACTTTCAGTCTTAAAACTATTGTAAGCCCTTATGTATTCAGACAAGAAAATATATAAAACTTTTATGCAATTTAATTGTAAAGGTGTTGGTGTCTCACCTATAGCTGGCATATTACGTAATAGTCTAGCAAACGCTTTTTCATCTAAGGCAGTGATATCTAATATAACACTTAGAGTTACTCTTACCGGTTTAAACAAAGACAGCTCTACTTTAGAAATAACATTTAAATTATTGTCTATTTCAAGAATATTGTTATCATAGTGTCTTTCATTTTGATGTAATCCTAAATAGAAAAAAGACATAAAAGGATTAACAATATAGTCTTTTTCACCGTTTAAGATATATGCCAATATCTCGTCTTGTATATAATAAGGTTCTAGCTCTTTTAAATTAAACAAAGTCTTTTTATCAACTTCATTAACATCCGTCAAAAAAGATGTAACTATAGCATATCCTTTATGACCCACTCTGGTATTAAAATCATCAAATAAAGGAATATTGATAGGCAAATTAACATCTACTCTATTTTCTAATTGCCGATGAGCTTCAAAGTGTGATAAAGCTCCAAGAGAACTAGTATAGCCTAATTCTCTTTTATATTCTTGCTGTGAATTTATTTTATTATCTGATATAAACTGAATGTATTTAGAAGGTAGAGTTCTGTTACAGATCATAACAGGATATCTAATAGCCATTGCTCTTGGAACATCAAATGACAATTTATAAGTAAAACTAACCTTATAGTTATTGTTATCATTGTCAATATCGAGTTTTTCTGGCATAGAAGAAAAATCAAATAAACCAACAATTCTTACCTGTTTCTCATTAATAGCTAAACGAGCATTACTGGCGTTTGCCATATCAGTTAAGAGGTGAAGTCTTTTAGTGCTATGCTCTCTAAAGTAATCTTCTAAGCCTTGTGGAACTAGTCTACTCTTAAGAGTATAAACCTCAGTAACAAAATCTTCTACAACTTCAGGAATAATAATATCATATTCTATATCATGCATATTGATATTTCTAGTCTGAGACAGTCTTATTCTTAAGTCATCTCTTACCCTATTAGCTTCTGATTTAGAAGAAGTAGTGTAACTAAACTCTATATCAATATCACTTTTAACATAAATAGGATAAATGACAACATCTATATCGTGATCAATAAAGATAGGATAACTATCTGTTTGATGAACAGCAGTAGTTGTCAATGTATCTTCATTATAGTTCTCAGTAATAGTAGCAGTTACTTTACGTTTAGAAATAGTAGATGGTAAATTATCTTTATTTAAACCTGTAGCATTATTCTTATTATCAGTAAGAGTAGTCTCTGTGTCTTTATGAACTATAACAAGAGAGCTATGTGGAACTTTAATAGCTGAAACAATATCTTCAATAATCTTAAAATAAACACTAGAGAATATACTTCTATTAGTCTCATCTAGTGTTAAACTTATAACTGGCATATTAACTCCTTTAAAAAATAGCTCAAAACATACCACCTAAGTAGAAAAAACTACTTAGGTGGTGTGCTTATTTTTTAGCTATATTTCTTACAAGATAAATAAATATATTTAATTAACTGAAATTTTACTTCAGTTATAGTTCCAGCAAGGTTAGTTGAAAGTTCTCTAAGTAAAACTTGTAGACTGTACATAACGTTAAGAACATAACGCTGGGTATCTTCTACTTCTTTTATCAACTTTTTGTCAATAACGTATGAACTTTGATTAGGTGTGCTACTTGTGTATGAGTTGCCTATAGGACTATTTGAATTATGCCCACCAAACAAATTATCTATTTCTGCTTGAGCGCTATCACTGGTAACATTTACCTTAGTTGGGTTAGTATTACCAATGTTAATTCTTCTTTTAAATCTACTAGTATTTTCTTCAGGTTCATCTGGCGTAGTAATTGGAACACCATTAAGCGTAAGGGCTTCACTCGCTACGCCTTTTCTAAGATTTTCTAAAATACTAGTAAAACGAGTAGAAGCTACTTTAATACAATCATCAATGTCTTTTTGAGACTTAGCTACAATAGAACTAAATTTATTTATATCAGTTGTCTTAGAAAACTTTTTGTAATCATCAAATAAGTTAGCAATATTACTAAGACTGGAAATAGGCTCTATTGTGTTTTGTGCATAAGTGTTATTCTGACTTGAAGCAAACAACATTAACTTACTAGATTGATTTAAAACTAAATACATATTAAAGTTTTTAGGTAAAACTTCATACTTATCTCTTGTATTAACATATGACTGCAATAGCATGTTACTAGATTTATCACCAATCTCTTCTGAGAATGCACTCATTACTTTATCATAAGTAATATCCGGTAAATCATTTAATTCAAAACGGTGTTGAAACAAAGTTGTAAATACACTTTCTAACTTAGTTTTAGTGTCACTTAGGTTATCGCTGTTAATATCTTTAACAATACCGCTAATAACACTGGTAATTTTATTTAAACTACTAAATAACTTATTGCTGGTTTGACTAAGGTTATCAATTTTTCTTACGCCTAGACTTATAATGTAATTGTTATCTATACTATTCATTCCCTCATCAGCTAATAATGATGGTAGTTTAGAGTCAAAATTAGTATTGTCTTTAAGAGTAGCATTTTTTCTTTTTAGGGTATGAATCATATCATCAACATACTCTTCATAACTTTTTAAATCAAGATCAGCATTAACTAGTCTCTTAAAGAACAACGCAATCTTCTTAAAGAAGCTAGAAAAGAAGTCTTTGATCTTTTCCCAGATCTTCTTAATAAAATCATAAAAACCTTCAATAGCAATAGCATGAGAAGCTTTAGCACCATATGGGTTCTTAAAGTCTTCTAGCGAAGGAACTCTAAGTTTAACACCAAGGTTATCAGCAATGTGTTTCATCGTTAAATTATAGTTCTCTACCGATGTGAAATAATCAACGCTAGAGAGCTTTTTACCTTCTAGGTTACACTTCATATCAGTAACTAAATTTAACTCACCTGAAGCTGTTTTAAAGCCTTCTGTAACCATTGACAAATCATTGCTATACTCGTTAACAAGTTCAGCTACATTATCAGAGTCTTCTTCAAGTTGACTCTCTGGTGTAGCTTCTACTTTTACATACCCATAATCAGCACTATCATCTTCTAAAGAAAAAAGCTTAGACATATTAACTCCTAGTTCAACCAAAGTACTTAAGGCATAAAGTGGTGTATTCAACATTTCCGTCAGCAGTATCCAACACCATACCAAACATAGTATTACCAACCTTGTTATATTCACTAAAGAAAGTCTTAAGTAATCCTAAGCGCACTTTAACTTTATTAGACAATACTGTTTTATACTTACTAAAAGAAGGATCATCACCCATCTTATCTAGATCAGCAATAAGCTTATCTACAATTTCAGTATTCTTCATGATAGCGTCATTGACAGTACCATATACATTAAGATCTTTCTCAGCATTCTCTACAACTTTGATAGTATCTTTAATAAGCTTAACTAAAACAGCTCTTTCAGTTAAAGAAATACTAGTTGGTTTTATATCTTTTTTCTCATCTTCAATTTTAAGGTTACCGTCTTGTTCAACTGTAATATTAGTGTATACAACACCACCAACAAGGTTTTTACCTTTAACTTTGTTTAATATATCAGAGACAGTTTTACTAAAATCTTTCAGTTCTTTTTCTACTGCTTTGAATTGAGTATCTTCATCATTAGATAAAGAGTCGGCATTTTTACCAACAACATCACCCACTTCTCCTGTCTTGGTATCAGCTTTGTCTTCAGAATCTTTAGCTACTTGTGCTAAAGACTTGTTATCCTTATCAAGTTCTTTGTTAGCTTTACCATCTTCACCAAACTTAGCTTCTTTAAACACAGTACCAGATTTCTTATTTTGGTTGTTACCAGCTATTTGAGCACCAGCTGTTTTAGCTGAGTCTTTAAGTTTTTTAATTTCTTCAATAAAGTTTTTATCTAATACATCTTTAGCAGCAAACTCTTTAGCTTTAGATGTAATTACTTTTGTTTGTTCTTGAAGTGAGTTTACATTATTAAAGACCTCGATGATATCTGAGCCTGTAAGATTTGCTGCTAATGGATATTTAGTAGCAATACCAGAGGGTACTGAATCTAAGTTTACTTTCTGAATATCTTTATCAGTACCAGAGAGTGCTTCATCTAGATTCTTTAGTTTTCCTTTGAGTCTACCAAGTCTAGTAAAGAAACGAACAAAGAAGCCTTTGATTTTCTCATAGATACCTTTAAAGATCTTCTTGATCTTCTCCCAAATAGTAGCAATAAATCCTTCTAAAGAGATATGGTGATTTAATGCAACGGTAGGTAGTTCTTGAATAGTCTCTTGTGATAAAATAGGTAGATGTGTGATACCTAAGTTACTAGTGATACTCTTGATATATTCATTGTAAAGAACATAATTATGCTTATCAATAAAACTATATGACTCAAGGGACACTTGTTCTTGAACAGTGTTTAGACTTCTATAAGCACGAACATGTTCATTTAAAGCTAAGCATTCTTTATCAATGGATAAGTCTTCTATTGCCGTGATTTGTTTAGGTAAACTAATAGGAATAGGTTTATCTTCGGAGTATAATTTCATTTTAATAACCTTTGATGTGAATAATCAAAAAATTGCAACAAAGTGTAAAACAACCAAGAAGAGAATGAACTCTTCTTGGTTGTTACTTAAAATAAATTACCGTGAGGTAATATTACTTATATTGTTTAACACAGAAGCTGGTAAAGCCCAATACAGCCTTAGCTAGCTTAACATCCAAAGCAATTTTCTCAGCACCAATGGTAGGCACCTTAGCATTAGCTTTGTAAACAACCTTCAGGCTCTTACGAACTTCTTTAGCTGCTTCAGCAGATGCTGAGTCAGTAACAGTAGCATTAATTGCCTTTTCGATGTCAACCATAGTTTTGGTGAATTCAGCTTCTTGTTTATCAAAAGCAGCTTTATTCTTAACATCTTCGTTGATCAAATCAAGCGTTTCTTTAATAACAGCAGCAAGTTTAGCCTTGTCAGCAATGTTAAGAACAGCTTTACCTTCTTTATCAACGGATTGACGATCAACATCAACAACTAGTTCGCCATCTTCTTCTTTAACTTCATACTTAATATATGCACCACCAACCATAGGAGCAGTAGCTGTGCCAAGTTTCCAAGTACCAGTGACTTTACCAAGTGCAATAGCAACGCTACCTTTAACAGCAACTAAACCAGCAGCACCAGCAGCAGCACCAGAATTAGCAACTGCTGAAACAGATTTACCGGCAGCAACGTGAGCTGCAATAGTCTTAGAAACAGCATCGGCTGTTAAGTCAGTCTTAGCAGAAAAGGCATCAACTAAAGCAGAAGGAGCCACTTCAACATAAGCCTTGTCTTGAATCTTACCAGAAGACTGAGCAACCTTTTGTTTCATGGACTCAAGAGCCTTCTTGATACGTCCAAGTGATGATAGATGCTTTTCCCAGAAAGCTTTCACTTTAGTCCACAGATTAGCTAAAGCGCTCTTGATCTTCTTCCACAGATCTTTCAGGAATTCGCCAACACCTTCTAGAGCAATCTTGGAGTTAGCCTTGCGTGAAGAAGCTGATTGGAAATTCTCAGTAGCATACAGGCTATAGATAGCCTTAGGATTAGCACCAATGCGTGAGCAAATAGCTTCCACAGCGATACGAATAGCTTCAGCAGCTACTGGGTCAAGGCCTTCGGCTTCAGCAGCAGATGCCACGACATCTTCTACTTCACCTAGTTGATCAGCAGCTTCAACACCTTCTGTGATAGCTTCTGATTGGTCATCCACACCACTCATGTCTTCAGTCATATCGACTTGAACATCAGAAACTTCACCAACTTCAGGAGAAGCCTCTAATTCCACTTCAGCACCAGTTTCGTCCATCTCTTCTAATGCAAATAGTTTTGCCATTTTAAATACTCCAAAAAAAGTTAAACACCATACGTATGATCTCTCTCGAAATCATACTATTTACTACACAGCAATATTTCTACTGCTTTAATTCCACACACAAATTGAGTACACTTAATACACTACTCACAAAATCTATTACTATATCTGTGTTAATATAGCATGTTTCAATCACAAGCTTAAACTTAATAAAGTCTTTTAGCTTCTCATCTATCCCAATTTTAGTTAAGTCTTGTTGAGTGTCTTTCTCTACATTGTAAATAATGACTTTAATCTCATCAATAAACTTTCTAAAGTTCTCGGTAACCATAGTTAAGTTATCAATATACAATCCAACATTAATAAAAAGTTTATCAATATTTTCTAGAATATATTCTAAATCACTATCTTTAGAAATCTCTATGGCATTTAAACTATATAGATCTTCAGTCTTTAAAACCTTTAGTTTATAATACTGATAGTTCTGTGCGTTAGTTTTTAAATAATTGGTATAGTTTTCTAAATGTACTTTAACTAGATTAAATCCAGGAAGAACTTTAGTGTAACTATAGTCATTTCCTTCTAAGAGAAATTTAGAAGCAGTGTAAGCTTCTTGTAACTTTTCAAAGTCATTATTAAGAGTTAGGTTAATTACTTTACTTGAAGCATCTATATATTCAAGCAATAGTTTAACATTAGACCTAAGGTTAGAATCACCTGGAACAGATAAATTAGAGAGAATGTCTTTGTTATCAACTAACTTATTAGTAAAGTGAAACTTCTTAGCTTCTACAAACTGTTGATAAACTGTGATAGTTTCATTAAGCTTTTTAACAGAAGTAGAAGTGCTATTAATATAAGACTCGTTATGAGCTATATATTTATCTGCTGTTTGTATAAGGTTGTTAAGAGACTCTAAAACAGACTCTTTTACATAGACTATTTTTTGTTCATGTACTTCTAATTTATCACCTACATTATATTCTTCAAGACTAACTAAGTATTTACTATATTGATCATGAATAGGTCTAAAGATATTACTTATATTCTTAGTGTATGATAAAGATTCAGTAGCTGGTTTTTCATCAGTTTCTTTAGCATCTTCTTTAGTATCAGACTCTTCTTTTTTAGGAGAGTCTTTTAGTCCTGAACCAATTAAACCATTAAGTGAATCTTTATCAGCAGAAGCTTCAGAGAGTTCATCTTTATCGTCTTTAGAATCTTCTTTTGGTTTATCATCAGATGAAGAGTCTTCTTTATCAGAAGGTTTGTCATCTTTAGTTTCAGAGTTTTTATCATCAGTGGGTTCATTGTCTTCTGATTTAGAGTCATCAGTATCTTCAGATTCATTAGAATCATCTTCTTCACCAGACTCTTTAAGTTGTTTTTCAATGTCTTTCTTTAACCTACTTCTCTCGGATATAAGCTGAGTTGTAAGTGATAATGGTGATTTTGCTTTTTTAGTGTAGTTAAGAATCTTATCAATAAGTAAGTCATTATCATTATCTAAGGATTCTTCTTCAAACGCAAATAGTTTTGCCATTTTTAAATACCCCTTAATAGAAGTCAGCAAAGATAAACTTATAAAAAGTCAGCATGGCTGGTTTATTATTAATAAGTTCTATGAGTAAATCATCCCAAGTATTTTGTAAATTGTTAGAAAAGTTCTTCTCTAGTGATTTAATGTTATCTAATGTCTTAGTTGTTGTTAAACCATTGTCAATAGTAAAACGTAAACTAAATGGTAAAATAGCATAGTCTCTATAGTTAGTCAAAAATTTTCTACTTGTTACATCTAAACAAAACTGAAATGCCATATTAGATAAATGTGTATTAGCAGCTTGTAACTTAAAGAAAGTAATATAGTCCATATCTTTAACAATATCTGTTACAATATCGACTAAAGCAATGTAGTGTTCAAACGTAGATTCCGAGTTATAATCTTTATAAGCAATATTAGCTGACCTAGATCTGTATACATCGTTATGGATATAATAATCAATAATTTCTTTATTAGTAGAGGTAATTATATCTCTGTTAAAGATTAAATCAGAGGTAGCATCATCCTCTGTAAAGTCTGTAAAGTACTGGTTTTTCTTTAATAGAAAACCTGAAGTTGATATGATAATGTCGTTATTCATTCGACGGACTCCTCGATTTTGGTTAGTTTATACTGAATGTCAGTGCATCTTTTTTGTAGATACACAATATCTTTTTCCATATTAGCATCAGCTTGTCCGTTTTCTTGAAGCATTTTAAGATGAAGATAACGAAGCTCTAAGAGTTTCTTTTTATTTTTTAAATTTAAATACCTATCTGCTTCCCAAGTTGCAAACATCAAACGAATAGAATAAATAGGAGACCCAATAAAACCTTCAGGTAAATTGTTAAATAAGTCAATATTGTCTGAACTATAAGTGTCAATAGCGTCATCTACACGATCTTTAGGTAGAGTGATCTCAGAGATGCTTTTAAGCTTATCCATAAAGACAGTAGGGTCAGATCCATACACACTTAAGAGCCGAGCATAAATCCATACATTACTAACAATAAGTTCTTTTTCTTTTTTATTAAGTTTAAAATCACTTGTTAATTCATATTTACCATTTTCAGCTTCATTTACATAGAGTAAGTTAGACAAGTCTAGAGCAAATTTACTTATAAAGTAGTAATGAGCAACTGCTCTAATTAGATTAGTTTTAACTGCTGTTAGCGCTTGACTAACAATAACATCATTAAGTGCATCTGAGACTTCCTTAGAAATAAATTCTCCGTTAGTTTTGATATTCTTAAAGATAGTAAGAGTATCTGTTGCAATGTTTTCTCTAGGAGAGAGACGTACCTTAGTGAGTTTAAGTTCTTTGTAAAACTCTTTTAGAATGTCTTTATTTTCTTTAGAGTTAAACGCAAAGACTTTTAGTACTTGCTCTAAATCGGTATAGACTTCTGTAATCGTAGAAATAGATTCCATAGAGATTTGCATATCATCTTCAATATCAGATTTATCAAGAGATGGTAATAGTTTCTTAATGAAACCAGCAATGTTAAATGACATATAATAAACTCCTTAAAAATTAGTGACAATTCAAAAAATGGTAAGCAACAATAGATTAGTTAAATATTGAAAACTAGTACAGATGCTGTGTTACAGCATCTGTACTATTTAGGCAATTAAAAAGTGGGAGCTTGTCCAAGTCCTAATAGTTTAACAATATCCATGATATTGTCTCCGTTACCTTTATCACTCATAACTTTAAATTCGTCAAAGCTATGTTGAGAAACCATGCCGCCTTTAATGATCATACTAACACGAGCCCAGTCACGGTCGACAACTACAAGCATCATAGCAGAAGTATTATCAAACACAATATCACTAATTTTACTATTAGTGAGTTTACCACCGAGTTTCTTTTGAATCTCATTTTCTTCTTCTTCAGTCATTACAATAATAGCAGAAATACCAGCTAAAGAAATATTACCACTGATAGCACCATACAACCGTGAATTATTTACTCTCTTAAGTAACTGATTATAGTACCCAGTTGGATCTTTAATCATTGTTTTCTTTTGAGCTTTAATCAAATCGCTAGCTAGTAAGAAGTCTTTGATAAAAGAGATTCTACCATCAATAGCATCTCTAAATCTAGAACCTAATGTAATCTCATCAGTATTAGAAGTAGTAATGCTGTTGACAACTTCAGCAGGAACAATCACTGTATCGAGTTTAATGACTACAGGAATAGAGAACTCGTCAGCCATTTTAGCGTCATCTTGTTTTACTTTAAACTTAACATCAATGACTTTACCAACAGCTACACCTAACTTCTCAAATGTATCGAGCTTATTAATAGAGCTCGATAGTACACTGCCTTCATCTTCATCAAAAATAGATTCTGATGCATATGCGGTTAATTTATCACTATTAAGAAGTGGGAGTTTATAAGAACAACCTTGCAAAGACAATGTTTTAATATTGCCTTTAGTGTGTTCATTGTAACTTTCATACCCTAAATACCCAGAAGCAAGAAGTGTTTTAATATCTCTATCTGGATTAGTCTTATCTAGAATTTTTAAAATACGAACATCAGTTAGTTGTGCTGATAAAATACTAACAGCTTGTAAATAATAAGCAGCATAGATATTTAGAATTCCGTGCAAGATATTATACAGCTCTTTAGTACCTGTAAGAGAGCTTGATAAAACACAAATAGGCTCTACTCTTGCTATCTTAGCAACAGAAGCAATATCCATAGGTTCACCTACTGTGCCTTTATATGAAACAATTGTGTTTCTGATAATTTCTAAAGCACCTGGTTCAGTTCTAATAGCCATTTTTAAAATCCTTTAGTAATAAGTTGATTGCGATTCATCACATTATTTTACCAAAGGAAAAATAACATGTCAGATTTGGTAACGTCTCAAGAAGGCGGGGTTGTTATTAATGCTTCAGTTGATCAAATAATGGAGCAAATGCCTATAGGCTCAGTACAAAAAGCAATTTTTAATAATCTCTATGGAATAAATGCTAGGCAAACCGGTAACGCTGTGCCAAGAACAAAAGATCAAAATGGTTTTTGTTTTTTCACACGCCCACAATTAAATCTTACTCAATTTAATTTAACAAACTATAGAGGTTTTTATAACTTATTAACAGATAACCCTTTAAGTTATCAAAGATACACTAGGTTAATGTTAGATCCAAGACTTGGTGCTGTTGGCGGTTTAACTTCGCCACTAGTTAATAATTCAGCTGCATTTATTCCAGTCTTAACAAATAACATTGTATCTATGTCAGGTTGGCCAGATCTATCAGTTCCAGTGTACACAAGTCCGTCTGGTTTATATGGACAAGAACACAGTATGGTTGATGGTGTCACTAACCACTTTGAAGCATTTGATATTGACATTACTTTTAAAAACACTAAAGGTAATCCACTTATTTATTTCTTCTATATTTGGATTAAATACCAAACATTAGTATTTGAAGGTATTCTTAATCCATATTTAGATATGATTACTGAGAACGAAATTGACTATAATACTCGTATATATAGATTAGTGCTTGATCAGCAAAAAAGATATATTACGTTTATAGCTGCTACAGGAGCTTCTTTTCCAGTTAATGTGCCGACAGGTATTCTTTTTGATTACAATCTTGATTCACCTTTTAATACAAGAAATAGTGAAATTAATATTAGATTTAGAAGTTTAGGTTTTACTGCTTTTGAAGATATTCTTAAACTTGAGTTTAATAAGACTTCAGCTATCTTTAATCCAGATATGGCTATACTGTTAAATTACGATATGAATAGCAATGTCAGTGACAGTGAAAAGGCAAGAGAAGATGGCACAACTGTTTATAGAGTGCCTGGCTGTGGATATGTAAAAATTCCTTATTTATTAGCTTCAACAATGGATAGCGACATTACTAATAACAGTTTCTTTAGTACAAATTTTCACTCATTTCCTTATATAAATTTATTAACAAATGAGCTGGAATGGTGGACAGATGAGAGAAGGTTTGGTAAAAGCAGTGAAAATAGTTTCAAAGATACTATTGAGAAAAAAGGTATTGGCAATAATGATGATTTGCTAGGTGGAGTTAATTCTGCTATCAGTGATATTGCTAATGCCGCTGGCAGTGCTGCTAAAACAATTAATAATGCTGTTAGCAGTGTTAATGGTATTATCGATAAAGCACAAGATCTTAGTAGATATATTTAAGGAAGAAAAAAATGGCTAATATTACACCAACTACTAATATTAATATAGAAACAGAACTAGCTAATTTAGACTTATACAAATATCATCCAAACGGTATTATTAATTTAACACTTAATAGACTAACAGATATGTTAGGTGGTAAAGTAGAAATTGTAGAACCATCTAATCCTTTTACTTATCTACTAGAGACAAGTTGTTTAAATACAGCTTTTGCTATTCAAGAGTATACTCTTTTAACAAGAAAACTATACCCAAGGCTTGCTAACACAGAAGATGACTTGTATCTGCATATGTCAGATAAAGACTATCTTGGAAGATTTACTGAACCTTCTTATGGTTATGTCAAATTCAATATTCTTCTGAATGACTTTGTTAGTAAAGCAACATATGATCCTATTCAGAAAGAATATATATTAAAGTTACCACGGCACTTAAAGGTAACAATTGATAAATATATTTTTACCTTAACAAGTGCAATCATTATTCGTCAGACTGATAATGGGGTTATTGATGTAAAGTTTGAAAACCAAACATTCAATAATATATTCCCTATTACCACTAACTATATTAATTTTAATATATTCAAAGTAAACCAAGATGAAACTTACATTAACTTTGATATTAAATTACCAGAGATTGATATTGAACCGTTGGAGCTTCCTGTTGAAAAATCTAAACTCTTTAAAGACACAATTACATTTAATCCTAAAAGACAATTTTATTACTTTAGGTCATTTTATTATTTAAATGGTATTTGGAATGAAATGCTTGTAACACATACTGATGAAGTGTATGATATTAGCACACCTACTACTATTATTAAAGTTTTACCTAATACAAACACAGTAGAGTATTATATTCCTCCAGTGTACATTAATACAAACATGTTAGGTACTAAAGTTAAGTTCTTAATATATACAACTAATGGTAGTATTAATATTAATTTTAGTGATTACAAAATAGCTGATTTTAGTGTAGAGTATAATCCTGTATTTCCTGACACAGAGCTAGACAGTTATACAGAATCATTACAACTGATTACTAAAGTTATCTATCTACAAGATCAAATCATCGCTGGTAAAAACAGTATAACTTTTGATGATTTAAAAAATAAAGTCATTAACAGCAGTGTTGGGGATAGACAACTTCCTATCACTAATAAGCATATAGAACATGTGAGTTTACAAAATAACTTTAAATTAATTAAAAATGTTGACGTTATTACTAACAGGTCTTTCCTTTTAGAGTTGGTTATACCTAATGCAACAACAAGATATCCTATCACTAAGATTAATTTAGATTTAATGGAATATAAAACCAGTATTACTGATTTAAGACTTCAGGGAAATGGTGTTATTTCTATTGGTGACTATGTCACAGTTATTCCAGAAACTACTATCTTTAAACTAGATACAAATGGCTTAAAGATATTGTCAACTTTAGAAACTAATGCCTTAAATTCATTAGTCAATTCTGCACTTACAACAGAAGTCAATACACAAACTTATGTATCTACGCTTTATCATAACGTGCTTGATACATCAGGGGATGAAACAGTTCTTAGAGCTTATGATTTATCTCTACCATCTATTTCTTCTATTAACTTTAAAGAGTTTAATGCTACATCTAAAATAGGTATTAATACTATTAATACAAATATAGTAAAATCTACTACCGGTTTTACTCTTAACATTTTATCTAATTTAAAGAAATACATAGACTCTATTAATGAGACTAATGTTAAACCTTACCTAGTATTTGTAGATAATAACAATTCTAAGTTTTACATAGAAAGTAGTTTATTTACTGACATTAATAGTCAACCAGTATACAGATTTAACTTAGAGAGTACCCTTTATATAGATAAGACTAATAAAATCAATATTACTAACTTTAGAGATAGTAATAACATACAAGCTAACGTGTTTCTTAATTTAAATTGTAAGTTAGAAATAGTTTATATCAGTAATATTATTCCTGCTAATTATGTTCCATCTGCTATTGACAATTATGTTTATAATAGTTATTTGTCAACAAGTGTAAGTGCTGTCACTTTAGAAGAAATCAATATAGTGTTTGGGTATTATCTTGAAAGTTTATTTACGCAAGTTCATACTAGTGTAGGTAACTATCAATATGAAACACATACGGAGGATGTTCCTCTTCGTTACAAATCTACTGTATATAACTCCGATAATACTGTTGGGCATGTTGTCAATGAAATAGTTTATGACGCTAGCAATGCTGTTGTTTATGAACATAAAAAAGGTGATGTTAAACTTGACCTTAATGATAAACCTGTACCTATTAACCAATTAGAGTTACAAAGATATATCAATTTACTATTTATTGACTATAAAGCAGTTCTTGCTTCTAAAACAGTTCTTAAGGATTATAGAAATTATATTAGAAGCTACATTACAGAAAATGTAGTCACTAATGCAGCTATTGTTCAAAATGACTTATTAGAAAACACTGTAGCGTATGTCACTATACCTAAAAAGATTAACAACATAAATGTGAAGACAACTAATAGAGTTGTTAATATTAGTTCAATGCAGTCTTTTGTATTTAATGTTCATGTTACAGAAAATATCTATAACGATATTAATGCAAGAGATAACATATCTTACACTATTATTAGTGAAACAGATAACTATCTCTACAATAATAGTGTTATTACAAAAACACAGTTACTTGATATACTTTATAATAAATTAAAAGAATTTGTTAAGAGTGTCAGCTTAGATAAATTTACATCTTTAAATGAAGAGTATTTAGAAGTAGTTGATACTAACTCTCGCATTAGCCTTAATAAGTTATTAACAGTTGAGACTGATGGATATAACATGGTTGAGGGCGTCACAGTCAATTTTGTATTAGTGGCTTAAGTATGCACCACCCTAAGACTTTTAAGGTCTTAGGGTGGTTGTGTTAATGAATAAACATATACATTTTATCCTGAACATTGTTCATATTCCACGAAGGTATCGGCTTTAAAAAATTGCTATCACAAAACATACCTCTCATACTTTTAACTTTGCTAACATCCCAACTATTAATACTGCTGTTAAATTTACTTTTATTGAACATCCAATCCATTTCTTCAACAGAGCTAACATCCCATTTAGAGATATCTTTGTTGAAAACTGAGTTGTTAAACATCCCTTTCATTTTAACAACTTTAGAAACATTCCATTTAGAAATATCTTTGTTGAATTTGCTGTTGCTAAACATCCAAGACATATTAACTACATTAGAGACATCCCATTCAGATATATTGCCGTTAAAAGGCTTAAGCATAAATAAGCAGCTTAAATCTGTTAAGGCCGATATATCTAAATAGTTTAAATCGTCTTTAGGATGTGAGTTGTTCACGATTTCAATTAACTCAGTTTTAGTTTCTATAACTTTTTTAAACATTCAAACTCCTTAGAAATATACTACACCAAGACATTTAACAACTACCTGATGCTTGAAACATCAGGTAGTTGTAGTTTAGTCCAAAAATTTAGTAAGTGCTAACACCTTGTCAAACACATTATTATCTGTATTTTTAATATCATGTAAGCATTTAAAGTAAAGCAAATCTTGGTATATAAATTCTGTCGAGTTAACAGTACTAACTAACTCTTGTGTAATTTCTTTATCAATATGAGCTTTTATTGCTTTGTATTTATCAACCCTATTCTCAAGTTCACTAATTTTATTTTTAATAGCGTCAGCTACATTTTGTACAAGTATAATAAAATCACTTAACGATATTGTCTCTATTGTGTACTTAGTTGTAACGGTAGGAATAAATTTCTTAAACGTGTCATCTGAAGCAATATCTGAGTATTGATTAAGTAAGCCACTTTGATATTTAGCATAATGTAACTCGTATCCATAAACTTTATTATAAACTTCATAGATAGGAAATGTAAACAAGTTATATGAATTAGTATTAGCGATAACTATAGGTGGATTTTTCTCTAACCGAATAGCATCATTTTTAACAGATTCTAAAAATGAATTAATGTACTGTTGTACCTCTAGAATATGTACTAAGTTATTAGAGATGTCTTCGATAATTTTATCAATATCAACCTTAAGCTGATAAGAGATCATACTATACTCGCCAGTTTGAGTTTTAAGTACGTTATCGAGTATTTCTTTATTAATGATAGAAGGGGCTGCAGTGACTTTAGCACGATCAGCTACACTAGTCTCAGGTAACATTGTAAAAACCTCTTGTGCGACGTTGTAGTCAACTTTAGAGGTATTCCCAATGGTACTTTTAATAATTCCAAGGTCATACAGATTATTGATCTTTTTAACAATGGATTTATCAAGAGTCGATGCTTCAATTTTAAAATAAGAAGCTGCTAAGTCTTGCTCTTGTAAAACAGGTTTCTCAAGAACAGCTAAATTCTCTATAGCTGTATTTTCAACACCTTCTTGTAATTCATTAAGAATTTGATTTAAAGACATTATGCCACCTCTGTCTTAACTTCACCCACTAAGCGCTTAAATAAATTAAACATATAGTTAGCATTATCAATAATGTCTCCCACAGCGCAAATATAAGTTGAATCAACATAGTTTAGTAAACAAGAAATATCGTCAACGACATTTTGGCCATTACCCTTAAACAAAATAGAGGGAGGATTATGAGCCACGGCACAACGCCATAGAGATAACTCTTCAACAAGTTTAAACACATTAGAAACTTCTTCAGATTCTAGAAAAGTATAATTGCACAATTCATATACAGTAGATTCAATAATACGTTTATATTGAAGCGTAAATAGTTTAATGTTATCAGTATCAGCTGGCGCTAGAGGTAGAGAATCTACAATAGCTTTAGCTAATAGGAAAGTCTCGCCTTTACTTAATGACCTTTGATTTAAACGGACTAACTCTGCTTTTAAGGATGGGGAAATCATAATTGTAAACTCCTGGAAAAAAGAAAATGGTTTAAGATGCTACGCGGATTTCTTGGGTTTTTAAGAATAAAATATTGTTCAAATTACCTTCTATAATCTGCTGTAATTTAATTGAATTGTTATTATCTCTATTGCCTGGTAACACAAAATCTGCAATATGTGTTAATGTTCCTTTAAAGTAATCAGTCTTCTCAATAATATTCGTAATGAATACATACTGCTCCAACATATCTTTAACAAACTCTTCAGGTAGACTTAAGTCTTTCAAGTTATTAATAAGAGCATTTTTAACTCTGTTATATCTTTCTATAGGAAAGTCATAAGTCATATTACTGTTCTTATCGTTTAATACAAAGAATAGAATATATACATACAATACAACACCAACAGGACCAGTAATAGCTAAGATCAATAAATGAATCATTAAATCAAACATAAACAAAGTAGAGTATGTTAGATCACTTCTATTGATTTCTCTATAAACTTTACTGTTGAGTTTATGCAGACCGCTCACTAATGGTTTATACATATTAAAACGACTAGAGAATGAATCAGCTAAATTTTCAAAATTAGTCTGATCATATCTTGCATTACCCATTTGTGTCTTGATACTACCAAGATAAGTAATAGCTAATTGACCATAAAAATCATAGACTTCTTTTTGTGTGCCAACAGATAAACTCTCAAACTCTTTTTGTGTGAAATGCTTCTTAAAGATATATAAAGCTTTCTCTGGCTTATTATCATTAATCTCGGAGAGAATATCTACAATAGTTGAATTTGTTTTCTCTAGTTTATGATGAACTTCTAAACCATGAAAAGCATGTCCTACTTCATGTAGAATAATACTTACAAGTTCATCTGGATCAATGTTTAAACTCTTTAAGGTAAAAAAATCAAAAATAAGGTAATGTTTAATCTCACTTAAATAACCACTCAGTCTTGCATTCTTTAAGTCAATATAACCCTTCTTATTATGGAGCTTATTGAGAATAGCCTTCTTCTCTATTTCAAGACTCTTAATGTGTTTAAAGATACTTGTGTTAAAACTAAATACCTTAAGAAAGTTATCTACACCAATATTCTTAACTGAATTAACATCTCTTAAGTAATCTGAGAAAAAAGGTAGAACAGCTGCTGGAAAAAGTAAATGTAGTTTCTTATCAAACACTAAATTCATGTTAAAACGATTACGTAGAAGGCTTTGAATGTCTTTTACATAAGTAGACTTCTCAATAAGCGTAGAATTTTCTAAATAGATTTTATTGTCTATTTCTTTATACATGCCTTCAATGGCTGTTTGTAATTGTAATGGGAGCTTATCTTGATTTTGATAATCAATCATCTCGAGTGCAGGTAGTTGCATGTAATAGTCCTTTTTTAAAAGCAAGTTATTCAAAAAATGTCCAAGGTGTTTAGCCTTGAACATTTTAACTTTTTAGTCTATATCTAGAATACTAATTTCTTTACCGTTGTAGTCCTAAAATGGTCTTTTTGGTTTAGGATTTCTATCCTTAAATATACTATTTACAACAATATTAATAGGCATCCAAACCGGAAAGGTTAATAATACCCATTTAAATACAAAAAATGGAATGTATAGCACAATAGGAACTACAAATACATATACCCACCATTGAGAGAAGACCCATAAATCAAATAAATACCAACTTTGTAACACTGTTTTAATTTCTTCCATGATTTACCTTACAAAATTTTAAGAAGTGTTGTGCCTATGCTTAACATAGATTTAATAGTACCAAGACTTTGGTCTAGATGCTTGTGACTATAATAAGCATCTTCAAGATCCCTAAAAGCCATAACTAGCTTGTGATACTCCTTAGATAGCCTAATATACTTTTCACCGGCGGTATGTACCTCATCTAAGGTTTGAGCTCGTGCCTCATTCAAAGATTCTTCTAATCGTTTAATACGGTACTCTGCTAAAGATTTATCATCCTCATCTAAGTACTCCACGACAGATACCCCGGCCTTCAGGCCGGGGAGGAGGAGTG
>JAVHRS010000019.1:0-1022 GCA_036171755.1 Minisyncoccota bacterium
GTTGAGGCTTTTACCTTTCCAGAACTAAGTATTAAGTCTGATTCTAAGGGTAACTTTTCCATCAATCTCCCCTCCTCCAATCCGGAAAAATTCCGTCTTTTTGCCCAGACTAATTTTAAAAAATCTGTTTCGCCAAATAGTATAAAATTGAATCTTGATATTTTACCTGTCTGGATGATTATTGTTAAGTTTTTCCTGTTTTTATTTTCCTTACTGAAACCGAGGCTGTTGGAGATAATAATAGCAGCTGAGATAATATATATTATATATATTCTTAAGAAAAGCTTTCAAAGCAAGGCTATTGTAGTATATAAAAATCATTTACCTGCGATTGAAGAGAGTCATTTACCGATGAAGAAATAATACTATAATGAAAATATGGACAATGCGATTTCTCAACAACTAGCAGAAAAAACCTTTAGAGAACTTGAAGCCGCTAAAAAACCACAAGGTAATTCGCGATCGTGGACCGATCCCGAAGGGTATAAATATCTTGTACCATGGTCAAATTCTGTACTTTTACGATATTTTATTAGAAGATTTACCGAGTCTTTACCAAAATCGGAATATCGTAGGAAATCGCAAGTCGACGACGCGGCTAGAAGTGTCGTCCGCAACATTGAAGAAGGATTTAAAAGAACGACTACCGGTGAATATCTCCAATTTATTGGTTATAGTCAAGGTAGTTTAGAGGAAGTCAAAGGAGATATAAGGGAATTAACTGAGGATAAGTTTCTTTCCTCCAAGCCAAAGTCAAGTCTGACCGAGATCGGTATCAATCTCGGCGATTTTAATAAGGGTTTAAGGGAAAATAAAGGAAACTACAGGAAAATAGAGGATTCTAAAACATCCTTTAATTCTCCTTTAAATTCCTCTAAATCCCCTATTAATGACTTTGCTTACCGCCCCTTGACAATCCTTTATCCTCCTCTAAATAATTTCCACGTCTCTGATTTAACCTACGAAATCTTTATTGAGCTTGTCAATAAAACCGACTGGCTGCTTCGAAAGCTTGTCGAATC
>JAVHRS010000020.1:0-1014 GCA_036171755.1 Minisyncoccota bacterium
AAACAAGATGTTGCTCCGTACATCTATTTTGTATGCTCAATGGCTCAGCGAGGCAGGATGTATGGAGGCCTGAGTGGGAAAAGTGATTATATTGGAGGAGTATTTGATCGTTGGATTAACATCATTCCTGAAAGTGTGATTTTTAATAAATATTTTCTCCCTAAAATAGCAGATAATCTTGAGGTTATTTCTGATTATTATGAATATGACCCTAAAAAATCTGGAATTGCCCCAGATGTTTTGGGTGTAAAAATTGGGGGAAAGGCGATACCATTTGTTGAGTATGTGAATAAATGGCGTGCTCTTAACAATGCTCCGCAAATTGAGGTTAAATCATTCAAAAAGGGGCAGTACATGGTTAGTTTGAGAAATCAAAGTTACGATAAGAAATATCTTGTGATGGCAGAAACAAATCTTGATAGTGATTATTTGTTGCCATTTTTTGAACAAACAGTTATTGGAGAAGATGTTTATAATAAATTAAAAATGGACGATGACGTCTTTATAAAGGAAAATTTAAACAAAGATCTATCATCAGTTACAAAGATTAAGCGGGATAATACGAATTTAGGATCCTTGAAACTTATTACAGTTTGCCTAGCGGATGATTTTATGCGGTATTCAAATTTGTGCGGTGAGGGAGGAAGCCCTTTTTATATAAAGGAAATAAATGAAACTCGAACACCAAAAACACTACCGCAAACAATGATTTTTTTAGACTGGATAAATAAAAAAATAGATAATTTATATAGTTGGAAAGAAAATAAGCTTGATAACAATAAAAAGCATACATTAATTGATGTATATGTTGAAAATGCAGATAATATTCAAGTTCTGAAGAACAGTAAAAGCTCAATAACAATTTATACAATTGACAAGGCGAAAATAAACGACACAGAATTAGAGGCAAATAAAACTTATATTATAAAATTCCAATTATTAGATAGATCTGGTGCAAAAAGCGGTGAATATTTTATGCATAAATCTATCATAGATAAAATCCCAAACAAGGAG
>JAVHRS010000021.1:0-4283 GCA_036171755.1 Minisyncoccota bacterium
TTGGTGCCGAGACCCAGATTTGAACTGGGGACATCTCCCTCTTCAGGGGAGCGCTCTACCAACTGAGCTATCTCGGCATTATTAATTTTTTTAAAAAATTTAATTCGGTAACCTTGAATACAACTTCATTATGTTTTCAATGTATGGCTGTAAAAAATAAAAAGCTCCAAATGAAATCCCTATAAGTACCAACCAATAAATAACACGTATAATTGAGGCCCAATGTTGGACACTACGAACCTTAATAAGGAGTCTATTATTCTCTCTAGACATTCTTAAATTTTCCTCTAATAAAGATCTTTCTTCTTGATCCATATAACGGATATTATCATATAATTCATAAAAACAGAAGTGCCCCCGGTACGAATCGAACGTGCATCTATCCCTTAGGACGGGACTGTTCTATCCATTGAACTACGGGGGCAAAATAAAGACACCATTTCTGGTGCCTTTATAATACGATATTATTATAGAAATTACTACTCTGTAATACCAAGAAGTTCTATTATTTGAGGTTTATTGAAACCAATAATAATATCTTTATTATCTATAATAATAACAGGTACTCCCATTTGACCACTTTTCTCAAGCATTTCTTTTCTTTTCTCTAAATCTTTTGACACATCAAAATCTTCAAAAACTACTCCTTTTTCATTAAAGTAGTCCTTAGCCATGTGACAGAAGTGACATGTTGGTGTGCTATATATTGTAACTTTTTTCATAATTGTAATTCTTTATTATTAATTAATAATTCCTTTCCTAATTCTATTATATCATAGTCGTCAAATTTACAATATTGACACGTAACACATATAAGTCAATAAAAAAACTCTCAAGTCAATGTGCGGAGTACGAGAATCGGACTCGTGTCTCAACCTTGGGAAGGTCGCATATTACCATTATACTAACCCCGCATTAAAACTATTTAATTTTAAAGAACCTTTTTATCCAACCTAAAAAACTTGAATCCTCGACGGGTGCCTCTACTTCTACATTATTTTTTTTCTCTTCATCAACAATTGTAACCATCTTCTCCCCTTCCTTTACTACTTGATATTTATCTCTAATTGTTTCTTCTATTCCATCTTCGGTTTTTAATTTATTTATATCTGTATTCAATGTACTTTCTCTATTACGAAGAATTTCAATATTATATAAAATTATATTCTTTTTCTTTGCTGTTTCTCTTTCTTTTTCTATTAGACCGATAATATTATATATGAATAAAATTAAAATACAAAAAAGTAGTATCAACATCAAAGGTGAGTGCCAAAAATTGTATTTATTTTTCCTATTGAATTCAGACATATTTAATGCTATTATTGTATCATGTTTTTCGGTCAAAAAAATAAAAAAAGAATAGAGAAGATTTTTGCAGTAATTTCAATATTGGTGATAGTCAGTATGATCCTACTTTATATGCCTGTTTTATTTAAGTAAGGGTATTAACCCTTGTCATTACTACTTCGCATCATTTTAAGGAAAACATCATGAGAGATGTTTATTTTTGCGTTTGACTGCATCCTCTTCTTGCCTCGCTTTTGCTTCTCCAGTAACTTCTTCTTACGACTTACGTCTCCACCCCCTACAACCTTACTACCATGCATTAAGACATCCTTACGGAAGGCCGAAACACCTTCCGACGACATAATTCGCCCCAAGGCTTTGGCTTGAATTTTGAAAGCAAACTGCTGCCTAGGAATAATATTATGAAGTTTCTCCACTTGAGATTTTGCTTCATCTTCTACACGTCTACGTGATACCACACGAGAGAAGGCAGGCATAACATCATTGGCAACTATAATATCCATCCTCACAACATCAGCTTCCTTATATTCTCCAATCTCATAAGAAATAGAAGCATAGCCAGAAGTAATACTTTTCATATCATCAAAAAAGTTTCTCATAAGTTCACGAAGTGGCATCTCTAAATCAATAGTAGATCTGTTGTCTCCAAAATTGTCTGTGCCATTAATAATTCCTTCATGATCATATAAAAATGGCATTAAAGAACTAGTATAAATTGAAGGAGTAATAATTTTAACATTTACCCAAGGCTCAAGAACCTTAAGAACATTTCCATCATCTGGAAATAAATGTGGAGAGTATATAGTTTCTTCTTTTCCATTTCGAACAGTTACTCTATATGTAATAGATGGCATAGTTACAATAAGTTCTAGATCGAATTCTCTATTCAATCTCTCTGCAATAATTTCTAGATGAAGCATTCCTAAGAATCCACAACGAAATCCTCTCCCTAAAGAACCAGAAGATTCTTCTTCATAAGAAAATGATGAATCAGATAAACGTAAACGCCCCAAAGCTTGTTTTAGATTTGGAAAATCATCCTGGCTCTCGGGATAAACAGAAGCCCATACAACGGGATTTGGATTCATGTATCCTGGTAATGCTGCTGCTGGCTTCTTCAAGTATGTAATAGTATCTCCAACAGATGCAATTCCTGGCTTTTTAATACCAGTGACTATATATCCTATCTCACCTGTACCTATTTGATTCTTTGGTTCTTCTTCTGGAGAAAAAGTTCCAACTTCAAGACAAATAAACTTCTCTTCTGATACAGCAAATAATAATGACTCGCCTTTTCTAAATTCTCCTTCTATAACACGCACGTAGACAATGACTCCTCTGTGATTATCATATTTAAAATCAAAGATGAGAGCTTGAGCTCCATCAGTTTTCGTAACGTCAAAATTTGAATGATGTGGAGATGGTATCCTTTTAATAACTTCTCCTAATAGATTTACTACACCTTCCCCCGTTTTTCCAGAAACGAGCAAGATAGAATCCGGATCAATATCTAAGAGAAGAGCTACTTCCATTTTAACTTCGTCAACCATTGCGAGTGGAGAATCAACTTTTGATAATACTGGAATAATGACTAACCCTGAGTCACGAGCCATTTGCAGGGTTGTCAAAGTCTGAGCTTGAACGCCTTGAGTAGCATCGATGAGTAAGATTGAGCCCTCCACAGCCTTTAGCGCACGTGATACTTCATATGAGAAATCAATATGACCAGGTGTGTCTATAAGATTCAAAATATATTTTTGATTGTCTAGTGTGTACTCCATTCTGACGGGCTGCATTTTAATAGTAATACCACGCTCTCTTTCAAGCTCCATAGAATCAAGGATTTGGTCTTTCATTTTACGTTTCTCTATTGTGCCTGTTACTTCAAGCATTCGGTCAGCCAAAGTACTCTTGCCATGATCAATATGAGCAATAATCGAAAAATTCCTGATATGTTTAATGTCCATGTGTATATACTAGCAAAAAAACCCTTAAAATAAAAGCTCTATATTTTATAGTTGATAAATAATCATATATATAGTATAGTAATCATATTATAAGCTCAGATTGGATTTAACCCTTTATTTTGATTTGGAGGCCAAACAATATGAAGACATTCAAACTGCGCCGCAATATGCGGTTTTTTTAGTTCCAAAAATAAAATACTTTTGGAAAAATTATTATGACAAAAAAAGAAAATGATGATGTAGTTGCAAGCATCGCAGAAAATGCAAAAATTGAACTTTCGAGTATTGGTAAAATGCTTGATAAAGCAGATCTTCCACCACAGGTGGATGCTCTCGTAGAAGGTCCTGTTATATCTATACAGAAATCTTCGGTTTATATTGACCTTGCTCCATTTGGAACAGGTATCATCTATGGACGTGAATTTATAAATGCTAAAGATATAATCAAAAAGATAAATATCGGCGACTTTGTAAAAGCAAAAGTAACCAGCACAGATAATGATGAAGGTTATATTGAATTGTCTTTGAAAGAAGCTAAGCAAGCACTCATCTGGAGTGAAGCTGATAAGGCTATTAAATCTAAAATGCCTCTTGAACTTGTTATTAAGGAAGCAAACAAAGGTGGACTTATACTCGACTGGCAAGGTATTGCTGGATTCCTTCCTGCAAGTCAGCTAAAGAGTGAGCACTACCCTCGCGTAGAAGATTCAGATAAAGATAAAATTTTGAAAGCCTTGAAAATGCTCGTTGGTAAACGTATCAACGTAGTGATGATCTCTGCTCTTCCAAAAGAAGGTAAGCTTATTTTCTCTGAGAAAGACAATAATCCAGAAGAACGTAAAGAGATTATTGGTAAATATGGAGTTAACGACGAGATCGAATGTACTGTCGCTGGAATAGTAGACTTCGGAGTATTCCTAAAAGTTGAAGAAGGCCTTGAAGGACTTGTTCATATATCTGAGATTGATTGGGGTCTAGTAGAAGATCCAAGAACTATGTTTAAGATTG
>JAVHRS010000022.1:0-4220 GCA_036171755.1 Minisyncoccota bacterium
CTTTGTTATTACAAAAAAATGATAAATTGGCAAATATTTGGAGTAATTTTTTTGCAATCATAGGTTCATTGTTGGGAATAATTTTTTCAGTTCTAGTAGTAATTACTGGACACAATTTTGTTTTTAATTTTGGTTCATCTTCATTTTCTCTTTTCTCTTTTTCATTTAACATTGATATGTTATCTGCTTTCTTTATTTTTACTATTTCCTTGATTTCTTTTTTTTGTTCTGTGTTTGGAATAGGGTATATAAAACATTTTTATAAAAAATATAATATTGGAGTATTAGGTTTTTTTTATAATTTACTTATTGGGAGCATGATTTTGGTTGTGACTGCTTCAAATGGAATTTTCTTTTTGGTTGCTTGGGAGATTATGTCAATTTCCTCATACTTTTTAGTTGTTTATGATAGTAATGATGAAAAAAATATAAAAGCCGGTTCCTTGTATTTGATTATGACTTATATTGGTACGTCATTTATAATATTTGCATTTTTACTTATTTATAAATATACAAACTCTTTTGATTTTGCTGTAATTAAATCTAGTATAGCTTTAATTCCATCTTCTGTTAAAAATATTATTTTTATATTTGGAATTATTGGATTTGGTACCAAGGCTGGCATTATTCCATTTCATATTTGGCTTCCGGTTGCTCATCCCGCTGCTCCCTCACATGTATCAGCTCTTATGTCAGGAGTGATGATAAAAACTGGTATATATATGCTTATTCGTATGACCTTAGATATATTACAGCCGATTCCTGTTTGGTGGGGAATGGTTATTATTATTATTGGGTCAGTTTCTGCTTTACTTGGAGTTTTGTATGCGCTTACTGAGCATGATATAAAAAAGCTTTTAGCTTATCATAGTATTGAAAACATAGGAATAATTTTGCTTGGACTTGGAAGCGCTATGACCTTTTATTCACTTAATATGATGCCTCTTGCTCTCCTTAGTTTGATGGCTTCACTTTTTCATACCTTAAACCATGCTGTTTTTAAGTCTTTGCTTTTTTTAAGCGCAGGGTCTGTTATAAATGAAGTTCATACTAAAAATATGGAAGAGTATGGCGGTCTTATAAAATATATGCCACAAACGGCAATGTTTTTCTTAATTGGTTCAATGGCAATTTCTGCTCTTCCTCCTTTTAATGGTTTTTTTAGTGAATGGTTAACATTTCAATCTCTTTTTCAAGGAATAGTACAATTGCATTCTTATTCACAGATGGTGTTTTTGTTGGCAGCCGGGTCTCTTGCTTTCACGGGGGGGCTTGCTCTTGCTTGTTTTGTTAAGGCTTTCGGCGCTATATTCCTTGCTCGTCCCAGGAGTGAAGAGGTTACCCACGCTAAAGAGTCTGATTTGTTTATGCGCATGGGAATGGGCACACTTGCGTTACTATCAATTTTATTTGGGTTGCTATCTGGCTATATAACTATTTTACTTGAAAACATAGGGAGAGGATTTTCTATTTTTAATAATACTTTTTCTTCTGTTTCAGTTTCTTCCCATCAAGTATTTAATATAAATAATGGTTTTGCATCTGTTTCTCCGTTTGTAATTTTTATTGCAATTATCGTTATTATTTTATTAGTAGTTTGGATTATTAAATATGTTATTAATAAAGATCAAAAAATTATGATTGGTAAAACATGGGATTGTGGCACTACGCTTTCTCCCCGAATGGAAATAACTGCAACTGGATTTGCTAGATCAATCATCCTTATTTTTAAAGGTATTCTTAAACCTAGTATTCAACATGATATTGAATACCATGACGCAGAAAGTAGATATTTGCCAAAGTCCCGGGTGGTTACTTTGGGGGTAGGGAACGTTTATAATTATTATTTTTATCAACCCATACATAAAATAATTAATGGTTTATCTTTGCGAATAAAAAGTATTCAAGGTGGAAATATTAATATTTATATTTCTTATATATTTATTGCTCTTATAATTTCATTATTTTTAATACTATAAAAACATGTATATTATTATTTTAATTTTGCAATTTATATTTGTACCGTTGGTTTCACCATTGGCTATTGGTTTTATTAAAAAAATCAAAGCAAAATTACAAAATCGCAATGGCGCAAGTATTTTTCAGCCATATAGAGATTTATGGAAATTATTACATAAAGACGAAGTTATAAGTTCTGATGCTTCCTCTATTTTTAAAATTTCTCCTTATATTATTTTTTCTATAACCATTATTGTAGGTGCAAGCATTCCTTTGTTTAGTTCTTTTTTGGTAAATTTTTTTACTAGTGATATTTTAGTTATAGTTTATCTACTTTCTATCGGGACATTCTTTCTGGCGTTGTCAGGGATGGATACAGGTAATGCGTTTGGTGGTTTTGGTTCAAGCCGTGAAATGACCATATCTGCAATGGCAGAAGGCGGATTAATTTTTTCACTTTTAACTGTTGCGATAATGAGCGGTACAACAAATTTATTTGAAATATCAAATGTTGGTCTTTTCGGATCTATATTTAGTCAATCTATTTTATCTGTTATTTTAGCCTTTATTGGATTTTTTATTGTTTTGTTGGCAGAGAATGGTCGTTTTCCATACGATAATCCAGATACTCATCTAGAATTAACAATGATTCATGAAGCTATGATATTAGAATATTCAGGCAAGAAATTAGCTTTAATGGAATGGGCAGGAGCTAATAAATTTATTATTTTTGTAAGTTTAGGAGCAAATATGTTTTTCCCTTATGGTATCGCGCATAGTATGAGTGTAAGTGCTATGAGTATCGGAATTATTGTTTTGATAATTAAGATTGTTATTTTTTGTTTAATAATTGGATTTCTTGAGTCAAAAATGTCCAAATTTAGATTCTTCCGTTTGCCGGATCTTTTGATAATATCTTTTATTATTAGCGTTGTGGCCATAGGGCTCATTAATAAATTATGAATATTTTATTTTTACAATTTATATTAGAAATAATGTTTTTGACCCTTGTTTTTTTGCATATTTCAAAAAAGAACTCTGGGGTAGTATGGGCATATATTATTCAATCATTAGCATTAGCAATTATATTATTTAATTCATATCTAGATACGGGTGGTATATTATTACTTATTGTTGTTTTGTTAGTTTTAGTAGTTAAAGTAATTTTAGCTCCTTTATTTTTTAATCGTTTGATTAAAAAAAATTCTTTAGCTTTTTCAGTTAGTACTTATCTCAATACTCCTCTTACTCTTATAATTATCTCTTTTTTAACTTTTATTGCTTATTCTAATAAATTTATTCCTTTGACTAATATAATTCCCGGTAATCATATGTTATTATCATTATCACTTTCGGTAATGTTTCTTTCTCTTTTTTTAATTATCAATCGTAAAGGGGCACTTTCGCAAATTATTGGAGTGCTCTCATTTGAGAATAGTTTGATTACTTTTATTTTTTTTGCCGGGCTGGAACAATCCGCAGGTCTTCAGATTGGAATCATGTTTGATATTTTTGTTTGGATTATTATTGCAACAGTTTTTACAACCATGATTTATAAACAGTTTGGTTCGCTTAATGTAACATCTATGAATAAATTAAAAGATTAAATTTATGGAACTAATTTTTATAATTACAATATTAATAATTTCATCCTTAGTAAATATTCTTCTCAAAAAAAGAGCAATTATTGAATGTATCTCAGCAGTTTCTGTATTCATTACTGTTGTTTTATCTACTATCATCGCTATTAAGGTTGCCAATTTTGGTTTTTATAATCCTTTTTCATTTTTTTATATTGATGCATTAGGAGCGATAATGATTCTTATCGTTAGTTTTATTGGTTTTTTTACTGCTATTTATTCTATCCCGTATCTAAGAAAAGAAACTACTAAAAATATCATAGGATTTACAAGGGTAAAACAATATTTTATTTTGTTAAATTTATTTTTAGTCGCTATGTTTCTCGCAATAAGCGCTAGTAATCCAATTTTTGCTTGGATTTCCATTGAAGCGACAACATTATCTACCGCTTTTCTTGTTAGTTTTTACAATAAACCTTCATCTGTTGAGGCAGCATGGAAATATTTAATTATTAACTCAGTTGGTTTATTATTAGGATTTTTTGGAACACTTTTATATTTTACGGAGATTCACGGAGTAGGTGGGGCAATAAGTTGGCATTTATTACTAGAAAATGCTTCAAATCTTAATCCACTTCTTGCAAAGATTGCCTTTATATTTGTTTTAATTGGTTATGGAAC
>JAVHRS010000023.1:0-4150 GCA_036171755.1 Minisyncoccota bacterium
ATCAAAGTTTGCATATTTATATTATACCAATTTTCCTAAATAATGTTTAAGTGTATAAATCCAATCTTCTTCATTGTCTGGGTTTTGCTCCTTCTGTGTAAGCATCCATTGTAAGTACCCTGGGTCTATACTAGCTACTTCTTCTAAGGTCTTGCCGTTATATTTTCCGAAAGGGAAAGAGTTCATAATAGAAGGGTGCGAAGATATCTCTACCATCTTCTCTATTGCTTCATTTTCAGATACATTATCTTCTTTTATTATTTTGGTTAGTAGCCTCTCGTATAGTTTCTCTAGTACTAGCACATCACCCAGTGCGTCATGAGCCTCGGCTTCTATGTCTATACCTAGGTAGTAGCGTAAGTATTGTAGTTTGTATTGAGGAATGACGTTCTCTTTATCTAGAGCTCGAGCGACTCTTAGTGTACAGATGAATCTTTTGGGCTTGATGTCTTCCTTGTCTATAATAGCTAAGTCAAACTTCGCATTATGTGCTACTACTATAGAGCTATCTTCCTCGAATAGATCTTTTACTTTTTTGTAATTATTACTTTCTTTGAATGCAGGTTTATCTTTTACATGCTTGTCAGTAATATGAGTTATAGCGCTAGCTTCAGGCGGAATAGGGATAGCTGGTTTGTATAATTCACAAAAAGTTTCATTCCCAATTTTATAAGCAAGCTGGCACATAAAGTCTACCTTTGGTTCATTCCCAGTAGTCTCTGTATCAAAAAATATAATTTTTTTCATATTTGTATTCTACCATATATTTGCTACAATATAGATATGACACTACATGAACAAATTAAAAATAATATAAAAGAGAGTATGAAGTCTGGGGACAAGGTTCGTCTTGAGGTTATGCGAGGGCTTGTGACGGCTTTTACTAATGAATTGGTCGCTACCAAAAGGATTCCTCAAGATTTACTAACAGATGACGAAGTTATAAAGGTTATTACCCGTGCATCCAAACAAAGGAAAGATTCTATTGAACAGTTTACTAAGGGTGACCGTATGGATCTGGTAGATATAGAGGCAGATCAGCTTCATATATTGGAAGAATATTTACCCAAGTTAATGGAGGTAGGAGAAATTGAAGAATTTGTAAAAGGTAAGATAGGAGAACTTTCAATCAAGGATGTTTCAAAGAAGGGGATGTTTATTGCCTCTATAATGAAAGATCTCAAAGGTAAGGCCGATGGTGCTATAGTGAAAGAAGTCGTTGATAAATTATTTGTTTAATTTTTATTTATGAAAATTATTTTACATTGGATTATAATATCTATTGCAGTTCTTGTTTCAACTCAGATTATTAATGGTATAAATGTCGATCCTCTATGGGTTGTACTTATCGTTAGTGCATGTCTCACACTTTTCAATATGTTTATCAAGCCGGTTATCAATATCCTGACTCTGCCTTTGAATATTGTAACGCTTGGTTTGTTTTCTCTCGTTGTGAATGGTTTGCTTTTCTGGTACTTAGGAACTTTTATCAAAGGGTTTAGTGTTTCTACTTTCTCGGCTGCATTTTTGGGTGCATTACTCGTATCTATAATAAATTGGATTCTTAAAAAAGTATTCCATTTCGACTTCTAATAATATATGGAGCATATTTCTCTTTCCGTTATAAGGCATTTCATTGAGATACATGTAATAATAGTTTATTTTGTTATCTTCTTCGGAGTAATAATTGAAGGTGAGATAGTTGTTATCCTAGCTGGAATTTTTTCATTTCTAGGATTAATAAATATTTTTATTGCATTTCCAATGATTATCTTAGGTGGAGTAACAAAATCTTTCCTTGCATATACTATTGGATATTATTTAAACAAAAATCACTCCCATAAACCATTTATAAGTATGATGGAGAGGAAAATTTCTTTTTTTCTTCCAAAATTTAATGAGAGACAATTTTGGTCTATTTTTACTTCTCGGTTTATAATTTTAGGTGTTGGATGGTTTACTCTTCTATTTTCTGGATATAAAAAGGTACCTCTTAAAATATATATAAAAGCTGAAAGTTACTCTTTAATATTGTGGTCTATATTCTTTTTTGGATTGGGGCATTTCTTTAGTTATACAGCTTTTTCAATAAGTAGGGATATTCGTAAATTTTTTGTTATAATGCTTGTGTTTCTCATTATATTTTTCATAACAGAGAAATTTATTACTTTTCTAGTTAGATTATTAAACCTTAAAGATTTAAATGGAGAATTAAAATAATCCGCCTATGCCTAAAGCTTCGGCGAGACAAAGTATGTCATTATTTAAAAAAAAGAAAATATGTGTTACTCATGATAGTACATTCCATGCTGATGATCTTTTTGCTACTGCTACACTTTCAATTCTTAATAAGGGAAATATAAAAATTATAAGAACACGTAATCCTAAAATAATTGAAAAAGGAGATTATGTATATGATGTAGGTGGTATATATGATGAAGAGAAAGATTTATTCGATCATCACCAGAAAGGTGGTGCAGGTAAAAGAGAGAACGGTATCCCTTATGCATCTTTTGGTCTTGTCTGGAAAAAGTATGGAGAAGAGATATGTGGTAGCAAGAAAGTAGCAGAGAAGATAGATAGGAAGATAGCTCAGCCCATAGACGCTATAGATAACGGTGTAGATATAGTATCTTCTATATATAAAGGTGTCAGCTCTTATGGTGCGGATCAAGTATTTTTAGACTATATACCCACATGGAAAGAAAGTAATAGAAACATAGACTCTATATTTAGAAATCAAGTGAAGAGAGTCCACAAGCTTCTAGAAAGAGAGATAGAAGTCACGAAGGCAGATGTAGAAGGTATAGATATACTAACTAATGCTTATAGTAAGTCAGGTGATAAGAGAATTATTGTTATAGATAATTCTCTGCCTCGGTACCTCTATCAGAGTACGCTATCTGTATTTGAAGAACCTATATACTTAGTTTATCCAAGTGGTCACAGTGGTGGTCTATGGAAGGTGGAAGCTATACGTAAGAATCCTACTACTATGGAGAACAGGAAATCATTCCCGGAATCTTGGAGAGGGTATTTTGACGGAGATAAAATTCTAGTAGAGAATACAGGAGTAAGTGACGCATATTTTAGTCATAAGGGAGGTTTTCTTATGGGGGCACTATCTTATGAAGGAGCTCTTGCGCTTGCCCAAAAGGCCTTATTAGCGTAAGTTAATTATATGTTCATAGATGAAATAAAATTTTTTGGAAAAGCTGGAACCGGTGGAGATGGGGTTGTTCGTTGGCGTCGTGAAAAGTTTATAGATAAAGGTGGACCAAATGGTGGCGATGGCGGCCGAGGTGGGAGTGTTTTTGCTCTCGCTGTACAAGACGTCCACATTCTTTCTCGTTATAAACACAATAAAGAATGGAGAGGGAATGATGGAGAACCTGGTGCTGGTGGAAGTCGTCATGGAAAAGATGGCAAAGATTTGATAATAGAGCTTCCCATAGGTTCAATTATTACAAATGTTGAAAGTGGAGCTTCTGTATCTTTAGAAGAAGTTGGTCAAAAAGAACTTTTATTAAAAGGTGGTCTTGGTGGTTTTGGTAATGAACAATTCAAAACTTCTACAAACACTACTCCTACAAAAGCTACTAAGGGTAAAATGGGAGAACAGGGTAATTTCAAAATAGAACTTGAACTTTTTGCAGATGTTGGATTAGTTGGTTTACCTAATGCAGGTAAATCCTCACTTTTGAATGCAGTCACAAATGCATCCGCAAAGATAGGTAGTTATCAGTTCACAACTCTGGATCCAAACCTAGGAGACTTTTTTGGTTTTGTAATAGCGGATATTCCGGGTCTTATTGAAGGCGCTTCAGAGGGGAAGGGGCTAGGTATTAAATTCCTTCGCCATATAAAAAGGACTAAGATGATAGCACATCTTGTGTCTCTAGAGAATGATGACCCTATGGCCATTTATAAAAATATTCGTAAAGAGCTAGAGAACTATAATCCGCTACTAACAGAGAAGGAAGAGATAATCATTTTAACTAAAACTGACCTCATAGAAGATAAGAGAGAAATAGAAAAAATCAAAAATAAGTTTGAGAAGCTTGGTAGACTAGTATACACATTATCTCTATATGATGATAAATCAGTAAAAGAAGTAATAGATGGACTTGTAAAAATGTTGAGAAAATAA
>JAVHRS010000024.1:0-1560 GCA_036171755.1 Minisyncoccota bacterium
TCCCCGAATCTATTCCTCACTTCTTTTAATATTTCTTCTGAAAGTTTTTTATTATTCATTAGGAAAGTTCTCGCCGCATCATATCCACGCCCTAGCTTTATCTCTTCGAATCCTCCTTTCTCTTTTTGTTTAGCAGTTCCAAGATATGAGAAGATTGCCCCACTCGTCTTGTTGATGATTCCAAGCTTTTCTCCGAGAGCCATTATTTCCCCCTCGCGTGAGATTCCTTCTCCGTAGAGTATATCGAATTCTGTCTGTTTGAATGGCGCTGCAACTTTATTTTTCACTACTTTTACACGAGTACGACTCCCGACGACTTCCTCGCCTTTTTTTATCTGGGCGATTCTCCTGATATCAAGTCTGATAGTTGTATAAAATTTCAAGGCTTTACCCCCTGGTGTAGTTTCTGGATTACCGAACATTATTCCGATTTGCATACGGATCTGGTTGATGAATATTACCACTGTTTTTGAATTATGAACTATGGCTGTTATTTTACGGAGTGCTTGTGACATGAGGCGGGCCTGCTTGCCTACATGGGATTGACCCATATCTCCCTCGATCTCATCTCTTGGGGTGAGTGCTGCGACAGAGTCTATGACAACAACATCTATTTTACCTGAGCGTATGAGACTCTCTGTTATTTCAAGCGCTTGCTCACCATTGTCTGGCTGTGATATGAGAAGCTCTTTTATATTTACACCGAGCTTACTTGCATAATCTGGATCCATAGCATGCTCTGCATCGATATAAGCACAGACGCCACCTTTCTTTTGAGCTTCAGCTACTATATGAAGTGCAAGAGTAGTCTTACCTGAAGATTCTGGTCCAAATATTTCTATCATTCGTCCGCGTGGTACTCCACCGACACCGAGCGCCATGTCGAGTCCGATTGATCCAGTAGGGATTACATCTATATCTACTTTTGGAGCATCTCCGAGCTTCATTATTGCACCCTCACCAAATTTGCTCTGAATGGATCTAATTGTATCTTCTATTTCTCCTCCAATTTCCTTTGGAGCCTTTTTTGCTTTTTTTATCATGTATTTAAAGCGAAACAAATTATTTTATAAAAAACTAGTCTGGCACCTCTCCTCCCTCGTCCGAGGACTTTTTTTAGAATATAATTTGTGAAGCTTTTATTTATTTTTAATTAATTAACATTGCGACCAGTGGCGACCCTTCCTTATAAACCAATTTAAATTTTTTCTCTTTACTTTTTCCAAATTTATCCGTCGCATCTATTGTAATGACTGAGAATCCAGGAATTAAAACTATTTTCTCCGAGAAACTCCCATCTTTATCTATATATATTTCTCTGCCATTCAGACTTATATAAGTTGCATTTTGTGCTTTGCCTATGATAGTCGCGAGGGGAGTATTATCTCCTTGTTCTATGTTTGCTATTATCTGTACGCCATTTAAAATAAAAGACATTTTAAAATAAGAAAAAATTCCAATGATGGTGAAAAGAGCAACGCACGAAGCGATCCCCAACCACCATTTTATATTTTTATTTTTTATTTCTTTCATCCTAAATTAGTTTCTAGTGATTAGTTT
>JAVHRS010000024.1:1660-4078 GCA_036171755.1 Minisyncoccota bacterium
ATTAGTTTCTAGTGATTAGTTTGATTATATCATATTCCATTCGCATTCTACTAGAACCTAGTCACTAGCTTACTAGTCACTAATTACAATGCTGTCCGTATGATCCATAGGCTTTTCAAGCACTTCTCTCGGCTTGGCGCCATTCCCAGGTCCGATGATATTGTGGTCTTCTAGCATGTCTATCAGCTTGGCACTTCTGGCGTATCCGATGCCGAGTTTTCTCTGTAGGTACGAAGTCGAGGCTTTCTGGTCTCTTATTACTATATCTCTAGCTTCTTCATATAGGTCGTCGGCTCCGTCGTCACTTTCCATACTATCGCTGAAGAGGCTATTACCTTTCTCTATATTCCCCGAGAGGATTATCTGGTCTGGTATCTCATCCATATATGCATTCTTCAAATATTCTACCACTCGCTTCACTTCGTCTTCCGAGATGAAGGCACTTTGTAGACGTTCTGGCTGACTCATTTCTCCACTCGCGTAGAGCATATCACCGGCGCCGAGGAGCTTCTCGGCGCCTCCCTGATCTAATATCGTTCTCGAATCTATTTGTGATGACACCTGCAAGGCGATACGGGTAGGAACATTGGCTTTGATGAGTCCTGTAATGACGTTCACCGATGGACGCTGTGTGGAGAGGACGAGATGTATACCGACAGCACGAGACATCTGGGCGAGGCGGACGATAGCACTTTCGAGCTCTCTTGGATAGGCTTGCATTATGTCGGCGAGTTCATCGATGACTATCACGATATAAGGCATTCTTTCAGCTTCGCCTTCTTTAGCTTTCGCATAGACTGTCGAGTGGTAGGATTCTATGTCACGGACGGCTTCAGCTTGGAGTACGTCGTATCGACGGTCCATTTCTTTTGCTGCCCATTTGAGAGCGAGGATTGTTTTCTTTGGATCAGTGATCACGTCAGTGAGTAGATGGGGGATCTTGTTGTACAGAGTGAGCTCCACGCGCTTTGGATCCACCATGATGAGCTTCATATCCTCTGGTCCGTTTCTATATAGTAGTGAAGTGATGATGGTATGGATAGTTACTGACTTTCCGGAACCAGTCGTCCCGGCGATGAGGGCATGCGGCATTTTCGCAAGATTACCAAAGACAGCCTTGCCGGAGAGTCCACGTCCGAGGGCGACAGTGAGTGGCTTTGGAGAATTTTGGAATTTATCATCCGAGAGCAGAGTTGCAAGTCCGACGATGGATTTTATTTTATTTGGAATCTCGATTCCGACGAGTGACTTGCCGGGGATCGGTGCTTCGATGCGGATAGGGTGGGCAGCGAGTGCGAGCGCGAGGTCATTTTGAAGTCCAACTATGCGTGAGAGCTTCACACCCTGCGCGGGCTTCAATGCATAGCGGGTGACTGTCGGCCCGACAGTCACCTCATCCATCTCCACAGGAATTCCGAAGTTTAGAAGTGTTCTCTGAATTATATTTGTGTTGCCTTTCATGTCGCCAATGTTGGGCTTGCCTTTATCTTTCTCTAGGAGTCCAAGTGGGGGAGGGACGTAGTTCGTGCGGAACTTTTTCTTTGGGGAAAGCTTTTCTTCTTTTTCGGATTTGATTGCATCTTCGCTGTATTCCAAATCCTCATCATCTTCTTTGACAGCCTTCATAGCTTCTTCTGCTCCACTGTGAATGGGAGCTGTCGCATCGCGACTGAGGGGTGAAAGGGGTGAAGGAATCTTGATATCCTTCGTCATGAATTCTTTCAATCTTCTCCAGAGTGAGAGTAAGTTGGGCTTCTCATTAAAGAGTACGAGTAGTGAGACTATGAGTATGGTACCGAGGAGAAGTATTCCTCCATAAACTCCGAAGAGTTTTACGAATGGCCAAGCCACCATACTTCCGAGAATTCCTCCATAAGTAAATACAGTAGATGCTTCTGCACCGTTCGCTGCGATATCTATAATACCGAGAGTAGAAAGTAGGAGAGTGATGGACATGATAGCATGGATACGAGCGATCCAAAACATTCCTTTCCTCATAAAAGAAACGCCGATGATACCGAGAATGATAGGTAGCAAGTAGTATCCAAAACCAAAAAATGAGTTCAGTATTTTATAAATGAAATTTCCGGCAACTCCCGCTAATTTAAAAATTGATAATAAAATTAACAATCCCAAAACGAGGAATAGGATACCCCAGAGGCTCTCTGTAGTTTCTTCTTTTAGTGTAACTTTACGCCTATTATTCTTGCTAGATTTTTTTCTTTTTGTTGGTTCTTCTTCGTCTTCAAATTCTTCATCTTTTTTCGCCATATATGCGTATATTATATCACAATTTCTCTCTGCAAAAAAGCGCTCCATAAGAATATTCTCGGACTCACCACGCAAAAAATTCAGCAGAATTTTATTGTGTGTATTTCGAGAGAAGCTATTCAAAAAATCTAAAAACAAACGATTATA
>JAVHRS010000025.1:0-14725 GCA_036171755.1 Minisyncoccota bacterium
GAGCTAAATTCATGTATATTGTATCACACTAATACCCTACTTGTCAAGTAGTAAGTTTTATACTAAATTCTGTAAATCTCCTGGTGTAGCAAGAATGGTTCTTTCTACACCATAAAAATACCATCAGTTATATAGTCATAATCAAGTTGACCGCCATCTTTGTGATCATGAGAGTTCATATTTAGAGACCAAAAGATAGAGCCAAGAGAGCTATAGATGCTCCAAACATAGTCATATTTTTTAGGAAGTGTTGCATCTCAGACATTTTTTTATTTAGATCTGTTTCTTTCCAGAAATTATGCATTACGGGAGTAATTACCATAAGAAAAAGAGCAATAAAAGCTAGAGATATTTGTATATACTGTCCAAAAATAACTCCAAGACCTCCAAGTATAATCATCATTCCAGATACAATAACTGCGAGACCCGGGAGAGGGATACCTTTTGAAGTGGCATAACCCTTCATCATTTTTAGATTCTTAAAATGCATCATACCCATCATCGCAAAATAAGCACCAAACATAATTCTCCCTGCAAGTAATAATATATTCATAAATAAATTCCTATGTGTTTAATTTAATAAATACCATTACGGACTAGTTGACAATTAAGAATTCCTGTGGACTAACAGTAAATCTTAATTGACAATAACTTTATCTCGTAATATTATATTAATGTATGAACACATCTTCATACATTAATAGTAATATTATACCAAATAACATGAATAATATGCAAGTAGCAATGATGGTAATAAAGATTTTATGCAATCCGAACAGGTTTGCCATAGTATCTTTATTGTCAGGAACAAAAAAGGACTTCTGTGTAAGTGAAATAGCAGAAGAGGTCGGTATTTCTCAATCGCTTGCATCACACCAGTTATCCTATTTGGAAGGACGTGGGGTGGTTCATAGTATGCGCATGGGACAATCTATGTGTTATATGCTTACATCTTCACCTATGACAAAGAAGATTATTGGAGTAATCAAGTTATTAAAATAATAAATTATCAGTTTAATCTAAAATAGACAAATGAAAAACGTAACAATTTATTCTACCCCCACATGCCACTTCTGCCACGTGGCCAAAGAATTCTTTAAAAAGAACAATATAGCGTTCACAGATTATGATGTTTCCACAGACCAGGCCAAGCGTGCGGAAATGATAGAAAAAAGCGGGTAAATGGGCGTCCCGGTTATTTTTATTGATAACGAAATGATAGTAGGTTTCAATGAGTCGACATTGAAACAGATGCTCGCCATCGCTTAATTATTAATTAATTATAAAAAATATATGCAAAACATGAAATCAATGATGATGCCAATTCGTTTAGCTAAGTTAATGAAAGAAAATAGATAATAGTAAAAGTCGATAATTATTAGAAATTATTAAATTAATTAAAAAACAATATGGCTAAAGTATGTCCAATAAATGGTTGCAAAGAAAAAGAAGGAATGTGTATACATGATAAGATGATGATGGTAATAGTAGTGATTGTTGCGCTAGCAGGGGGTTGGTTTCTAATAGGTGGTAATAGGCAAAATGTGACCCCAATAATAAATAATACAGTTCCCTCTACAGCCAATACAAATATTGAAAAAACCCCAGTAACAGTAACACAGACAGCCCCAACTCCTAAAACTGTCACTGTCACATACGACGGGACAAGCTTTTCTCCAAGTATGGTAACGATAAACAATGGTGACTCAATAACGTTTATCAATAATAATTCTAGTAGTATGTCAGTCGCTTCAAATCCTCATCCGACCCATACCATCTATCCTGAATTTGATCAATATAAGACATCAGCACGTGGACAAAAAGAGTTTACGTTTACATTCACAAAAGTTGGCTCATAGGGTTATCACAATCACCTAAACCCGAGTGCAGTAGGAACTGTGGTTGTGAAATAAATAGTAATCATCAAGCATTAATAAAAATAACATAATAATTAAATAAAATATATGAACAAAGAATATAAATGTACAATGTGTGGTTCAAAATCAGAAGGTACTCCAGGAACATGCTGTGGCGCAGAAAGGAAAGCTACCCCATCTAAAATGGAAAAGATGGAACATAATCACAAGGAAGGTGAAACATGCCCAGTATGCAGCGCTAAATAGAAAATTATAGCAATGTCAAAAAAATCATGATAAAGAATCGCCAAGTATTATTGGTGTAGCAAGAACCATTCTTGCTACTTTCCAAAATGGCTTATCATAATTATTAAAATAAATTTACTTTTTCTCTATTAAATCACTAAACTCCTCATAAAGTTTTAGAGCTGATTCAGGAATTTCTTTATTTGCTATATCGTTTAATTTTACTTTTAAACCATTGAAAATCTCCTTAGAATTACCTTGAGTTTTAGGTTGTTCTTTTATAATTTTTTCAATCTTTGAATATTCTTTAGTTGGAATATAAAAACAAGCTTTTTCATATAATTTATTATTCTCTTCTTGGGTCCATTTGCTATCGGTTCTTTTCTCTAATTCTCCTTTTTCTTGAATCAATTTATTTAAACTAATATTCCACTTTTCTTTTCCAAAAAGTTTTGGTTTGTTTGTTTCAAGTTTCTGTATCTCCCATATTACATCTTTTAATCGTTTAATTTTTTCATCTGTTTCTTTTCTAAATTCATTATATTCTTTCAAAACAGAAGGAACCTCTATATATGTTCCACTTAAGATTACTCCCTCATTAGGTAATTCAGTCTCAATTCTTATGATTTCCCCGAGGATTCTCTCGGCTTCTTTTTTATCTGACTCTAAGTTTTTAATAATATTCTCAACATCTTTTATGCTACCAATATTATTACCTAACCCTTGTATTTTTGCCTTATATCTAAGTTCATTATTTCTAAATTTAATATCTATCATGTTTTTTGCCATCGGCAAAAATTTTAATTGTATCATTTCTTTATATTCTTTCAATTCTTTTGTCTCACGATCATATGATCCAGATAAATCATATGAATACGAAGAACTACCAATTTTCTTTTCAAAAGCTTCCTTCATTGCCTCTCTTATTACATCATATGGGTACTTTTCTTCTATTTTTTCCCATTCTCCCGTAGAAAAAGACCCTGGAGTATCTCCCTTTATTATTCGATTCTCATCAAACTCAATACGATTATATCTACCTAAATCTAAAACATAGTTTTTATTATAATGATCAAAATTCTTTGCTTTAGAAAAAGAGAAGCTCGGTATTTCTTTATTAAAATATTGAAGCAATTCTTCTTTTAGTTCTTCTTTCCCTTCGGGTGTTTTTGCTTTTTCCAAAGCAAGTTCTTTATTTACTTGTTCTATTTTTTCTTGTAACATTTTTTCAGCTAAATCATATGAAAAATTTTCTTGGTTAATAGTCATTCCAAGTGATAATAATCTTTCTTTAAGTACAGAATCTGATAATTCTAGATTTTCTTTTTGTCCCTTAGATTTTTTATAACTAATTATTTCTTCATCTCCCGAAAAATCTGAATTTTCTAAAAGCTGGTCTTTGTTTTCAACTCCGATAGTTTTTAATGTTTCCTGATTTTTATCTATTAATTTATCAAGTCGAATATTTTCTTCCTTAAATTCATTTTCTGTTTTTGTGGAATATTCTCGCATTCCTATACCAGAATCTTTTCCAGATTTTAATTTCAAAGAATCAAGAATTAACTCGAGTTGAAACTTTGTTTTTTCAAGTTCTTTAATATTCAAACGAATTGGCTCAAGATTTTCTTCTTGAAGCTTTTTACTTTCATTTTCCTTATTTTCTCTAATTTGATTAGATATTTGAGACAATTTATTTTCTAAAGACATGTATTTATTATATAAAATATGTATGAAAATGTAAATATATCACTATAACTTAAAAAATGCACCCCCTAGAGTAAACATGCCCAGAGCTATCAACTGGTAGGTTTTATTTTTTTATTACATATTGGCAGATAAATATATTAAAAAATAGTCATTAAATTTACCAGATTATATTTCTTTTATAGTATTTTCAGAAAATTCAAATTTCATAATAAAGTAATTACCAATCTTAAAATCCCAAACCACCTTATATAATATAATATTTAGTATTAAAAAATAAAATTTAATAAAAAAAATACCCAACATAGTCGGGAATTTTTTTAATTAACACAAGACTTTTTTAAGCCTGTGCTTTAATAATGAAGAAATTCGCATTTCAACCCTAGTGGAAAGTGTTGAAATACTTCCCTCTATAACTATAAATTTTTTCTTGATTTTCATTTTTCCATGCAAAAAATACACACATGGAGCAAAATTAAGAATTAAGGACATAAAACATACATCCTTTTTACTTTTTTTAAACCATTTGTTATTTAAATCAACAACATGTTTATGTGTGTTGTTTTTTAAAAACCCAAAATGGTTTTTTATTTTTTCCAGAGAGTCAACTCTGGAAACAGGATGTTTAATCCTGAAAATTACGTTAGCCATATTACAAATTTTTTTTTCATAATAGCATAATACAAAACATATGCAAATTACCTATTTTGCCATTCTTTCTCCTGACGACATAGAAGCTGACTTCTATCTTTAGGATTTAGCATTATCATTTCTACTACTTTCTCCATACGAAGACCTTGTGATCCTTTCACTAAGATCAAGTCACCTTCCTTAATTATCTCTTTCAAGAATTCACCCGCTGAGACAGCGTTATCGAAGCTATGTATATAATCCTTATTAAAACCATTATCTATCGCTCCTATGGCTATATCTTTCGATCTAGGGCCTACTGATAGTAGTATCTCTACTTTATCAGCAAGGATTTCACCTGCATGTATATGCTCATCTTTTGTATATTTACCTAGCTCAAGCATATCACCTATGACAGCTATCTTACGTGATCCATTTAAAGCATCTAGTGTATCTATCGCTACAGCTAAAGCGACAGGTGAAGAATTGTAAGTATCATCTATAATAGTAGAATTATTTATACCTTCAATCAAAGAAAGTCTCCCAGGAGGAGTATTATATTCACTTATATAACTAATAGACAAAAGTAAATCACAACCAAGCTCGATCGCGCAAGCAAGTGCTGCTAAAACTGAATCAATATAATGCATACCTATTATGTTGGGTAATATTATTGGAAAAGTATGCCCATCATGCTCAAGCTTGAAGCTTATACCACGAGTAATTTCATATCCATTTGTGTCTGTTGTATTGATATAGGAAGTATAGGTTGCTTTATAAGTCGCATTATTGTTCATACCATAAGACACAGTGCGACGATTCGCTTTAGTATGAATCGCATAAACTTTCTCGTCGTCATGATTTAGAATCAGTAAACCATCTTTTTTTAGAGCAAAAGCTAAAGCACTTTTCTCTTCAATAATTTTATCTACACTACCAAAGAATTCTACATGTACAGGTTTATCTGGAAAGCGAGTAATGACGACAATATCAGGTACAAGCCATGGAGCAACATTCTTCTTTATATCACCGGGCTTCCCTACACCAACTTCTAATATTAAATATTCTGGATAAGATTTTTTAAATATAATCAAAGAAAAACCACGCACTATATTTTCAATCCATATAATGGAATTACTCCAACCGTTTGGTATCCCTAAGATAGTAAGGGGTAAACCTATCTCGCTATTAAAACTCTTTTCACTTTTTCTGACTGTTTTAAATTTAGAGAGTACTGTAAAAATAGCATCCTTTGTGGAAGTCTTCCCTACTGAACCTGTAATGGCAATAATTTTCGGTTTATACTTTTTAAGAACAATTCTAGCTTGCCAAGTGAGTATACTGACTATTATTTTTTTGAATAAATTTTTCATTTTAGCGATCTGGTGGTACGTTGTAATAATTTAATAAAAACTTTGTTATATTCATAAATGGTGGAATCAAACTCTGTGATGCATACTGTACTCCTTTAGGATTCTTTAAAAAAAGAAATACTAGGAACTGTGGGTCATAAGCTGGAAAATATCCAAAGAATGAGTGTGTATGGCGATCAGTATAGTATCCTCCTCCCTTTTCCATGGCAACTTGAGCAGTTCCTGTCTTTGCAGCTACAGTATAATGTTCAAATTTGTGTGCACCGCTATCATATGCTTCAAAAACATGTGCCAACATCTTAGAAATAGTTACAGACGTCTCCTTTTTTATTATAAGAGAGGATGTTTGTGGATAGTCTTTATTTTCATAAGTCCCATCATTATACCTAATCTGTTTGATTAAATGCGGCGTTATTATATTACCACCATTAGCTATTATTGAGAAGGCTCGCGCTGCTTCAATAGGAGTAAGGGCTATACCTTGTCCAAAAGAAGCATTGGCATATTCTATATTTCTAGGACTATCCAAGTTCTTAATTAATCCACTCGTCTCATTTGGTAAATCTATCAGAGTCTTCTCTCCTATCCCATAAGACTTCATATATGTGCGAAATTTATCGTGACCCAATTTACTCTCAGTGAAAACCATTCCTGTATTCAATGATTGATCTAGCACCGACTGCATAGAGACAGTGCCTCGTCCTTTTTTATCAAAATTATAAATATCTTTTTTATCAACTGTTACAACACCCTTATCAAGATACGTCGTCTCTGGTGTAACTACCCCGGCGTCCAATGCTGCTGACATTACAAGCGGTTTTATAACTGAGCCAAATTCTAAAACATCTTCAACTAATATATTTCTATATACACTTGAATTTTTGACTTCGCCGAATTTATTTAAATCAAAATCAGGCATTCCTGCTATCGCATATATTTCTCCTGTTTGTGGATTCATAACTATTCCACCAGCAATATCTGCATTCCATTTTGAAAAAGCACTTTTCAACTCAGATTCTAATGTATTTTGTACTGCGGGTTCTATTGTAGTTACAATATCACCTTGTTTTTTTACATTTAAAACTGAATTTTTAATATTTGAAAATACTTCCGCAAAAAAATTCACATAAGTATCATCTTTTGGTTTTGATAAAATATCATTATAAAAACGTTCGAGACCATATTGCCCCACTTTGTCATCTCCTTTATAAGCTAAAAATCCGAGTGTGTGTGAAGATAGAGTCTCACCTGGATAAAATCTCCAATTATCTTTATATATAGAAATTCCAGGAAGTTTTAAATTATCTATTTCTGTTACCTGCTCTTTTGTTAAATGAAAAGCAACTTCTTCGTATGGATCAGTTTTTTTATTTGCTTTTAAAATAAAAGTATCGTGATCCATTTCCATATATGGGTCGAGGGTTTGATAAATCATTTCTACATCAACTATATTCTTTGCATTAATTGCAATCTTAAATCCAGATGAGATAGTTGCTCCGGCAACTAGTGAACCATCCTTCTTGGTAAAAAAGATTGATCCACGATCAAAAATATTACTGGTGGGGGTAGAATACTGCCTATCAGCTTTGTTTATATATAAATTCTTATGTACTATCTGAATATAAAAAAGTTTCCCTATTAATATACTAGCAAAGAAGAAAATACAAATTGATACTATTATTATTCGAGAGTGGAATGATGAGAGATTCATTAGCGTATAGCAACATGAGTAATAGATCTAGTAGCAAAAATGTTTGATTTTGTATCTACGAATCCTAACGATTCTGCTCGTGTTTTATTCACTTCATTTATGTTACTTAAATAAGTTAATTCTAAATTACTTATATTACTACTTAGGATTCTCTGAGTATTCTCAAGTGATTTACGAGCAATAATATTAAAAGTAATAGATCCTATAATATATACATAAACAATAAAAAAAGATAAAAGAGAGCCAAAAAGTATATTAAACAAAACTCTCTGTGTTTTTGTGTTTACTACTATATCATTTGCTATTGCTTTTGTTTTGCTCATATTTTGTTTTATATTATATTTTTTCTAATAATCTTAATTTAGCACTACGTGAACGAGGATTTGATTTTAATTCTTCTACTGTCGGTATTATTGGCTTTTTATTTATAATTTTCGCTAATCCTTTTTCTTTCAATCCTACAAAGGCCCTTTTCACAATCCTATCTTCTAAGCTATGGAAACTAATAATTGACATATGCCCTCCTTTCTTTAAACAATTAAATCCTTTATCTAAAACTTCCTCTAAATTTGAAAGTTCACTATTTGTAGCTATGCGTAATGCTTGGAAGGTACGTGTGGCTGGGTGGATTCGTAAACCTTTATAATATCCTCCGACTGCATCTTGTATAATCTTTACTAAATCAAATGTGGTCTCTATCTCTTTTTCTTTTCTTGCTTCTATTATCTTCTTGGCTATCTTTCGTGAATACTTTTCTTCACCAAAACCATAAATGATGTCTGCTATATTCTCCTCATCCCAAGTATTTACTATTTCTTTAGCGGTTATGTCCTCATCTGTAAGATTCTTCTTCATAGTCATCAAAAGTGGTTCATCTTTCAAAAATGAGAATCCCCTTCCTGCGACTTCTAGTTGGAATGAACTTATACCCAAGTCGAGCAATATTCCATCTACTTTTTCGATCTTCAAATCTATTAGAACTTTATCAATATATTGGAATCCACTATTTGCAAAAACAAAATCGGAAGGCGTATCACCTATTAGAATTTTAGTTCTACTTTTTGCATCTATATCAAGGTCAAGGCCAATGATTTTAATACTATCACCGTAGCGTTTGATCATTTTAAAAGTATGTCCTCCACCGCCTAAAGTTCCATCTACTACAATGTCTCCTTTTTTGATGAGAAGACCATCTATAGATTCATCTCTCAATACTGGTATATGTGTCATATTAAAGAACTCCTATCTGCCCTAATTTATCAGCGAGGGCGTCAGCCTGTGTCTCAACAACTTTCTTGTAATTGTTCCAAGCTTTTTCGTTCCAGATTTCTGCACGATTCTGCACACCGATAACAACCACCTTGGTTGCAAGATTGGATCGTATTTTTAAATTTTCCGGGATTAGTATTCGGCCATTGGCATCTACATCTACAATTACAGCCTGACCAAACATAAATCTCGAGAAACTTCTATTATCTGTTGTGAGCATCGATGAACTGGATAATTTAGCAGAAACTTTTTGCCATTCTTTCGTCGTAAAAATTGAAAGACAATTATCAAGTCCTGGAGCAACAACAATACTCTTGCCCATCTCCTTTCGGAATTTGACAGGTAATGACATTCTGTTTTTATCATCTAATGTGTGAGTATATTCTCCTATGAGCATAATAAATTTGTGAGACAAGATTAAAAACTAATTTACCACTTTATCCCACTTGCTTCTATTATAAACCACTCCATCCCACAATGCAATACCCTAATCCCACTTTACCTGTGGATAACTTTAGCACAAAAAAACTATGTAATTACATAGTTTTTTTGTGCTTTTTACTTTTATTTATTCTCTTGGTTTCATTATGGGGAAGAATATAACATCACGGAGATTCTTTTGTTCAGTAAAGATAGCTACTAGGCGGTCTATACCCATCCCAAAACCTGTCATAGGTGGCATACCGTGCTCCATAGCTGTAAGAAAATCTTCATTCACACCCATAGCCTCCTCATCTCCATTTTCTTTTTCTTTACCCTGAGATACAAGCAATTCTCTCTGTATCACAGGATTCACAAGTTCCGCATATTGATTTGTAATTTCAGCTCCAGCGATTATAAGTTGGCAAACTTTTGCTGTACCATTTTTATTCTGCTGTGCAAGTGGCTTTAAATCTCCTGGGAAATCTGTCACAAAAGTAGGATTAATAATCTTGTCTCTTGAACATTTTTTATAAATCTTATCAAGTAAATTACCTCTTCCTAATTTTTTTACTTCATCTTCTTTTACTCCCCACTTTAAAGCTTCTATTCGAGCAGCTTCTAAGGTAATAGTCTCTATATCTATATTTGCATCTTTTTTCAAGAGTTCTCCAAAAGTAATTCTAGGCCATTCTACATCGAGATCCACATCAACTTCATTACTATTATTATCATAAACTTTAAAGATAATCTTTCCTATCAAATTTTTTGCAATAGATTTTATAAGTTCCTCAGTCCATTCCATATTCGTCTCAAGTGTTTGATATGCAGCATACCATTCAAGCATCGTAAATTCTTGTAAATGAGTTGGATCCGATCCTTCATTTCTAAAAGTTTTACCTATTTCATACACTCTTTCATATCCACCTACCATAAGCATTTTATGCTCAAGCTCGAGCGCGATACGAAGAACCATAGGCATATCATAGTCATTATGGTGCGTCTCAAAAACTTTCGCCATAGCTCCTCCAGCTTCATTTTGTAAAATTGGAGTTTCAACTTCTAGAAAATTTTTATTATCAAAAAATTCACGTATATACTTTATGACTTGTGAACGAATTACAAAGCGATTATAAGTCTCTTGGTCCATGAGTACATCGAGGTATCTCTTTCGATAAATCTCTTCTATATCTTGCAAGCCATGCCATTTATCAGGTAAAGGAAGAAGGGCTTTGGTAGCCATTTGCCAATCTTTTATTAAAATACTCTGTTCTCCCCTCCCCGTAATAAATAATGAGCCTGTTACAGAAATAAAATCTCCATTATCAACAGTGTCAACAAATAGATTAAATAATTTTTCTTCTAAGGAATCTTTTTTAAGTACAGCTTGAAATCTCTCATTTCCATCTTGTAAAACAACAAACAAAATAGACCCTTGACCTCGTACAACTATTACTCTACCAACAATAGAAATACTTTTGTCCTCTGAGACAGGAGCAAGATCTTCAAATGCTGCTTTAATATATTTAATTGAGTAATCACGTTTAATAGAAGAAGGATACGAATCCATACCCGCTTCTTTTAATTTAGTAATTTTAGTAAATCTCGCAATGCGTAATTCTTCAATAGATGCCATACTCCTATTGTATATCAATTAGAGTGTATTTGGCTAGTCCTTTGGGGGTTTTAATAGAAATAACGTCTCCTTTCTTCTTACCAAATAGAGCTTCACCAAGAGGTGATTTATTTGAAATTTTATTGTGAACCATATCTGCTTCTTCAGCTCCGACAATACTATAAGTAATATAATCCTTATTCCCTTCTTTATTTACTATTACAGTTGTTCCTATCTCAACTTTTGAGCTCTGGTGCTTTTTCACTATAACTGAAGATTGAAGCATATACTCTATCTGGTTAATACGATCCTCGGTTTTACCCTGATCTTCACGAGCTTGGTGATATTCAGCATTTTCAGATAAATCCCCCAAGGCCTTAGCGGCTTCTAAAGATTCTAAAATCTCCTTTCTTTTAAAGGTTTTTAAATGCTTAAGTTCTTCTTGTAATGAGTGTTTTTTCTCTTCTGTTATATAATTTATTTCCTCCATATAGTTTAAGATTCTAACAATTTATAATGAATAAGTCAAAGATTTCTGGACTAATTTATTTAAAATACTCTGGTGTATAGACACTCATATAATCTATAACTTCACTCATAACTCTGGTAGCATTTCCTGAAGCAGCTTTAGGTCCTCGCTCCATAACTAAAACAAAGGAATACTTAGGATTATCATAAGGGAAAAATCCTATTATCCAAGAGTTTGTATTCGTGTTTCCAAGACCTACCTGAGCCGTACCAGACTTAGCTGCCACTTCTACAGATGCAATATTTAGAGCCGTACTAGTTCCTTCTGTTACGGCCATTCTCATACCCTCTTTTACTATAGTCATCTTATTTACATCAATTAAAATAACTTCTGATGTTGAAAATATCTTATCAGCCAATGTAACATGAGGAGTATAAATTACTCCATTATTTGCAATACCTGCCACAGCTCGTGCCATCTGAATAGGAGTCACCTGAAAACCATACTGACCAATAGCTGTGTTATAGGTATCACCGACTCGCCATGGATCACCTTTAAAAGTTTTGGCTTTCCATTCGGGAGTTGGAATTGTACCAGACTTTTCTCCATTAACATTAATTCCAGTTTCTGCTCCAATACCAAACATTTTTGAATATTTATCAATATTTAAAATTCCAAGTCCTTTTTGACTTTCAAACCCTCCTCCGATTTCATAAAAATAAATATCAGATGAAATTGCAATAGCCTTTCTCATGTCTATATTACCAAAAGTTCCATGATCTTTAAATATTGTTTTCTTGTCAGGGAAGTATGGATTGGGAACTGAAATTGTTCCATTAGCAAAAATTGTTTTAAGTGGTGATATAACATTTTCAACGAGTGCACCATAACCTAAAAATGGTTTAATTATAGACCCTGGACTGTAGAGTCCTGAAACAGAACGATTTAAAAAGACCTTTCTTTTATCAGAAAAATATCCATTTATTGTTTTACTATCATTTCCAAGAGATAGAATATTGTTATTATATTCTGGGTAACTTGTCATAGCCAATACTTCTCCATTCTTAATATCCAATAAAACACCTGCACCTCCCATAAAACCTACACTTTGGGCCATATTCGAAATTGAATCATACATCTTCTTTTGTATTCTACTATCTACAGAGAGTTTTAAATTCTCCCCTGCTACTGGTGGTGTGACAACGTTTTCTGATTGAATAACTCCCTTTACATCTGTTTCTGTAATACGAACACCATTACTACCAACAAGATTGGAATCATAAAATTTCTCAACGCCATCTTTACCAATAAAAGAATCTTGCCAATAACGTCCTGATGAATCTTTAGCTGGAGAGCTAACATAACCAAGGAGAAGGCCAAAACCAGAATCTTTTATATAAGATCTAATAGGAGATGAAAATTTATTTAAATCATCTTTATTCCAAGAATTCCAAGTAAGAAGAACATCATTTCTATCATATATAAGACCACGATCTGCAAAAATAGGCTGCCTCATCAAAGTATTATTCTGACTTTTTTTGAAATACATTGCTCCTTTTATTATTTGTAAATTACTTAATTTATAGATAAAAATAAAAGATAAAAATAAAAAAGATAATCCAACTAGAAAAATTGTTTTCTTAGGTATTGGCTTTTCTAGTCTACCTTCAAATTGTTGAGTGTTGAACTCAGGCAAGTTTTTAGAATCAAGAAATATCTCATCTGGAGCAATATCACGTTTTATATATTTATGTTTTATATGGAATTTCATTTTTATATAGAATTATATGACGACGCAAATATTCTGCTATTAAATAAAAAATTATGATACCAGCATAAACAAAAATAGATTTATTTAAAAATGTATTCAGGGGAACAGAATATAGCACATATATTATAATATTAGAAATAATAAACTCATAAAAACTTGTAAATATAAATAACCCAATAATTGATAAAATTAACACTATCCACCATGGTAGTAAAAATATGGATAAAAATAGAAATGTGTTAAAAATTAGCCTTTTCATATAGGTGGAGGTTATTTATTTCGTATTTTACGATAAACTCCTCGAAAGATAAAAAATAAAATTAAAGCAATTAGAGAATAAAAGATAAAACGACTACCCAGTATAAAAGAAAGGATGGAAAATAAAAAAAGTTTTATATAGGCAATAGGTTTCTTTATGGCATCTTGTGTACTAGTTACCTTGTTTATCTTGTCAGAAATTTTAGGCTCTGTAGATGTACCTAGGACTTTACTTATGTCTTTTTTAGTTGCTTCTACAATAGTATTTACTTGTGCTAAGGTATTATTTCTTAAATTATCAACTATACCTAATCCATTTGTAATAGGTGTACTAATATTATCTGGAATAATATTTCCTATATCATTACTTGCTTTATCTATTTGATTCTTCAAAATATCTGTCTCTCTTACATTTTCTCCTGCAGCATTTTTAATGAGAACTGGTACAAACTGCTTGTCGTTCGCAGTTGTCGTACGATTGAGTACTACCTTTTCTTTCTTACCTGATATCAACACTGTTGATGAAAGAGTTTTTGCAGATATGAAATGGTCACCAGCTGTAATTTTCCAAGGAATGTAAACTTCCTTTAATTCCCCAGATGAAATAGTAATATCTCTGGTACCCAAAATAACATTTTTATCATAAAATTCTACTTTGACAGATACTGCATCCTTTTCCCCGTTCCAAATAGCAGTGTATATATTTACAGTTTCTCCTTCAATTAATGATTCTTTAGAATACCAAATCTGACCTGGAATGAATCCAGAATTAATAATAGTCTCCGCAAAAACTTTCCAAGATAATAAAAATAAAAATGTAACTATTAGAAAAAGAAAATATTTTTTCATAATTATTTATATTGTAACATATTTATATTTTTAAAAGGAAATCCCCTACTTTGAATGCTTCTCCGGCACCCATAGTCACTATTATATCCTTTTCCCCCATATCTGGAAGTCGAACTTCCATATCTTCACCCAACTCTTTAAAGCTAGAATATGATTTCGCATTATTAGTATTTTTATTAATTTCAGCAGCCAAAATATCTGAACTAATGGTACCGTCATCAACTTCTCGTGCATAATAAATAGGTAGAATTAAAACTTTATCTGCATCTTTAAAACTTTGTGCAAAATCATCTAAAAGTAATTTTGTGCGAGAAAATAAATGTGGTTGGAAGACTATTGTTAAATTCCATCCATTTTCTTTAGAATATAATTCTCTAAAGCCTTCTAAGGTAGAAGTAATTTCTACAGGATGGTGAGCATAATCATCATAAATTAAAACTCCATTTGAGAGTCTTCCTTTAAATTCAAAACGTCGCCATGTGCCAGGGAAATTCATAACATATTTCTCTGCTACTTCTTTGGAAATTTCCAAAGTGGCAGCGGCGGCTACAGCC
>JAVHRS010000025.1:14735-16723 GCA_036171755.1 Minisyncoccota bacterium
CCACCCCCCGCCGCTGCATCCTTCTTATTGTGAATTCCTGGAATTTTTAATTTTAATTCACTATTATAAAATTCTTCCCAATTTATAACTTTTGCATTTATATCTTTTAGCACATCTGCAATATTTTTATCGTTCGGATTACAAACAATAAATCCATCGGCTGGCACTTTCATTGCCATGGCGTGAAATGCATTTTTAATATCTTCTATATCTTTGTAATAATCCAAATGATCTTCGTCTATATTTGTAATTACTAAAACTTTCGGATTAATATTTAAAAATGATCTTCTATATTCACATGCTTCTACCACTAGATACCCGCCTGCTCCCGAAGCTCCATAAGGGCGGGCAGGTTTACTTTCCCCTGCTATAAAATTTGTTCGAGTGCCATCTTTATTTTTAATTAAACTTCCTACTATTACTGTCGGGCTTTTACCACCTTCATCTAGAATCTGCGCAATCATTGCGGTTGTCGTCGTCTTGCCGTGAGTTCCTGATACTGCAATCGTATATTTATCACGACTTATAATATTGAGCATTTGTGGATAAGATTTGACATTAATTATTTTTGGAAGTCCGACTTCCAAAGATTTTAATTTTTTAAACAATTCTGGATCATAATATTCAATAGCAATAGTATAGACTATCAAGTCAGTATCATCTGGAATATTATCATATGACTGACCTATTTTTACCTGTATACCAAGCTTCATAAGCTCATCCACTATCTCACCTCCTTGCATATCCTGTCCCGTCACTACCTTACCTCTAAGCTTCATCATACGAGCAATAGCCGAGATACCTATCCCACCGATCCCTATAAAATGCACATTTTCAATTGTATTTAAATCTAATTCCATATTATTTTAATCCTTTAATTATTTTCATAAATAAATCATTTCGTTCATATTCATTATTAAACATTCCAAACGAAGCAAAGGCTGGGGAGAAAAGAATTATGTCGCCATTTTTTGCTTGAGACAAAGCACTCTTTACTATATCATTCAAATCTTTCCCCAACTCATTCTTAATTCTTAATTCGTAATTCTTAATTAGTCTATCTGTTCCCGTCCCTGGAATCATCACCACACTTTTACAATTCTCATTTACAACCTTTATAAAATTATCTAAGTTAAGTCCCTTATCAGCTCCACCACAAATTAAAATTAAATTTTTAGGTTTCGCACAGGTCAGACCTAGGTGTCTTTTCCTTTCGCCTAGGTCTGACCTGTGCGAATTAGCTAATGCTTCTATCCCAGCGATTGTAGCTTCTGGAGTCGTAGCATTATTATCATTATATATTTTTATACCTTTATAAGTTTTAAGTAATTGAAGCCTGCCTTCTAATCCCTTAAATTTTGATACAACTTTTTTAATTTTTAACTCTGGAATTCCTAATACTTCTGCCACCCTTACAGCACAAGCTAAATTGTTCCTATGATGATCCCCCTTCACATTAAATTTCCAAGTATCAACTTCTTTTCTATTAGTAATTACAAACTTGCCTTTCACCTCTTCTTTCTTTACCCACTTCTTCATATCTGGCAAGATTATTAATATATCATCTTTCTTTTGAAATTTAAAAATATTTATTTTGTCTCTCAAGTATTTCTCCATATCATCCTTATAATAATTCATATGATCAGGCATGAAAGTCGTGAAGACAGAAATAGAAGGAGAAATTTTTGCCTCTCCGAACCCTTGAAGTTGCCAAGAATCAAGCTCACATACTAGTATATCTCCATCTTTTACTTTTTTTAGTAATGGCAACGTCGCTAACCCACGAAGATTACCACCAATATATACTTTCTTCTTTAAAAATTTTTCATTGGCTTTAAGGATTTCATATATAAGAGTCGTAGTCATAGATTTCCCTCTTGTCCCAGTCACTCCTATTATCATTACCCTTGGTGCAGTTTTTGCAAATAAAGATACATCCATCTCAACCGGAATATTATTTTTCTTTGCCTCTTTTATATAAATAGAAT
>JAVHRS010000026.1:0-3639 GCA_036171755.1 Minisyncoccota bacterium
AACAAGAAATTATAGAGCTTGAAGGTAACTTTAATGATGTACTTGAGCAGTATAAGTCAGAAAATAATACAATTATAGCTCGTCAGTTAGAGGTTAAAATTAGAAAGCTTGCAAGTGAACTTAATAACTTTAATCAAGCTATATCTGTAAGTGAATTACTAGACAATATCAATAGAGAAAAGAAACTTAAACGTAGGTTTTAGCAAAAAAGAATATACCCACTTAGAGCTCAACACTCTAAGTGGGTATATCTACTAAAACTTTTTAGCATGTTTAAGAAATCTATCTAAGTATATATCAGTTAAAATTTCTGCTAACACTATATGATTGACTTTAACTAATTTAAGTTTTACGGCTACAATAACCGTATTGGCTAGTTCTGGAATTGCTAATACCATATTTTCAGGTACACTTAAACTAATCATAAAAGTGTTAAAAAACAAATCATTATTTCTAGATCCTGATTTTCTCTGGTCTTCTTTGTAGTTAAAAATAAATACACCATGCGTAGTTTTTACATTTAATGTTAAAGTTGGTGGGATATTATTATAATGGTTTAATCTGTATTTTGGTAATATAAAAATTTTTATAATTAAAAATCTATATATAGTTTTAAGAAAAAATGTTTTTAAACTATTAAACATATTACCTCGCTACTAAGCTAGCAACCGATAATTGTAAATAACCGCTATAGGTTTGTTTTAAAAAGATGATATCAATGTTAGCATATTGTGTAACAGGTGTAGGAAACACAAATTCTTGGGTGTATTGTGAAATAGGTACAATAATATTGGCATTATTCCAGCGTATTTCAATATGAGTAGGAGTAATAGGTGCTATTTCTGTTACTGGGTTAAATAAAGGACTTGTTGTATTATACAGTTTATTAATGAATTCTTCAACTGTAGCAATCCCATTATCAATACGTACTTTAGTACGAATAGTAGGATCAACTATAGTTCTTAAGTTAGTTCCAAAATAAGGAACAGTTGAAGGTACTTGACTGCCAACTTCCCAGACATTAGTTAGACTCAAGTCTGACGCAGGTCCTCTGAGAACAATATCAACAGTCTGAACATGTAAATAATTATTATAAATGCCAGAAACATTAGAGAGTTCTATGCTGAAAATGATCCGCTGAGTAATACCATATCTTAATGGATTAAATGCTGGAGAATTAGTAGAAATAGCTATTTTATCAGTTACATCTATTAGAAGATTTCTGTCCAGATTCATTAGATAAGCTTTTAGACTATACCCATTTAGATTATCTACCCAAATTGGATAAATAAACAATTTAACGTTGTAACTTGTATTTGGGTTACTGACAATTAAAGAGTACGGTCTTGTAATGTAATAATTATCGCTCTGTACACTTGCTAAAGCGGCCTCAGTTGCGTCCATTCTGTAGCTTAGTACCAAAGGTACTCTGTGACCAATAATTGTGCTTAGAAATTGATCTAGACCATATAGTCTAAACTTATCACCATCCACAGGAAATTCTACTTGAGTTGCATCATTATACTGAACAACACCAATAGGATTAAAAGACTCAACTGGTAAGTTAACTGGATAATTAATCTCATTTTGTTGTGAAATATTAATAAAAGGAGTCTTTAAGAAGATTTGTGTAATATACTTCTGTTCGGCATATGCTTGCGCTACAAAAGTAGTTTCTTCCAAAATACAACTTACTTTAGTTAACACTTTACCAGCATTATCAAAAACAACTACTGTGCAAATTTCACCATCAGTGAGTTCTTGTAATGTATTGCATGTAGGTATACTCTTAATAGAATAATTATCATGGCTATTAAAAGCAACTAAAGCTAAAGGAATACTATCAGCAATAAAGTTACCATTGTTATCATATCTTCTAGAGATAATCTTACTTGGGTCTATAAAGTTACCTTGATATACTCTTGCATAAGATGATGTAGAGGAGTATACTCTTAATAAACCATCTACTGCTAAAGTGTAAGGTGAAACTGATTTATCATAATAGATTCTATAATTGTCATTTGTTGATGATAACAGTGAATCAGTTGTAACACTATTTTGAATATTAACTGGTGAGAGCGTTGGAATATATGTAATATTATCTAAGGCTGAGACTATATAAGTTGTACCAGTTTCTGGTTCAATAACATAATCAGATATTTTAGGTATAACTCTATTTTGGCCAACTTGACCCATATATATCTCGTGAATAGACCACATTGTCCAACGAGCATCTGGTTGATATACCGGAGTAGATCCATCTACCCCCACAATACCTATAGCATTTGGCATAAAATTCTCCTTTTCACATAACTGTTAATTCAAAAAATGGTAGACTACTAAGGAGACCTAAATCTCCTTAGTAGTATTAAAGTTCAAAAAGGTCATCAATATTACTTGAATTTGAGGTAATTGTATTTGTATTAATGCTATTAACAATATTATACCTTTGTAGAATATTAACCCATCTAGCATTAATATCGTTAAAGTTAATTTTGCTTATTAATTCAGCATTCTTACTCTGCAACGCTTGTACTAGAAAGTTTAGTCCGCTAGTGGGCATGTTGCTGTTGATTTGATCATATCGACCAAATATATCACCAATATCACCTTCTGATTTACTTAAGAACAGATTGTTTGTGTTAAGAATACTAGGAACTATAAATAATAATTCTCTTGTGTTTTCATCAACAACTCCTACTTCGGCCACAGGACTACCAGATATACTGATCCATTCCATAACCCAATTTGTATTTAACCCATTACCTAGAAAACACGGCAAGAAATACCTTACAAATAAACTCTCTGGTATTTTATTAATGTTATCTGTATTAAACATCCCAGAAAAGACAATATTTTTACTCTGTTCCATTTCTCTAAATAGCATTTCTTTAACGCTATTGACTTGTTGCTCTAACGACATGATGTGCACCTCTGTTATATGTTGTCCACACTATAGTGTTTTAAATTAGAAAAACTACAGTGCATTAAGCATATCTAGGGCAGAACCATAATTACTAAAACTAATAACTTTTCTGCTTTTACTGTTATTGAGTTCAGTGATTTTAGATAACTCTACTTTGTTATTATCGCTATCTATAACTGCTACTTTAATAAGTATAGCGTAAGACTTTAATGTTAGCTCTTTAATATCAACGACAACATCTATTGTTACAAAGTAATTAGTAAGTAACTTTTCTAAGTCTTGTCTTACATCAGTCATCATACCATCAGGGTTATTGATATTCTTATAGTAAGTTGCTGGTAGATTAATAATATTGCTTTGATAGGCAAGAGACTGCATACTATCAGATAGTATGTAATAAGACAAAATGTAATCTAACATTTTCTTACTGTCAGTGATCCAACCTTCTTCTGTTAAACTTGGTATAACCTTCATTTTAAACTCCTTATTGGGTACTTCAAGAGATTGATGAAAAAAAGAAAAAAGCACTATTAGCTTTTTTCTTATGACAGCTTTTTCTTATGCCAGCTTTTCTGCTGTCATAATTGTTGACACCATAGCATAAATTTTTACTTTGTCTTTCTTTTGTCATTGTTTCCTTGACATACTCCCCGGCCTGAAGTCCGGGGATTCTTAAGGTTACCCTTAAGGTTTACCACTTCGTAGAGGTACAT
>JAVHRS010000027.1:0-3582 GCA_036171755.1 Minisyncoccota bacterium
AATACTCCTTTTGATCCGATAGCTTCAGAAATGGCCGAGAAGGAAGGCATGGAAGTCGCCTTTATCTCCGGTCATGACTTCAAAAGTCTCAAAGATTATCTAGATGGTAAATCTTTTATAGGTACAACGATAAAATAAAATTAAATATATGTCAGTTATTATAAAAACAAAAGAACAAATAGAGATTATAAGAGAAGGGGGAAAGATATTGGCGAAAGTATTAATGAAGGTTGCCAAGAAAGTAGCTCCCGGTATTTCGACTTTTGAACTTGATAAATATGCACATGATTTAATAATAAAAGAAGGAGGAATTCCTGCTTTTTTGAATTATAGACCTGAGGGTGCTCCGAAGGCTTTCCCTGCTACTATCTGTATCTCAGTGAATAATGAAATAGTCCACGGCATTCCTACCAAGACTAGAATATTGAAAGAAGGAGATATTGTTTCACTTGATTTGGGTATTAAATATAAAGGACTTTTTACTGATCATGCTACTACAGTGCCCGTGGGCAAGATTTCAAAGAAAGACAGCCGTTTACTCGCTGATACACAAAAAGCTCTAGAAATAGGCATTTGGGCTGCTCGTGGGGGTGCTACAGTGGGTGATATTGGTCACGCGATAGAATCTTTTGTGAATAGAAAGTATGGCATAGTACGCGAGCTTTCTGGTCATGGGGTAGGAGTGAAAATTCATGAGGACCCTTATATTCCAAATTATGGCAAAGCTGGGAAGGGGCATAAATTAATTCCAGGGATGATCATTGCTATCGAACCAATGCTAAATATTGGCAAGGATGATATAACAGTTGCAGATGATGACTGGACCATTAAAACTGCCGATGGATCACGAAGTGCTCACTTTGAACACACTCTTCTTATAACAGAAGGAGAAGCAGAAATTTTAACTATCGTATAAATATTAATATTAAAAACCCCCTCTTAGAGGGGGTTTTTAAATTTAGATTACCAACGAGCTTCTCGAACTACTGCAGGTGTCTTTTTTGGAATTTTATATTCTCCTGTTTGTGGATTAAATTTACCACCCTTTCCTATTGTTATAATAGTCTCCCTCGCTTTTATAAAGTCATCTTCTATTAGTTTTTTTATTTCTTCTACTCTGTTTTTATCTTTGAATTCTTTTATATATTTTATTCCCTTTTTATAATATTTTTTTTCATTTATATCTTTTATACCATTTTTGATCTCCCCAAAGAGAGATTTTACTCTTGATAATAAACCATCTTTTTCTTTTCCAGAAATAGGAGAATTAAAAACGGCATTTATTTGTTCAGGTGTTTTATTTTTGTAAGGTGTATCTTTTGGGTTTTCTTCTTTTTTAAATATTGTCTCTTTTATCTCTTTTATTAGCCTTTCTTTTTCAGATAAATTTAAATCAGAAATTGGATGTTCAAATGCTTTTCTTCTTATTTTTTCTTTCTCCTCTTTACTTCTTACAACCTGAAGAGGTGATATTTTTTCTTGATCACTACCTAGATTAGATTGAGAAGAATTATTATACTTATTATATCCCTCAGTTTGAACTTTTTTATTTATTTCTTCGTAGCTCATATTTTGTATTATTTATTATAATAATAGTTTTATTATAACAAATTTATAATATTTAGTCTAGAACATGGTATTTTCATATATATATTATTTTTTGTTGTGGTATAATAGTTTTATGGAAGGATTTAATTTGAATAATGCACCGAAATTTAAATCAGCTCAAGAAGAGCTAGATTTTTTGCGTGCTCATATTGCAGAGCGTGAGAAAACTTTAAGTGAACAAGGTAAGGAAGTGAATAAAGAGCAAATTGCTGGCAATTTAATACATGAATATAGAAAATTCGAACCCGAAGATGTCATGCACAAAAGTGCAGTGATTAGTAAGAAAGAAACTGAGGATTTAGTTTTAAGATTAAAGCCTGAGGAGCATGATGATAAGATGGAAGAGCTCCTTGCTATTTTACTAGATAAGGGTATTTCTAACACACTGTCTGTGATAGCAAAAATGAATAATCCACATTTGGATGATGATTTTCACCGCTTTTTGGTTCAGTATTTGTACAGCATACACAAAGTTCCAGGACTTAAAGAAGGTACTCCACTTTTCAAATCACTCGATATGAAACTTTTTGAGATCACTCTACCCGATGCAGGGGATAATGAAAAAGATAAAAAAGGTTTGAAAGAATTACTCTCTGCTATGGAGCAGTTTTATGCTGGTATGCACTCAATAGGCGAGGGACGCGAGAATTATAATAGGAATCACTTCACCTTAGAGATTGCCTTATCCGAAGGATCAGATAGTTTTATTTTTTATGTTGCTGTTCCAAGCCACAAAGCAGAATTATTTGAGAAACAATTATTGGGAGTGCATTTAGATGCGAAGATTACAGAAATTCCAGATGATTATAATATTTTTGGGGATGATGCATATATTTCAGGTTCATATGCGACATTATCTCATCATGAAGTTTACCCGATAAAGCTTTATGATGCGATAGATCACGATCCACTAAACATTATTCTAAATGTTTTTACCAAGTTGAAAAAGTATGGTGAAGGTGCCTCTATACAATTTTCTATTTGTCCAGAAGATGATGATATTATAAGGAAATTCCATATAATTCTTGCTGATGTAAAGGATGGAATGTCAGTACGTACGGCTTCAAGCATGATCCGCCAAGTAACGAAAGAATTTAAAAATTTAGCCAGCCAGTTATTCTTTGGTGCACCTAAAAAAGAAAAAGAAAAAAAAGTAAACGATAAAGCTGTAGAATATATAGGTGAGAAACTAAAAAGTACGATCATGGCGACGAATATTCGCATTGTGACTTCCGCAGAGACAGAAAGTAGATCTGAGCAGATACTTTCTGAGATAGAATCTTCTTTTAATCAATTCACAGAATCAGACAGGAATGGTTTTAATTGGAATCACCCCAAGGGAACAGATTTAGCGAATTTGATTCATAATTTTTCATACAGAATGTTCTCAGATGAATACAAAATGCCACTCAACTTAAAGGAACTTACAACTATTTTTCACTTTCCGAATACAATTGTTTCTTCACAACTCAAGCTTGCAAAGGCTGGCATCGCTCCTGCTCCGATGGAAATGGAAGGTGAGGGAATTCTTCTCGGTATAAATAGTTATAGAGGTAAAGATACGGAAATACGAATGAGTCGCGAAGATAGACTTCGACATATGTACGTCATCGGACAGACGGGAACAGGTAAGACGACAATTTTAAAGAATATGATTGCTCAGGATATCAAAAATGGAGATGGGTGTTGTTTTATCGATCCGCACGGAAGTGATATTCAAGATATTTTAAGTTATGTTCCAAAAGAAAGAATTGATGACGTTATTTATTTTGATCCGGCTTATACTGCTCGTCCGATGGGGCTCAACATGCTTGAGTACGACCCGAAATATCCAGAGCAAAAGACTTTCGTAGTGAACGAACTCATGACAATTTTTAATAAACTTTTCACGAAGGAGTCCATGGGCCCAATGTTCGAACAATACTTTAAAAATAGTGCTTTTCTAGCGATGGATGATCCAAATAATCATGCAAC
>JAVHRS010000028.1:0-15195 GCA_036171755.1 Minisyncoccota bacterium
GTGTAGTGAGTCCGAGAATGTTTTTATGGAGTATTTTTTATTATAACGCAATATGTTAATATATTTTATATGTCAGAACAAAAAAAGAAAAATTATTGCGTAGATTGCGGAGGTGCACAAGTGAATCACAAGCTCGTTTATATTTCAATTTGGCTAAGCGACAAGATAGAACATTGGACTAACTGGATGGGCAGACTAGTACCAGAAGATAAACTAGAGTGGATAGGTCCAATACTAATAAAAATTCTAACAATACTTCATTTTGGTAATGTAACAACAGCCTTAAATGATAAAGATAGTCTCCGAACAAAAGTCTTATGGGAGGAAGCTACCAAAAGAGGAATTGAGATGAAAGAATTCCATTTATTTGGAATTGGTAATAATATATTTATTTCAAAATTTAAAGGTGAAATGAGATTTTTCGACGTACTACCAAGAACGAAAGATTGCAATCCTAAAGGACTTGAATGGATGGATAATAAGAATGAAATGAAAAAACATTTTGTAAAAGAAGGTATAAAAGTAGCCCCAGGTGGAATAGCAAGTAGTAATAAAGAGGCTCTTAAAATATTCAACTCAATAGACAAACCAGTAATTACAAAGCCAAACTTAGGTTCCAGAAGTCGCCATACTAAAACACATATATCGACAGAGGAAGAATTAATTAAAGCTTATAAACTTGCGCACCAACTCTCCCCTTGGGTCATGATTGAAGAAGAACTCACTGGCTACGTACATCGAGGTACTGTAATAGGAGGAAAGCTTATAGCGGTTCTACGTCGTGAGCCAGCTTACGTTATAGGCGATGGAGTACACAATGTGCGTGAACTTATAGATCTTGAAAATAAGAATCCTCTTCGTGCCGGACCAATTTTCCACCAACTCGCATTAGATGAGGAAGCAATTAAAGAGCTTACACATTGGGGTAAGAATGCTGATACAATTCCAAAAGATAAAGAAATAGTAACTCTCGGTCAGAAGACTAGTCGTGCCGTCGGCGGAGGACTCACTGATATGACGGACGTTGTTCATCCTGACAATAAAGAGATGCTAGAGAAAATCGGCAAAGTTCTAAATGATCCACTTATAGGAGTCGACTTCATCATGGATGATGTATCTATCTCGTGGAAGGACCAACCAAGATGCGGGGTCATCGAATGCAACTCCGCTCCATTCATCGACCTCCATCACTTCCCTCTCATAGGAAAGCCTCACAACGTCGCTGCTGCCCTCTGGGATATAATTTATCCAGAATCAAAGCTTAATAAAAACACGGAATAAAAATGTTTTCTGCGTAGTTTTTCATAGTCCTTGAGAAGGAACTTGCGAGGCTGTCGAGCCGAGCACGAGGAATTTTCTAGCAAGAAAATATCCGTGTCCTTCGAGAGGAGCTATGGGAAACGAAGCTGCATTTTTTATTCCGTGTTTTTAATTTTCATTTTTAGTTTATACCCCTCCCCATGTGAAAGCATTCCTAAATAAGAATCTACGCTTTCCTTTTTATAATCATTCCCTTTCAAATTCCTAAACATTCTCTTTTTCGTAGCCGTTCTTAGCACTCTATGCTTTGGAAAATTTATCCATCCCAAGAAATCGATACCAGAAGAAAGTGTTTTGATAAATACTTTATCTGGGTGCATTTGTAGCTTTAGATTATTATCTAAATATTCTTCCATTTGTTTTAGCATGTTTTCTAAATACTTTTTATCATCTCCAAATATTACAAAATCATCAGCATATCGTATATAGTATTTCACTTTCAATTCTCTTTTCACAAATTGATCAAATTCATTCATATAGATATTCACAAGAAGTTGAGAAGTTAAATTCCCAAGTGGAAGGCCTTTACCCGTTGAACGCGATAGCGTTCTAGAGGTAAAGGTGTAAAAACTATCAATGATTTGGTTTAATAGCCAGAGAATATCTTTATCTTCTATATATTTCTCTAAAATACTTTTTAAAATTTCATGATTAATGCTAGCAAAAAATTTTCTGATATCACATTTGAGGACATAACAGGTCTTTGTATTATTCTTTGAAACAATATTTGAAAAACTTCTAAATCTATCTAATTCTCTATGTGTTCCCTTCTCTAACCGACAAGAGTATGAGTCATAAATAAACTTCGTATCAAAATATGGATATAGTACCCGATAGATAGCATGGTGGAGAAGTCTGTCTCTCACACTTGCTTTGTGTATATCTCTTGGCTTTGGGTCATTGATTTTAAATGCTTCATATTCGCTGTGTTTATATGTTTTGTTTTTTAAATCACTATGTAGATTAAAGATGTTGTCCATAAGTCTAAGACCAAATTCTTCTACGTCTTTCTTTTTACTCTTTCCACACAGAAATTCCTGCCACGCAAGGAGCAAATTCTCTATATTTATGATATCTTTATATTGTTTATCAAATTTTTTCATTTTAATTTTTTATATATATGTCATTTACCCCCCCCCCGAGTACCTACGGTACTCATAAAAGCAAAAGAATCATATACTGTCTGGTTTAAATTCTTGGCAGATTTTCCAAAAACTTATCGTCATAATCTTGGTAGTAAGATTGATAGTTACTTTCTCGAGTTATTAGAGAATATTTTTGTCTCTTTATATTTATCGGGGAATAATAAAATAAATCGTATAACTATCTCAATATCAAAACTTGATGGAGTAAAATTCTTCTTGCAATTAGCTTGGGAGAATAAATGCATTCCAAATGATAAATATGTAGCTCTCTCTGCTCAACTAGATGAAGTAGGTCGTATACTTGGTGGATGGAAGAAAGGCCTTGAAAGTAAAACTCCCCAAAATGATTGAGGAGAAATATATTGTTTCGGGAAAGCATCTCATTGCCAGCATTCCAATTGTCGAGGTCGTTGCAATTGCAATTCCACTTAGCATTGTCGGAGTTCCAGTTCACGTAGACAGCATGCACAACGAGCACTTTTGTGTTTTATATCATCTATACCACTGCTGATTTAAATGTTTACAATAGAAATCATGCTGTATATTATTTGAAACTTAAAAGTTTACCAATACAAAATACCAATAAAATATTTTTTAATTTGACGTTTTATATCACTCTTGAATAAGACTTATCCAATTCAATTCTCAAGATAAAATCATCCACACTTTGACATCCAAGCCGTAACCAGAATGTATTACAAAATGTTATTTATATTATACAAAAAAAGCCCAAAGATTCAAAGAATCTAAGGGACAATTTTATAAGTTGCAAAGTTAATTGCGGGAAAGCACCTCACCGCCAGCACCCCAACCGCCGAGGCCGCCGCAAAAGCAATGCCACTTAGCACCGTCGGAGTCCCAGCTCACGCAGACAGCACGCACAACATCATCGTCGCAAAGCATATAACCAATAATGGTATAATTGCCATCATTGATTAGAGCACCAGCTTCGCCCTTAGGTTGCTTGCTCGTGAAACTTGCAATCGTCCAGAGAATTTCTTCCCATGTCATCAATCCTGCAGATTCAGAAATTTGGAAGTGTTCCATAATTTCTTTATCGGTAATCACTTCTGTGAATTGATGCTTGGAGAAACTTTCCTCTGGAAAATTACTTAGACACTTCGCTGGATTTAAAACGTGCTTGTTGAAATTATCTCCCCTCCAATATTTCACCTTTTTGTTTTCAGTGAAATGCTGTTGTGGATTAAATTCCCCAGAAAGTCCTGAAGCAACGACGCTAGCGTCAACGAGTTTCATTTTTGGGTGTTCGGCTTTCACCAATTTACCCATCAATTTTTCCCGTTTTTCAAAAGAAAGACCTCGGAACCAATCAATTTGTTCCCATGACATGTTACCACTACGGAGTCTTTGCAATAAGTCAACTTGCAGACCAGCCAAATCTTGGGCCGATTTCTGCTCGAAAGTTTTGTTTCTCATTTTTTTTTATTTTTATTAAAAGATCAAATAAGACTGATTTCCTCTATCCTCATAGAGATTTCAAAATCCTTATTACCTCCTTATATTATAGCATATAAATATGCATTCTGTCAATACAAAATAATATGCTTATTTCATAGTATTTAAATTACCATCCTACAATTTAGAAACGGCCGTTTCTAAATTGTAAAAAATAAACATCGTGAGGTCTTGCCTCACGATGTTTAAAGCTTAATTAAGAAATTCTTTTTGTCCCCCATGATTAGCGAGGCGCCATTTACATTTGTTTTTACATTGTCTACTATAAAAGCTTCTGTGTCTATATTTTGTATAATCTTTTTTAATTCACTATTCTTTTCTATTTGATTTTTTATTACCTGTAATTCATTCATGTCTTTTAGAACGAGAATTCCTTTAATGAAAACTTCCTCGCCATTCTCTTTGAATCTATAGCCACTACTAATATCACCAAAAAGTGAATCTCCTACTATAACTAATTTCTCTTTTGAAATTTTTATTCCCTCATCTTCCACTTCTTGAGATTTTATTTCACTCTCAGGAGTTGCTTCCCAATCATTTGTCTCTTTATTAAAAAGCTCTTTGAATAAAGTCCTAATAGCTGCCCCGTGAATGTTCTTCAATTCTGCTAAAGTCTTATTAATATCAAAAAAAAGCCAAAACCGCAGGTGTACCATCCTCTCCTATTTTTATAGAAATCTGTTTAAAAATTCCGTCAATCCCTGGAAGTTCTGAATAAATTTTTATTATTGTATTTTTAGTTTTTTCTGTGTCTTCCATTTTTATCAAGTCTATTGTCTATAGTTATTTCTGAATCTGGGGGCAGTTTTCCTATCTATTTGTAAATGTGAAATATATTTCTTTTGGACAATATAATATCCTAAAAACTTTTTAAATTCTTCCATTTTAGGTTCTTCGTTTATTTCTACAAAGTGTTCAAAGGGCTTACTTTCTGGAGTGAATTCATGATGCCCTCTTATCTCTCCATCTCTAAATACTCTTATATGATATTGGTTATCAAAATCCTCAAGCTTACGCCATGAAAGAATCTGTCCATTATCATGCCATGCTACGAAGTGATTACCAAAACCCCACTCTGTGTATAGATGCTTTTCTAGCTCCTCTAGGGTATGCCCTGGTGCGAGCCATCCTATATGATAAGGTTGGCGACCCTTCTCGTGCCAAACTAAATGCCATTTCAAAAAGTGCTTTTGAACCCAAGGAAAATATCTGTACAAATGCTTCCAAATATTTTTTTTAAAAATTTGTATTTTTGTTAATTCTACATTTGCCATATTTAAATTTTTAGTACATCAATAGCACTCTGACTGTCCATCTTTACAACTATATAATTCTCTAATTTTTTTGATAACATAGTAAAAACCATAATATTACCAATAATAATGATGGATATTATCAACCACGTTTTATAAGAATCTGGTTTCATGATTCTATTATACCTTGTAGCTAAACTTTCTCAAAATTAAAATGCTATCCAATGAGCTAAATATGCCACGAACAGTACAGCGGCAAGCATACCTAGAAGATATTGATATTTAGATAAAACAGCAATAGCTATCACAGCAATAATTGCTTTCACAGTACCCAACACTAAAACTGAAGCCCAAATAGTTTGTATAAACGTTTGTATTGTTTCCATAGTTGTATTGTATCGCAAAATAAAACTTTTGAATAGTCTATTTAAAAAACCTTCTTTCCTGGAAATATTGCCTTGCTACCGAGCGCTTCTTCTATGCGTAGAAGTTCATTGTATTTAGCGACACGTTCGCTTCTACAAAGTGAGCCTGTCTTTATCTGACCAGTTCCAAGCCCAACGACAAAGTCTGCAATAGTCGAGTCCTCTGTCTCCCCCGAACGATGCGAGACTACAGCAGTAAAACCCGCCTTCTTCGCCATATTGATTGCGTCTATAGTCTCAGATACAGTTCCTATTTGATTCAATTTTATTAGAATAGAATTCCCTGCTTTCTTTTCAATTCCTTCTGCTAATCTTTTTATATTTGTGACAAATAAATCATCACCAACTATTTGAATTTTCTTCCCAAGCTTTTTCGTCATCAAGCTCCATCCAATCCAGTCATCTTCGGCAAATCCATCTTCAATAGAAACTATTGGAAACTTTGCAACCCAGTTCTCATAGAAAGCAATCATCTCTTCGCTCGTGAGACTTCTCTTTTCAGTCGCAAGTACATATTTACCATCCTTATAAAATTCACTAGCAGCTGCATCTATAGCAATACTGATATCTTTGCCTGGAATATAGCCTGCTCTTTTGATAGCTTCTATAATTATATCTATAGCTGCTTCATTTGTTGGTAATAACGGTGCATATCCTCCTTCATCTCCGACAGAAGTATTTAACTTTCTTTCTTTCAAAATTTTCTTCAACATATGAAAAACTTCTGCTCCCCATTGCAAGGCTTGCTTAAAGGATTTTGCTCCTGTGGGCATAATCATGAATTCCTGAATATCTATAGAATTATCAGCATGACTTCCACCATTTAATATGTTCATCATTGGTACAGGAAGTCGGACTTCCTTAGTTTTAGAAATATCTTTAAAATATTTCCAAAGTGGCTTATTCTCGGACATTGCCATAGCTTTCGCAAAAGCAATTGAAACTCCAAGGATAGCGTTGGCACCGAGTCTGCCCTTGTTTTCAGTACCGTCGAGCTCAATCATAGTCTGATCAAGAGTTTTCTGATTCCATATTTTTCCTTTTAATTTCTTCTGTATATCTAGATTTACATTCTTTACAGCCTTAAGTACTCCATTACCTCCGTATCTTTTGAAATTGCTATCGCGAAGTTCTACTGCTTCATGCGATCCTGTTGATGCTCCTGATGGAACTCCTGCACGCCCCATTGATCCATCCGCAAGAATTACATCTACCTCAACTGTAGGATTGCCTCTTGAGTCCAATATCTCTCGTCCAATAATTTTTGAAATTTTTGCGTTTGCCATAAATTTTTTGATTAATTGATAATGCGGAACCGGCGAGATTCGAACTCGCGAGGGCTTTTACACCCTGCCTCTTTAGCAAAGAGGTACGTTAGACCACTCTGACACGGCTCCTTACTTAGTATAAAATAACATATTTTACCACCTTTCCCAAATTGAAAACAATTTTGGAAATACCTTAAATATGCTAAGATGAGAAAACTGGATGAGTGGCCGAGAGGCTTAAGGCAGCGGTTTACTAAACCGCCGTTCTGTAAAAAGAACCGTGAGTTCGAATCTCACCTCATCCGCCCGTACAAAATGACCCAACAGAGTCTTTTTTGTTGGGTGGATGTGAGTAAAGTATCTGCATACTTTGCGTGTGAGATTCGAAAGACTTTTCGTTCTCTGGTGTTAACCAGAGCGAAAAGTACCTGGCTATGTAATAGCCGAAAAATGTACTCATGGTCTCACCTCATCCGCAAATATAAAATAAATGTTATAATCTATATTATTAACAACAAACAATATAATTTTATGCTTAAAGAATTCAAACAATTTTTACTTCGTGGAAATGTTGTAGATCTAGCCGTCGGTGTTGTTATCGGTGCGGCTTTTGGAACTATTGTCACAGCACTAGTGACAGACCTTCTCACTCCATTTATTTCTGCTATTGCAAAAACACCAGACTTCAGTAATTTAGTATTTACTATAAATGGAAGCACTTTTAAATACGGACATTTTATTAATTCTTTTTTATCATTTATATTAGTTGCTTTCTCCATCTTCTTCTTTGTTGTCAAGCCAATGAATATTCTTATTTCTCATTCACGTTCTAAGAAAGAACTCCCAGCTGACCCTACAACTAAAAAATGTAGTGAATGCCTAAGTGAAGTTCCTATTGAAGCCAAGCGTTGCTCACACTGTGCACAAATTATATCTTAACTACACAATGAATCTAACTGATAAAATTGAAAACCATTTTCGTGTTGATGTAAATCAAAAAAAAGCATTAGCAACCCTCGGCTTAAAAACTTTAAAGGATTTACTTTACCACTTCCCATCTCGCTATAGCGACATAAGTGAAGTTAGGAATATTAATACTTTGGCAGATGGAAAAAATGTCACAATACTTGGAAAAATAACTGGACTAAAAACCAAGAAAGGATTCAAAAGTAAAATACCTATGGGGCAAGCAGTCCTTACTGACCTGACTGGCTCTATCAATATTATTTGGTTCCATCAGCCTTACTTAGCAAAAATACTTAAAGAGGGTTCAACTGTGCGAGTAACTGGCAAAGTCACAAATAGTAAAGCGTATGGACTTACGTTGACCAATCCTGAGATAAACAAAGAAGATATTCTTCCTATAGATATTCATGATTCACTTTTCAATAATAAAGAAAAACAAACCCAATTCGGATTCCCTGTCTATGGAGAAAGCCGAGGTATTACTTCTAAATGGTTCTATCATGCTATACAGAAAATACTAAAACAAGATTGTGTAAAAGATATTGTGGACTATATACCAAGTGAAATATTAAGTTCATACAACTTACCAGCACTACATACAGCTTTGATATGGATCCACATGCCACAAAAGAAGGAGCATGCAGAAATAGCTCGCAAGAGATTTGCTTTTGAAGAAGTCTTCTTCATCCAGCTTTCACGCCAGCAAGAGAAGAAAAAGTATCAAGAAAACTTTTCATATAAATTAAAAATTCCTGAGAAAGATATCGATGACTTCATATCTCGCTTCCCTTTCACTCCTACAAAAGCGCAAACAAATACAATTGATACTATTTTAAACGATTTTGTGAAAGACAAACCAATGTCACGTTTACTCGAGGGTGATGTTGGAAGTGGAAAGACTTTCGTAGCAGCAACTATCGCTTATGCAGTAATAAAAAATACTACAGGTACTTCTCGGTATGGAGACTTTGGTAATCTACAAGTCGCTTACATGGCTCCTACAGAAGTTCTCGCCACTCAGCTTTATGAGAACTTTATAAAATATTTCGAACACACTGGCATATCTATTGCCCTTATGACGGGATCTGGCTGTCGTAAATTCCCTAGCAAAAGTGCACCATGGGAGAATGGCTCACAAATAAAAACATGGACGCCTATAGCTAAAAATCAGCTTTTGAAATGGATTAAAAATGGTGAGATACCAATAGTCATAGGTACGCATGCCTTAATATCTAAATCTGTAGAATTTAAAGATCTAGGATTGGTAATAATAGATGAGCAGCACAGATTTGGAACAAATCAAAGAATGAAATTAGTGAAAAAGCATGGCCATGCACCGCACTACTTATCAATGACAGCGACGCCTATTCCACGAACCTTGGCCCTTACAATATACGGGGATTTGGATTTATCAATAATTGACCAAATGCCAGCAGGGCGAAAAACTGTTATTACTGAAATTGTTGGTGAAAATAAAAGACTAGAAGCTTACGAAAAAATCAAAAAAGAATTAGGTGAAGGCCGCCAGCTCTATGTAATATGTCCCAAAATTGATGAAACAACCGATGATGAAGATAAAATAAAACTCGATGTTAAGTCCGTAACCAGCGAAGCAAAAAGACTAAAAAAAGATATCTTCCCAAATTATAATATTGAGATAATGCACAGCAAGATGACAAAAGAGAAAAAAGAGAAGGTTATGAAAGAATTTTCTGAACATAAGATTGATATACTCGTATCTACATCTGTTATTGAAGTTGGGGTTAATATTCCAAATTCAACTGTAATTATTATTGAAGGGGCAGAACGATTTGGCCTTGCTCAGCTTCACCAGCTTCGAGGACGAGTCATCCGCTCCACATACCAATCATATTGTTACTTATTTGCTGACGCCAAGTCAGACAAAACAATCGAGAGGCTAAAAGCTATTACAAAAGCATCGAATGGTTTTGAGCTTGCCGAACTTGATCTATCACTCCGTGGGGCAGGGCTTCTCTCTGGTGATAAACAGTGGGGCATCACCGACCTCGGAATGGAGGCACTTAGAAATATTAAAATGGTTGAAGCTGCAAGAACGGAAGCAATAAAAATGATTGAGATTGATACAGATCTAAAATCTTTCCCCGTCATCTCAGAAATAATTAAATCCAAAAACCTCAAATTACATTTTGAATAAAAAAAATACCCCTTAAGGGATATTTTTTTATTCCTTATTTCTTCTCTGCAACTTTAGTTATATTTATATTACCATCTTTTAATTCCTTTTCTAATTCATTTTTATTATATGAAACTAAAGTTTCTTTACCATTTTTGTCTGTGAAAATTGCTTCAATTTCGGTCTTTCCAAAAAATCCAAAGAATCCACCACTTGAAGTTACTTTTGTAACTTTAAAGGAACCACTTTCACTCTTAAATTCGGTACCTATTTTTGATAAATCTTTTGCAGTAAATACTTTTTCTGCAGTAGATATATTTGTAGGTGTTTTTTCTAAGACTTCCTCTGGTTTCTTTTTTTCTTCTGTTTTATTTTCATTATTAATTATACCTAAATTTTGATTTTCTTTTTTTAAGATATTTTCAATTTTTTTATTAAAATCAGTATAAATAGATAATTCTTCATTTGTCATCTTTTTTCCTTCTCTGATTTTATTTGCTATTTTCTCTAATAATGCATCCGATGCATGGCCTGTATTTATAAAATTATTAAATTCTTCTTTTGTAATTTCAGTTTCTGGTTTATTTTTACCTGTACCATCCTCTGCTTCGCTTTTATCTAACCTTTTAATTCCTGTTTCTGTAAATTCAACAACATCACCTGCTTTAAATTTTTCATTTGAAATTACTACTTTTTTTGAATTACTCAAGAGACCTTCTAACTCATTTCCAATATTTTGCAATTCTTCTTTATTCCAAGTTATATTTTTACCTTCTTGAATATGTTTTAGATCGTTGTATCTCTTTTTACTATAGGCTGATTTAAAATCAGATTCTTCTAGTGTAACAATTCCCTCATTTGATTGGACTTTCCTGTTAATCATTTTAAGGTCATCATACATTCCGTCATATTCTTCTTTACTAATTTCGTTTAAAGTTTTTGGAGATACGTCAATTTTCTTTATATCTTCTTTGGGTATAGGGTTTTCATCTATTTTATTTTCCTTTTTTCCAAGTCTTTCGAGAGGATCTCCAAGAACGATAGGAATAAATGGCGGTGGAGTCCAGTCATAACCACCTTGTATTTTTAAAATAGTTTCTTGATTGTGAGATGTAACTGTATCAATAACATCCTTTAGGCCCTTACCTTCTAGGGTACCTAACATTCGATAATTACCATCGCCCATATCTTGAGCTACTTCACCAAATCTTCCGTGGAAATCAGCGTGACCGCTTACATTAGAAAATAATAATTTACCTGCATCACTTCCCGGAGGAACAATAATTTCTCCTTGCGGTGTAACTGTAAATTCAAAAACTTTATTTTGAGTCCCATCTGACATTGAAAATAACATTTTAAGCTTTCCGGCTTTCATAAGCTCTTGAGCATCAGCACTTAAGTCACCATGGAAAGAACCATCTGGTGACATATGATCAACATTTAATACATAATTTCCATTTGCATCTATTCCTGTACCATTTACTCCTCCCCACTTTGTAGCTAATTCATTTTGGTCAAATTCAGCAGTATTGTTATCCATCCACATACGATGATGAACGTCTTTCATTCCACTTGCATTTTTAACATGCTCATCAACACTTACTGATTTATGAATCGTTTTATCTGTTAAATGGCTATCCATATTTACTCCGTTGTGAGCTAAAATATTTTTTGCTTCAGGAGTAAAAGTACCGTCTGGATTTGTAGTTAAATGTTCTCCAAATACTTTACCGCCACTACCTACAAGATTATATGTTCCATCGGGATTTTTAACCATGTTCACTCCTTCAGGAAGTTTTATATGATTTCCTCCAACTAGAACTTCGTGTATATTACCAATATTTACTTTTGGAAGATCGCCTTGTATTAAATGTTTGACATAGGCAGCCATTGTTAAGTCTTCCACTCCAACTCCTGCAGCTACCCCACCAGTACCTTTTATTTCATGAGCAATATCTTCAATAACTCCTACTCTACCAGTAAATAAAGATGAAACTTCTTGGAATGTTGTCCCTACTATTATTCCAGTTTTAAAAGCTCTCCATGCAGCTTTATTACCTTTTTCTGATTTAATTTTATTAAAATCACGGTCCTTTGCATCAATTCCAGTATTTTCTTCATTTATCATTCTATTTTCTTCAGTAGTAGCTAGGGAATCAAAATATTTATCAAAATCTAAACCATTGGGAATACTGTTACCTCCATTTTCAAACACCTTTCTTAGTGCATCTTTTATTAATCTTCCCTTAATATCCAAATTTTTTCTTTCCTCTACAACTTTTGTAGAATCAGAATAAGTTATCATATCTATCCTTCTTCTATCAGAAAGACGAACCAATGCTTCTAGTTTTGATAATTCTGCGAAGATTGAATTTAATTCCTGTGAAGTTAATTTCTCTCCATTTGTTTCTAATATTTTAAGATTCTCGTCAATATTTTTTAATAAGTCGCCTGCTGATTCAGTTTTATAATTAGTACTTTCCATTTCTGCTCTAACAGGCATTCTTTTTTCATCAAATGCTTTACCTTTAGCCATTTCTCTAAAATGTGCAGTTCTTTTTCTTATCTGTTCCATTTCTTCTCTCTTTTTTGCAAATCCAGAAGAAATAAGTGCTGTACCTAATATTGGAACTATTTTCCCAGGAAGAGTAGCAATAGACTTAACAGCTAGTGATGCAACACAAGATAATGCTATAGCGATAGTTGTCTCATTTGCGAACTGTCCAACTTTTGAACTCAACATTTTATTCATTATTCTTTCCGTCTTATTAAAATGTTCTTCACTTCTTACTCCTGCTCTAGACTTACCGTAAACTACATCAAATTCAAAATCTTCATTTTCTAAAAACTCTTGATTTTTTATTGCGAGTTTAACTTGCTCTGCAACTTCAAATAAATTCGAAACATGCATCACATTTTCTTTTACTTCTTTATCATCTTGGTTCCCTTTTAATTGATGAAAGAGTCTTTCCTCTTGAGCCTTAAAAGCTGCTTTATCTATTTTACCAGTAGCCCAATCCATTATGAGCTGCTTAGTTGCGGCTTTATCACCTGTGGCCTCTTCTTCTAATTCATCTTTACCTAAAGTTACCTTTTTTTCCCCAGCCTCTTTGTGGATTGTTTCCTCATAACCAGAAGTAAACTGATCTAAAATATCAGCCATCACTTTATCATGAGCATCTTTTCCTTTTCCTTCACCAACAAAAACATTCTCTGTTTTTAAAATTTCTTGAGATGCTTTATATATTTCATTATTTAAATTGTAATTACGTTTAAGTCCGTATTTCCATGCTCCTTTACCTAAGCGTGACCAAAATTCTGCCTTACCCAATTTACTCCAACTTTTCAATGTTTTCCATCCGCTTAATTTAGCGAGCTCTTCACTTTCAGCCTCCATTGTCATCTTTTCATTTCCGATATCAGTTGCCTGTTCTTTCATTAAATCAGTAATATCCACTATGGTAGCAGTGAATTTTCTCTTTTCTATCTTTGGTCCATCGGTTGTAGTTAAATTGGGTCCTTTTTCCATATTTTTATTTTTAAATTAATAATTAAGCAATATATCTATTTCTAAAATTCAAAAATTCACCTGCTAATAACTCTGGAAAATCAGTAATATTTTCCATACAAAACTTTTGAGTAATTGTTGCATCTCCAGAATCAATAATCTTTTCAAATTCATCTAGCTTATCTGCACTAATCTGAGAAAGTATCATAGCCTTAATTCTATTTTCAAGTCTTTCCTGTAAATCTTTTTTAAGACCTAATACAGTGCTTTCTTCTAAATCTTTATCCATTTCAGCATCTACTACTAACTTATCAATAAACTGACTAATCATTGCGTCTCCTGTTAAATTTTGAGTATCGTTTGACATAAATTTATGTTTTTTAAACTAAATTAATAAATAATAATTTCCTCTTTACAATTAATTTAATTATATACTTTATAGTTAAACTTATATAATTTTATTTATATAATACCATAATAATATACATATTGTCAATAGTAATAAACCGAAAGAGATAGGGATAATATTTTTAGTTTAAATAGAATTTAATTTTAGACGAAAAAATACCGCTGAGTTAGACTCAACGGTATTTTTTTAATTAAGAAGTTGGGATTATTCCCCTTCTTCTTTTATTGGTTCAACCTTTGGATTCTTATCCGCAGGTTTTCCATCCTTTCCGTGATCAAAAAATTTTGCAGACATTGCAAAAAGATTTTCATTTTTCTCAATAAACATTCGAGAAAGTTCATTCTTTTTTGCACTATCTGACAAAATATCTAACGCATGATCTTGGAAATCTTGCTCACGCCCTAATAGAGTGGCACGTGTTGCTAGGTCAATGTTGCATCCATTATGGATATCAACATGAACTGCAGAGGAAGATGATGCGGAACTACTGCTGCCATTAATTGGATTATAAATTCCAAATAAACTCAACAGCAACAAAATTAAAGCTATCCCAACTACAACAATTATTAACCATCCCCACCAAGGAATGATATTTGCAGAAGAGGAAACAATAGGTTCAGTCGTGGTTTCTGTTTTTGAACTTTCGTATGAACAAGAAGGATATACCTTCTGTCCTCCGATGTTTAAAACTTCGCCAGGATAAATCCTAACTATCCACATTTTCCTGTCTGAATTGTAATATAAGCGGTCAGGTGAGTTTAGGAACGGATTAAGAGCGAGTATATCCCGCCATTGTGTTCCAGTCCCATACACCTTATCGCTGATACCCCAAACTGTATTTCCACTTACTACGGTTTGCTGCTCAACATAAAACCCCTGGTTGGAGTATGTGACTTTTTCAGTTGTCACTGTGGTTGTAGTTTTTTGAGGAACCTGCTGATTGCAAGAGGTAAACATAATTGCCAGAATGGCTGCTGCAAAAAAAATGATTTTTTTCATCTTTTAAATGTTTTTGAATTTTCAATCTGGCCGTTAACGCGGATACCTACGACTTATTTCATTTTGTTATATAGTAGCATATACAAGTTGATTTGTCAAGCAGATAAATAGGGTTAAGAGCAGGCTTTTCGCCTATTACTAATTAGCAGTTTGCTCTAGGAACGGCATTAGCCTTTTCGGCTACCACGTAGCCAGGTACTTTTCCGCCTACGGCAAGGAAAAGATTTTCGACTCCTAGACGCAAGCAAAGTAGTTTGCTTGCTAAGGCGGA
>JAVHRS010000029.1:0-3406 GCA_036171755.1 Minisyncoccota bacterium
AAAAAGGAAAAGTTCGCCTTCAGGCATTTGAGGGACTGGTTTTGTCTCGCAAGCACGGCAAAGAATCTGGGGCTACATTTACTATTCGTAAAGTTGCATCAGGAGTGGGAGTTGAACGTATTTTCCCTTTATATTCTCCCAATATTGATAAGATAGAAATTTTAAGAAAGTCTAAGACCCGTAAAAATAAATTATATTATATTCGTACTAAGGCAGTTAAAGAAGTGAAGAAAAGGTTAAAGAGCGTCACAATTTCACGAGATGAAATTTCTGAAAAAGAAGAGGCGGTAAAAAAAGAAGAGTAAGATATCAAAAAAATCCATTTCACAAAAATGGATTTTTTTGATAGAGTTAAATTATGCCCAGGTGTTGAAACTGGTAGACAAGCATCCTTGAGGTGGATGTGCCCGCAAGGGCGTGGAAGTTCAAATCTTCTCCTGGGCACATGATTATATTTTTATCATATTTGGTTTCTTGGTTAGCTTTTATTATTCTATTTTTTGTTTTATGCCTATTAATTTTATGGATGTGGAGTAATATAACTGCCAAAGTTCCTTTTGTTGGAATTCCTAATAATGTACTTCCAGAAATAGAGAAAGCTCTTGTCCTAAAAGATGATAGTGTTGTTTACGATCTTGGCTGTGGGGACGCCAGAGTTCTTTTCCATCTAGCGAAAAATAATCCTAAATTAAAATATATTGGAATAGAAAATAGTCTGTTTCCTTTTGTTATTGCCAGAGTACTTTCCTTTTGGAATAAAAAAATAAACAATATAAATGTAGAAATTATAAAAAAAGATTTTTTTGATGAGGATTTATCAAATGCTACACATATTTTCACTTATCTTTACCCAAATATTATGGATGATTTACTTCCAAAGTTTGATAAAGAACTGAAAATTGGTACACGTCTCATCTCAGCATCTTTTCACTTCACAGGTAAAAGAGAAATAGCCCTCATAGATCTAAAAAGGGGTAAATATCAGCTGGGAAAGTTGCTCTATGTCTATGAATTTTAAAATTATTGGAGTATAATATTAATTGTATGATCACTCTAGATTTAATTGAGTATATAAAATCGCAACTTAATAAAAGTATTTCTAAAGATTTGGTTGTTTCAAATCTTTTAGAGGCAGGTTGGCGTATAGAAGATATACAAGAAGGCTTCCTTCAAATAGAGCAAGTCAAGATAGAAGAACCAGAAGAAGTCAAAAAGAATATTGATAGATACCGTGAACCAGCCGACGATACGGATCCATTAGCTCTAAATACAGAAGTAGTAGAAGAAAAAAAAGATGAATCCACCTTGGATTTATTAAAAGTTTGGGTTCCTACAAATATACAACCAGTAATAATAAAAGAAGAACCAATAATAGTAAAAGAGGTTAGAAAAATAGAGCCAGAAGAGCCAAAATCAAAATTGGACGAGATAAAAGATATTGTAGAAAGGGAAATGGCGGCAGTAGTGGCTGCACCAGAAAACTCTGCCACTATGGAAATAGAGAAGGCTAAATTGGGATCAAAGGAAGTTAAAAAAGACGAGAAGGTAGAATTTTCTACAAACAAAGAATTAGAACCATACAATTTAGAAATCAAGGAGAAGGAGAAGGAGAAGGTTATTCCATCTAAAATATCTACACCAACTACACCTTCAAGCGTAATGTCTGACATCATTCCTCGAAATGCAATGCTGTCCTCTTACTCTCGAGACCTTTTGAATATGACTAAAAAAGAGGAAGAAAATGAAAAGGTAGTAGTTTCTCCTATCAAAAATAAAAAGATATTAAAGATTGTAATAATGATAGCAGCTCTTGTTCTAATAGGGGGTATGGTGTTTGCTTTTATTGAAGGTTATTTGAAGATGCCTTGGTCTAATTTTAGTTTTTTTGTTGTTAAAAAAGACCCTAAGGTTATACTTTTGAATGTTTCTTCTAATATTTCTAAATTAAAATCATACAAAGTAGATACCACGATAAATATTTCAGTTCCAGCACTTTCAAATATAACGACTGGTCTTTCGAGTGGACAAGCAGTTGCTTCAGACGAAAGGGATTCTATATCTATCAATACAAAAGGGATTGTAAATCATTTATCTAATAAAACAATTTTTGATTACAATTTTGACTTTAGTAGTTCTTTATTAAAAAATGATATTAAAATTGATTGGAAATACGATGGATCAAATTTTTCTATTACAGTTCCAAAGCTTGATGAAGTCTTAGATGAGTATACACCTACGCCCGCTGTCGTTTCTATGAAAAAAAATGAGTTAGGATTAATTGTAGGAGAATTATCTGATAAAATACAAAGTATAATAAAGAAAGTAGATATTTATAATATTATTTCAAATGGCCTTCCTATATATGTACAAAACCAGACAGCCTCTACCCTTAAAGAATTCATCGGAACCTTAGAATTTGTAGATAAAGGGAAAGAAAGTATACATGGTGTAGAGACTTATCATTATGAAGTGACGGTTACTCGCCCTGCGACAAAGAAATTATTGAGTTCATTTGTTGCTCTTTTCTCTATACAATGGAGCGAGGAACAAAAGAAAAATTTAGATGAAGCACTCGGAGCTTCTAATATAAGTTCTTTTGAAGTATGGGTTGGTAAAAATGATGATAACTTATATCAGATAAAGTTTACATTGAACGCTCCTTTGTCAAAAGTATTATGGTTGAACGATAGTGGTATTGCTAATAACGAAGTTAAGCTTGATTGGATGACGACTTACTATGATTTTAATGTAGATAATAATATAGTAATGCCAAGTGAGCAAACTAATATAAAAGATTTCGTAAATGATATAGAAAATACAAAAATAAAAAATATAATTTCTTCTTTTAAACCACAAACAACACTTTTTAAAAATGCAGTTGGGTCATATGGAAAGAAATCGGAAGCTACAGGTAGCTGCACTATACCTCTTTCAGGATCTTTGTTTTCTCCTTTGGGGCAGAGTAAAGGAGCAGATACAGCCATTAGTTCTATTTCAAGTTCAATTTCTTCCTTACTTCTCTTAACTAAAGGCGAAGGATATTGTTACTCGACATCTAAAGCTTGGGCACTGGCAGCACCACTTTATACAACCCCAGTGTCTTACTATTGTGCTAGTAGTGAAGGCGATTTCACGACTCTAACTGGACCAATTAATGGAACAGTTTGTTCTACTCCAGAAATTGTTATTCCAGCAACTCCAACAATTCAAACCCCTCCCGTCCCATTATCAGGGGAAGTTAAAACCCCACCTATTCTTCCTACAACTAATTAATATTATTACGTCTAGATTTTTTAGGCTTTTTCTGGTATAACTGAGTAGTTGCTGTTATTGACCAATAACAGTTTTATATATGGTGCTTATAGTGTAACGGTTAGCACTAGAGTTTGTGGAACTCTCAGTCTGG
>JAVHRS010000030.1:0-3323 GCA_036171755.1 Minisyncoccota bacterium
GTGCCGGAGAGAGGACTTGAACCTCCATCCCTTGCGAGACGCGATTTTGAGTCGCGCGCGTATACCAATTCCGCCACTCCGGCAATAGGAGCATTATACTAAAAATTCACTTAAAATCAATTAAACTATTTCTGGCTCTTGTTCAAGTGTAATTCCAAATTTATCTTTCACTATTTTTATTATTTCATTACGAGTTTTTATTATGTCTTCACTTGTAGCATTACCCTTATTTACTAATACAAGAGCATTTTTGTTATTAATAGACACATTACCAAAAGATTCACCTTTCAGTCCTGCGTTCTCTATGAGCCAACCAGCGGGAATTTTCGTAAGATCATCCTTGAGTGCAAAGAATTTCGCATTTGGAAATTCTTCCAATATTTTATAAGCTATCTCGTTTAGTACTATTGGATTCTTAAAGAATGAGCCTACGTTTGGAGTATCTTTTGGATTTGGTAATTTCTCACTTCTAATATTTAGAATCGCTTCACGAATTTGTTTGAGACTAGGATTTTCTATTTTTCTATTTTCAAAATACTTTATAACACCAGGATAATCAGGAATTTTCGGCTTAATTTTTAATAACCTATAAGTCACAGAAGTAATCACATACTTCCCCTTCGCCTCATTTTTAAAAATACTATCCCTATATCCAAATTTACAATCTTTATTTGAAATTGTAGAAATATTTCCTCTTTTGATATCAAAAACTTCCACCTCTTGTATTGTGTCTTTTGCTTCGGCTCCATAAGCTCCAATATTCTGCACAGGACTTGCACCGACTGTACCTGGAATTGCTGACAGTGATTCCAAGCCTGATAAATTCATTCCTACTGTTTTCTCTACTATCTCATCCCAAATTTCACCTGCACCAACTTTGATGTCAGTATATTCGTTTGTATTATTGACTACTTCAAAACCTTTAATTTCAATCTTTAAGGCAATCACATTCAATACCCCATCAGAAAAAACTATATTTGAACCTCCACCTAACATAAAGATAGGAATATCCTTATATCTCATATCGGTTTGTGCTACAGCACAAACCGATATGAGATCATCCGCAGATAAAACAACGCAAAAATAGCGGAATTGACCCCCTACACGCAAAGTCGAGTAATTTTTGATATCCACATGTTCTTCCATCTTATACATATTGCAATTATATCACATATGATATACAATAGTAAATAGCAATTATTAACATTATTAGATAAAACTTATGAAAAAAGAAACTGAGCAACAAAAAATTGGTATCTTTATTAAAGAGTTACGAGAACGTAAGAATATGACTCAGGAAGTCTTTGCAAAAGAACTTGAGACGTCACAAAGTGCAGTGGCAAGAATGGAGAAGGGCGAGCAAAATTTCAGTACTGAAATTTTAGGTAAAATCAGTGAAGTCTTGAATCACCAAATAGTTTCTATAAACGAATCTATTGATTTCCAAATTGTTGGCGGTAAAAAATTGAATGGTATAATCACTACCAACTTTTCTAAAAACGGAGCCGTTGGGCTTCTATGTGCTTCCCTTCTTAATAAAGGCAAGACTACCTTGCATGGCATCGCCCGCATTGAAGAAGTTTATAGAGTTATAGAAATACTTGAAAGTCTCGATGTATCTGTAAAATGGATAAATAATAATTCTGTACTTATTACTCCGCCTGAAAAATTTGACCTTACAAAAATTAATATTGAATCTGCTATTAGAACCCGCTCAGTCATAATGCTTATAGGTCCACTTATTCATCTTCTTACTAATTTTTCTATTCCTCATGCTTCTGGATGCAAGCTAGGCAAGCGTACTATATCGGCCCACACTTATGCCTTAGAAGATCTAGGAGTTAAAATTAAAACTACAAATACTGAATACAAAATTACCAATAAAAAATTGAAGCCTGGGAATATAGTAATGTATGAAGCTGGAGATACTGCTTGCGAGAACATACTTATGGCTGTCGCAAAAATATATGGTACAACAACGATAAGGTTTGCTAGTGCAAACTACATGGTCCAAGAAATCTGCTTCTTCTTAGAAAAACTTGGAGTAAAAATAGAAGGAATAGGTACTTCTACATTAATAATCCATGGAGTTAAAGATATCAATATGGATGTAGAATATCATAATAGTGAAGATCCTATCGAATCCATGATGTTCATATCTGCCGCAGTTACCACCGACTCTAACCTCACTATTACGCGTTGTCCCATAGACTTCCTTGCACTTGAACTTGAAAAATTAAAAAGAATGGGTTTAAAATATAAAACATCTAAAAAATACAAATCTCATAATGGAAAAACAGAATTAGTAGATATACAAATATTCCCATCTAAGCTAAAAGCTTTAGAAGATAAGATACATGCAAATCCTTATCCAGGAATAAATATTGATAACCTTCCATTTTTCGTACCTATTGCAATAAAAGCTAAAGGAAGGACTATAATCCATGACTGGGTATATGAAAATCGTGCTATATACTTCACAGAACTCAATAGATTAGGAGCAAATATCACTCTTACAGACCCACATAGAGTCTATATAGAAGGAGGCACACCACTCAAAGGAGCTCAGATAGTCTGCCCTCCGGCACTACGTCCAGCGATGATAATACTTATAGGAATGCTCGGAGCTAGTGGAACTTCAATTCTCCGCAACGTATATATGATCAATCGTGGGTATGAAGAAATCGCCGAACGTTTAAACGCCATCGGTGCGGATATTAAAATATTAAAATAATTAAAAAACTGCTAGGCAAGACCTAGCAGTTTTTTTAATTATTTTTAATTTCCAAGCACATGAACATTGGAATTTCTTTGCGGGCTTTGTCTTCGGCTATTTGGCGAGGGCCAGTGCCACTTTGCTTGTGAGATATCCATTCTTCTAGGCGTGTAATGGCAAAGTGATTCTTCACAAGTAATTTCATATAGTATTGAAGAGAGCGGTGGAAAGTAATAGTTTTTATTTTCTTCTTTGAGTTCTTCTCACCTGGCGTCATATCAATAGAAAGTTTTGATTCAGAAAGGTACTTGTGAACTATGCGAGACTGCACTCCGTCAGCAAAATACCAATCACTCCCTTGAGGGACACGAAATGCTGGATGATTGAGAACTAGCACTATTCGTCCATCTTTTTTTAAGACTCTTTTGCATTCTGTAAATACTTCCCCAACATTCTCAATATTTTGAATTGCTAAAACTACTACGATAGTATCCACCGAACCATCTTTCAAGAATTGTGCTCTGTGCGCTGGTGAAATATAAAAGTTTACTTTTTCTTTTGAATTCTTCTTGGCTGTCTCTATAAGATTCTTTGATAAATCAGAAGC
>JAVHRS010000031.1:0-14577 GCA_036171755.1 Minisyncoccota bacterium
TAAAATGCTAATGTATTGGTACTTTAAAAAAGGAAACAATTATGCTTCTTCAATACAATCTATTTATTTTAAAACAAGGTGTACGCAGCCCAGTATACTTGTTAAATCCCCCTTTAGTTAAAGCAGATCAAGTAAGATTACCAAGACTATCAGTCCTACACTACCTAGACACTAAATACGATACTCATTTTCCAACTAGAAAATTACCATACTTAACAGAAGTATCAGATACTAAGAAAATCCCTATCTACCATGTCACTGATCTTCTTACAACTACAGAAGTAGGTACTCTTCTTAATAAAACAGCACAACAAGAAATACGTAATTGGCAACTCTCTAATATTAAAGACTTTAAAAGAGCAGAATTACTCACTCTTCCTAATAAAGATAATAACATTATATCTGTCTTTAACTACAATATTCTTAAAGATCTATATAAGTATAAGACTTCTATGGTATCTAATTACTATAAGTATTACAACCTATATACAACATACTGGGCTACTATTAAAGAAGCTGTTAAATTAGATAATGAGTCATACCACTTTACTTCTATAGAAATCCCACCAGCTATACCTAATTACAATCTACTTAACATTATTACTAAATTTAGTCCAGCTAAGTTTTCTAGAGTAGTAACTGACCCAAGGCTTTCTCAAGTCATAGATATATACCGTTGGCTATGTAAGTCTACAAAACAAGACTCTACTCTTAAAAATATCACTGATGAAGATTCTAAACGCATTGTGTTAGAATTAACTTATAAAGGTTATAGTACTTTTATTCCTCTTTATATATTAGCAAGTCTATCACAAGACTCTCATCTAGAATCTAAGATTAAGATGTCAGAGAGTAAATTACAAAAACTCTTTATTGTCTCTCTATATAGAATACAGAATAATATTACAACATTAATAGAAGAAGAGTTAAAGGGTATTAAACCATCTGAATCTAAAGTAGTGACAGATGACTCTTTACTAGATAATGACGATGATGATGAAGAGCAACAAGAACAACCATCATCTCTGCAGTCTAATATTTCTAATATTAAACCAGAACTAGTTAATAAAGCAATCACTAAACAATCTGCTTTAAAACTAGATAAAGTTATTGATAATGATTTAAGTATAGGTAAAGATTTAGACCAACTCTTAGACTTTAATATCAACGAGCTCAATACTGATTCTTCAGATGAACTCTTTGAAGATGTTGTTCTAAAAGTTCAACATGAAAAAGAAATAGAAGAAACTGCCAAAGAAGATACCCTTGTTATTACTACTGATTATTCACCTGAACATAAACAAAGAGTATTAACAGATAAGACAACCCAAGAGTCTTTTGATAAACATATTCAAAACCTTAGTTCTTTAAAACTAGCATCTTCAGCTGATATTCGCTCTATTAAAAAAGTATTTGAGTTAAGAAAAACTTTAGCTAATCCGTATACCAATGATACACAAATTGATGAGTTTAAAGTAGTTACTAAAGAAGATATCTCTTTAACAGATAAAGATTCTTTTATCCCTATTAAGAATGATTTAGTAGATGATGACTTAAAGAAAGAGCTTATCATGAGCTTTGACAATAAGTACTTAAAAACAACTTTAAAAAAAGACATTATTGCTTGCGTTACTAATTTAGAAAAAGCTGATGTTGTTATTAAGAACTATCAAGTAGATATAGAAAAAACAGCTTTAGGTAACTATGAAATTCATAAACTTACACTTAAACCTTTAGATGCTAAAGAGTCTACAGTTTACTTTAGATTACCTATTATTGATGATGAAGGTGAGATGATAATTGGGGCAATCAAGACTAGGATTCGTAAACAAAAAACAGATTTACCTTTACGTAAGATATCTCCAACAAGAGTTGCGCTCACTAGTAACTATAGTAAACTCTTTGTATTTAAAACTGATAGAAAAGCTTTTGACAATTACGCCTATATTGTTAATTACATTAAAGAGAGTTACATTGAAGGTGACTCTGTTATTAAAGCAATTACCCCTGGTGATACTTATAATAATAAATTTAAACTCCCTAATGACTACACAGCTCTTTCCAAAGAGTTTAAAAAGGTAGTAACTGATCAATATACTTTTATCTTTGATTACACATCTATTACTAAAACTATAGATGAAAAAACTCTTAAAGATTTAAACACTAAAAAACTTACATTTGTAGGATACACTAATTCTAAACAGATTTTAGTGATGGATATCTCTAACACAATCTATAATTACAGTAATAACTTAGAAGAGTTAGGCTCTATTGTTGATCTCTTACAAATAGATTCAACTAAGTTACCTACTCCTTTTACAATGATTAAGATATTAGGAGATGATATTCCATTAGGTGTTGTCTTGTCTTATTATATAGGACTATCTAACCTTATCTCTATAACTGACACTAAATATTCACTTATAGAGGCTAAGAAACAATTCAAACCTAATAGACACCAAACTGTTATTAAGTTCCTTGATTATAAACTAATCTTAGAAACTCCTTCTATACAACAAAAACTTCTCTTTAATGGATTCTTCTTCTTTAAAGACTTTACTAAGCAATATAACTTAAAAGACTTTAATGATAAAAACATCTATCTTAATTTACTAAATGAAAGAGATTTTTCTCTTATTCATATAAAAGAATTAAACCTCTTACAGCAATTATTTCTAGATCCTATAACAATAGATGTCTTATCACAAATAAACGAGCCTACAGATTATCTGAAGCTTTTACTACGTGCTAATGAGTTACTGGAAGATTTAAGTCATCCAGATATAAATGATTCAGCTTATTCTCGTATCAGAGGTTACGATAGAGTGCCTGGACTTATGTATAGAGCATTAGCAGAGAGTATTAGAACTTATAAGTTTAAAAATAGCACTAAGAGTAAAATAGAACTAGACCCATATAAAGTATGGAACTATGTTACTCAAGACAACACTGTAAAAATATCTGAAGATAACAATCCAATTCTTGATGTTAAAGAAATGGAAACAGTAACGTTTACAGGAAGTGATGGTCTTAATAAAGACGCAACTCCTAAACTTCTTAGGAATTTTCATAAAAACGATATGGGATTAATATCAGAAGGAACAGTTGATAGCTCTGATGTTGCTCTTAATATATATCTCTCCCCTTATGCTAAACTTAAAAACACAAGAGGTTTAGTAGATATAGAGAGTCAAGAACATATTCTTAATCCTGCTAAGAACTTCTCGACTTCAGTATTATTAGCTCCTATGGCTGAATACGATGACACAAAACGGGTAAAAAGACTTGCCCTCTTTGGCTGAAAAGTCAAAGCTCACACTTCTCTAATTGCAAGAAGTCCCTTTAAGTCTAATTCACTACAACGTAATCGGAAACGATAAGCGTGACATGTTTAAAAAGAATTAGAATTGGGTAATTTGCAGCGAAGACGCTAAATACCGTTGTGAAATGAGATACGCGTAACGTTCATCGACTAGTCGCAAGACGTAGAGCCAAGTGGTAGGTGAAAACCTTTAAATCGAAATGGGAAGCACCTTTAGTATATTAAGGTGAAGACATAGTCAGTTCCATTATGAAAGTAATGGCAGGTGTTAAAACACACCGGTTAAGTTTAACGAACTTAATGGACAATAAGGAATTTTATACAAATTCAAAACGGCCATACTATCGCATCAGCCGGATATAGTCAACCTCTTCTTAGAACAGGCTATGAATACGTCATGCCTTATAAAGTAGGTAAACTCTATTGTTCTATGGCTAAACAAAATGGCACAATTATAGAAAAAACAGATAAACTTATCACTATAGAATATGACGACCATACTAAAGAAACTATCACGTTAGGAACACTCTATGGTAAAATGGAAGGCAGTGTATTTCCGCATGTTATTATTACTGATAGAGTTCTTAAACAAAAACTAAAGCAAGGTGATTACATAGCTTACAATACAGGCTTCTTTGAGAAAGATTGGTTAGATCCATCTAGACTTATCATGAAGTTTGGAAGATTAGCAACTATTGCACTGACTATGACTAATGAAGTCTTTGAAGACAGCTCAGCAATTTCTTCTAAATTCTCTAAAGAGATGTCAACAACTATAGTTAAAGAGAAGTCTTTTATAATAGAGTTTTCTAAAAACATTATTAACCTTATACCAGAAAATACTTCTGTTTCCCCTAATGATATACTTTTTACACTTACTGATGAAAATCTAGATTATGGTAACTTATCAGATAGCACTGTAGAGATGTTACAAGGATTAGTTAACACTTCTCCTAAAGCAAAAGTAAATGGTGTATTAGATAAATACGAAATTATCTATAATGGAGATGTATCAGATATGTCTCCTACTCTTAAAAAGTTAGTTAATAGACTAGATAAAAATGTATACGATAGTACTAAAGGTACTCAATATGAACTTACTAATAATAAGGTTAATAGTGAATATCGTGTAGAAGGTAAGAACTTAAGTATAGACACACTTGAACTTAAAGTGTACATCAAAGTGGAACTAACACAGGCTATTGGAGATTAACCAATTAAATATATACTTGTATTTAATTGAAAGTCCGTTTAATTAGTAATGGTTAAATGATACCCCTTTAATTGCGGGAAACCCTTAAGAGCTTCAAATACCAAGTCTAAGTAGTGATACATTAGATGGCTGAACTAATCACTCAGGTATGGTAAAAACTTTGAAGATGAGGCAATCCGCAGCCAAGCTACTTTATAAGTAGAAGGTTCAACGATCAACCGTTATCCACGGTGTAGAGTCAAGTGACTCGAAATGGGGGGCTCCTTATATTCTATAAGGATGAAGATATGATCTGGACTGCATAGAGATATGCAGCTGCACGTTATGGTGCGGGATAGAGAAATTACAAATCTATCTGAACAAATCGAAAGGTGTTGTTGCTTCACAAATGAAAAGTGTTGTAAGTGATGTCTTTACATCTGATGTACATACTGAGAGTGGTATACCAATTGACATGCAGTTTAGTTTCAAGGGTATTCTTGGGAGAACCGTATTATCCCCAGTACTAGCAGGTACAACTAACTCTCTCTTAAAACATATTTCTAAACAAGTAGTAGAAGTCTACTTTGGCTAAACATATTGAAAAGACACACCAAGAGAAATCCTGGTGTGTCTTTCATTTTTTGAATACTTACTAAAAAGGAATATACATTATGCCAACTCCTATTACATATCCTTTAGATTTATCAGGAAATGCTGTTACTAATCTTATTACAGCAGAATTACATACAGTACAAGAATCAATATACAGAAACTATAGTTTTATCTTAGTTATCATTAATTCTTCAAATTGAACACGATTAAGTTTCTTAAGATGTGTGTAGTTAAATTCTAATAACTTGTATTTAAACAGTCTTGCGTTACTTTTCTTTATATCATCTCTGTTCTTTTGGGCTAAGAAATCATCTTCCCCATTTCTATGAAAGTATAGAACATACTTATAGTGTTGTATACCATGAAATTCTATAAGTGTATTATAATCAGGTAAGTAAAAATCGTAACGCATTTTATTAACAAGTTCTGGTATGATATATTCAGAAATATATTTTATATTGTGTTTTTCTAGTATAGCTTTGATAGCTAGTTCACCTTTAGACGAATTACAAACCGGGCAACCTGTTCCTCGTAAATGATTATTAGGTAAAACTAAAAAATCACCGTGCTCCTCACATGTTACATACCCTTTAGTTTTAGAATTTTTAAATATAAAATTACTATAAATATATTTATTATTATGAACTTTAGAAGATTTTATTATAAAATCTGTTGTGTTAGTTATCATTGAGCACGCTCTACATCCAAATCCTTTTAAATGACTAGTTGGGTTTTGTTCAAACTCTCCATGTATAGGACATATGATGATAAGTTTAGCGTTGTTACCAATATAGATAGTTTTACTGTAATCATACCTATTACTATGTACTTCTTTAGCTTTAGCTATAAAGGTTTCTGTATTTAAATACCAATTATCTTTCCAACATTTAGAACATCCATATCCTTGTAAATGACCAATAGCAGATTGTTCAAACTCACCATGTACAGGACATATAATTATAATTTTATCTTTAAGAGTATTAAAATACACTTTAGAATAATCATATTTGTTGCCATGAATAACTTTAGACCTAGTTATAAATTCTTCTAAAGTTACCTTATGTTTTAACATTACACACATTTTACAACCACAACCGTTTAAATGATCATTAGCTGTTTGTTCAAACTCACCATGAATTGGACATATAATGATAAGTTTAGTAACAGAATCAACGTATACAGATTTAATGTAGTCATACATGTTACCATGTACCTTTCTAGCTTTTTCTATAAATTCTTCAAGGTTAGATTTTTTATTATCAATATAACACATATAACAACCATGTGTTGATTTTAAATGATTTATAGGTGTAATCCAAATTTCTCCATGCACTGGGCATATGACTAAGATTTTTTTACTAAACCCTTTGAAAGTAGATTGAATATATTTAAACTTATTTCCAAACTGTTCAATAGCTTTAGTAAAAAAAATTTCAAATTTTCCCATTAACGCCTCCATTTATTATAAGGACTTTTAAAATGCCAACACCAGTAACTTATCCCCTGGATTTATCAGGAAATAACCAATCTAACTTAATACAAAATGAATTGCACTCTGTGAATGAATCAGTAAATAGATCATACTATTTCATTGTTCCTAACTTTACACCGTTCTATATTGATAACTTCCAAATCTCTATTTCTATTAACGGTGTATTAACTCCACTGGTAGAAGATGTTGATTTTTCTTTTGCTATGCCATATGTTACAGGAACACGTACAACAGGTAAAGCAATGTATGGCGGTATTACACTTCATAATTTAAATCTCAACGGTATATTATCAGTAACATATCAGACTATTGGTGGGGAACAAATTGCTGATAGGTTAAAAGTATTAACAAATTTAGCTGATAAAGCTTACAATCCTAGGGCTACTGTATTCGATATTCTTGATGGGCTTCCTGTGGCTTTCCCGCCAGTTCCACATTATCAAGATTATGATCAGTTCTTTGGTCAAGAAGAGTTAGTTATTAAATTAGGACAAATTAGAGATGCTATTTTACAAAATGCATCTCTCACACAAACTGAACTTCAATCTTTTCTTGGACAAATTCAAGGTGGTAGTTTAGCTGGTTATGTGTCTAAAGCTGGTGATAATATGACTGGTCCTTTGGTTCTTAGCGGGCCACCTGTTGCTCCAGAGCAAGCAGCAACTAAAAGTTATGTAGATTCTGTTGTAACCTCACCATCACAACTAGCAAGTACTTTATCTATGTATGCTACAATGCAATATGTTATAGATGCATTATCATTAAAATTAAATAAAGCTGGAGATACACTTGGTGGACCATTGTTTCTTAATGGCATTCCAACTCAACCAATGCAAGCTGCTCCTAAAGAATATGTAGACTCTACAGCTAATACATTGCAGATACAATTAACATCATTACAGTCTACAGTAAATACACTTGGCATAAATCCAGCTACTACAACATATATAGACGATAAAATCAGTGAAGTTATGACATACATTAACCATTTAAGAAGGTGGTAGCAATAGGGTAGTTTGTTTTCTAAATATAATGACAGTTTAATAGTGGTTTTTCTTTTCTTTTTTTCACTACAAAGGAGCTAGTAATGAAGCTTAACGTATACGGTAATATGCCAGTAACACTGTCGCGCGATCCAGTTAACCCAATGGAAGCTGCGACTAAAAATTATGTTGACTACCACAGAGGTTTACATAATGTAGATTTTAATTTACATTTGACACCAGCTCAAAATACTTTCCTTGATGCAGTCTCGGCTACATCTACCGAAGTAAACTTTCTCACAGGTGTAACATCAGACATTCAAGCACAATTAGGCACTAAGCTTAATTTAGCTGGTGGTGTGATGACTGGTTTCTTGACGTTAAATGCTAATCCAATTAACGCTTTAGAAGCAGCTACAAAAAGTTATACTGACACACAAGATGCATTAAAGGTCGCTAAAGCTGGCGACACCATGACTGGTGCTTTAATTCTTCATGCTGATCCTGCTGTAGCTCTTGGTGCCGTAACTAAACAATATTCAGATAGTAATTTAGCTGCTCACGTTAATGACGCTGCAGTGCACATGACTCCAAGTCAAAATACTTTTCTAGATGCGGTGACTGCTACATCTACGGAAGTAAATTATCTTGTTGGTGTTACCTCAGCCGTTCAGACTCAAGTTGATAGCAAGGTTGCTAAATCTGGCAGCACTATGACTGGTGCTCTAGTTCTTAACGCTGATCCTGTTGTGGCTCTTGGCGCAGCTACAAAGCAGTTTGTTGAAACAAGTGTTGCTTCTGCTAACAGCTCATCAACAACTGGTTTAGCTCTAAAGGTTGATAAGGCTGGCGATACCATGACTGGTGCGCTGATTCTTAATGCTGATCCAGCTCTACCATTAGGTGCCGCTACAAAGCAGTTTGTTGAGTCTAATGTCGCTACACACGCAAGTGATGCAGCACTTCACTTAACCGCTGGTCAAAATACTTTCCTTGATGCAGTGACAGTTACTTCTACTGAAGTAAATCAACTCGCAGGGGTTACATCTGCTGTTCAAACTCAAGTTGATAGCAAGGTTGCTAAAGCTGGCGACACCATGACTGGTGCCCTAGTCCTTAACGCTGATCCAGTTGCAGCACTTGGTGCCGCTACAAAGCAGTTTGTTGAAGCACAAGATGCATTAAAGGTTGCTAAGGCTGGTGACACCATGACTGGTGCTCTAGTTCTTAATGCTGATCCAGTGTTAGCATTAGGCGCAGCAACAAAGAGTTATGTTGATACCAATGTTTCAACACACGCAACAAACGCAGCTCTTCACTTAACGGCTGGTCAAAACACTTTCCTTGACGCAGTGACGGTTACTTCTACTGAAGTAAATCAACTTGCAGGAGTAACGTCTGCTGTTCAAGGTCAAATTGATACTAAATTTGATAAAGCTGGTGGCACTATTACTGGTGATGTAACTCTTGCAGTTGGTAAAACTGTAATTGTTAATAAAGTTCCAGTGACACCAACCGAAGTAGTTAATAAAGCTTATGTTGACTCTATTGCTAACGGTCTAAAATGGAAAGATCCAGTTACTGATGTCAATCTAGTTGATGACTCATTGTCTACACCTCCAACAGTTCCAGTTAACTTTGATGTGTATATTGTTGGTGCTGCACCTACTGGTGCATGGGCTGGCAAAGCAGGTTACGCTACGTTCTTTAACGGAACCTCATGGGTATTCCTACAAGCACGTGCAGTAGCTACTGGTGATCGTTTTGGTGTTGGTATTTATACCGCTACCACTGTTGGTGCTTCTTTAACTGCACATAATGATAAAATTGTAACTGTTGTATCAGCTACACCTGGTGCTATTACTTATGCTGATGCAGTATTAACTCCTGGTTCTACTACTTTAGTATTTGATCAAGATTCTCATAATTTTGGTATTTCATTTACATATACAGATGAACTCATTTGGGTTCCTACTAATACTTCAGTGAACTTAGTTCCTGGTACTGGTGTCTCTTTAAATGGTAGTACGCTTAATGCTAAGCTTGGTAAAGGTTTAGAAATTGATGGCACTAGTGCTAATACACCTATTGCTGTTAATCTTAATGCTGCTGCTGGTCTATTCTTTACACTCGACGGTGTTGCTGCTAGCACATCTGATACGGCTGAACTCTCTGTTCAACTTAAAGATGCAACTTTAGTTAAAGATGCAGCTGGTGTTGCTGTTGCTCCTACAGTTATTGCCGATATTGCTGATCGTGTCTCTAAGACAGTTGATAGCACTGTTTCTGCTAATGTTACTTTTGCTGCTACTAAGAAACTAAAAGTTACAGACGCTCCAGTTGCTGGTACAGATGTTACTAACAAAACTTACGTTGATGCTGCTGACACAGTTCTTCAAGGACAAGTAACTACCTTACAAGGTACTGTTGCTACTTTGAATGCTGACCCAGCTACTAAGACTTACATTGATACACAAGATGCACTAAAGGTTGCTAAAGCTGGCGACACCATGACTGGTGCTCTAGTTCTTAATGCTGACCCAGTTGTTGCTCTTGGCGCTGCTACAAAACAGTTTGTTGAGTCTAATGTTGCTACTCATGCAACTAACGCTGCTCTTCACTTAACAGCTGGTCAAAATACTTTCCTTGACGCAGTGACTGTTTCTTCAGCTGAGGTTAATTTCCTCTCTGGTGTTACTTCTGCTGTTCAAACTCAAATTGATAGCAAGGTTGCTAAAGCTGGCGACACCATGACTGGTGCTCTAGTTCTTAATGCTGACCCAGTATTGGCTCTTGGTGCTGCCACAAAGCAGTTTGTTGAATCTAGTGTTGCAACTGCTAACACTTCGTCTACAACTGGTTTAGCACTAAAGGTTGATAAAGCTGGCGACACCATGACTGGGTTCTTAACACTCAGTGCTGATCCTACTTCTATTTTACATGCAGTAACTAAACAATATTCAGATAGCAATTTAGCTACTCACGCTACAGATGCTTCTCTACATATTACACCTGCACAAAATACATTCCTAGACGGAATTGCTATTTCCTCTATTGAAGCTAATTATCTTGCTGGTACTACTTCTGCTGTTCAAACTCAGCTCAATAGTAAACTAGCATTAGCTGGCGGCACAATGACCGGAGCTTTGGTGCTCAATGCTGACCCAGTTGCTAATCTAGAAGCTGCTACTAAAGTATACGTTGACACCAATAGCGCTCTAAAAGTTGCTAAAGCTGGCGACACTATGACTGGCGCTCTGATTCTTAACGCTGATCCAGTAGCATTACTAGGTGCAGTTACTAAGCAATATTCAGACACTAATCTGTCTAACCACGTTAATGATGCAGCTGTCCATATGACTTCTGCACAAAATACTTTCTTAGATGCAGTTACTGCTACTTCCACTGAAGTAAATTATCTAGCCGGTGTAACATCTGAAATTCAAGTACAACTCGATAGTAAGTTAAATCTTACCGGTGGTACAATGACTGGCGCTATTACTCTTAGCGCTGACCCTGTCGCTGCTTTGCAACCTGCTACCAAGCAGTTCACTGAAGCACAAGATGCATTAAAAGTTTCTAAAACTGGCGACACCATGACTGGTGCCCTAGTTCTTAACGCTGATCCAGTATTGGCTCTTGGCGCTGCTACAAAGCAGTTTGTTGAGTCTAGTGTTGCATCCGCTAACACTTCATCCACAACTGGCTTAGCACTGAAAGTTGATAAAGCTGGTGACACCATGACTGGGTTCTTAACCCTTAATGCTGCTCCTACTGCTGCACTACATGCATCTACTAAAGGTTATGTTGACAATAGCATTAGCAGTCTAACAACTTATGTTGATGGTAAAGATACAGCGCTACAAGGTCAAATCACTACGCTACAAGGTACTGTAGACGTACTTAATACCGATCCTACAACTAAGAATTATGTTGATGTTCAGGATTCATTAAAAGTATCTAAAGCCGGTGACACTATGACCGGTTACTTGGTTCTTCACGCTGATCCTTTGCAAGCAATGCATCCAACTACTAAACAGTATGTTGACGCTGTTGCACAAGGTTTAGTTACTAAACCACAAGTACGCCTAGCTTCAACTGTGAACTATGTTGGTACATATTTTAATGGTACTTTAGGTGTTAATTCAACATTTACTGCTACTTCTAATGGAGCTTTAACTATTGACGGTATGCTTGCTAATGTAGGTGACCGTGTCTTGTTAAAAGATCAAACAACTAAAGCTGAAAATGGTGACTATGTTGTTCAGCAAGTTGGTAATGCTGGTACACCATATATTCTTAAACGTGTCTCTACGATTGACGAATCTTCAGAAGTTCCTGGTAGTTATTTCTATGTATTTGATGGTTCATCTCTCAAAGGCACAGGCTGGGTAATGAATGTTGATGTTCCAATGACTTTTGCTATTGGTACAGATCCTATCTATATTAATCAATTCTCAGGTCAAGGCAATATCATTGCTGGTAATGGTCTAACTCTGACTGGTAACACAATTGATATTAATAGCGTTGCATCTAGTCGCATTGTTGTTAATGCTGATGCAATTGACTTAGCTACTACTGGTGTTATTGCTGGTACTTATTCTAAAGTTGTTGTTGACTCTTATGGTCGTGCTACTGCTGGTAGTAATCCAACTACGTTAGCTGGTTATGGTATTGCTGATGGTCAGCTGCTTAACGCTAACTTAACTAGTCTCTCAGCTGTATCTACTTTTGGTGTGGTTGTTCGTGATAACTCGAACACCATGACTACTAAGGAAATTGTTTCAAGTGGTATTGGTATCACTGTTAATAATGGCACAGGCGCTGCTGCTGGTAATATCACTGTTGCTTCTAATGCTACTTCTGCTAACACAGTTAGTGCTATTGTGGCTCGTGACACTAGTGGTAACTTTAGTGCTAATGTTATTACTGCAGCTCTTGCTGGTAATGCTGACACAGCTACTAATTTAGTAACAGGTCGTAATTTTAGTGCTTCTGGCGATGTGACTGCTCCTGCAGTTAGCTTCAACGGTGGCGCTGGTGTTGATCTAGTAACTACTCTAAGTAATACTGGTGTTACTGCTGGTGCATACACTCGTGTAACTGTGGATGCTAAGGGTCGTGTAACTCTTGGTGCTAATCCTAGCACTGTTGCTGACATGGGTCTAATTGATGCAGCTACAATCACTTATGTGAATGATGAGATTGCAGCCCTACGTGCACAAGTAAATGACCTATACTTATATGTCATGTCTCGGATCTAATCTAAACTAAGAATACCCCACTGCTTGTAAAAAAGGCAGTGGGGTATATTCTTCCTTTTCTTTAAACTAATATACACTTTGGAAAAGAGAGATGATAGTATCGCTACAAGGGCTTTAAATGCCCTTGTAGCGATATAAAATAGAGAGTTGATATGATTAGCTAGGCATCTTACTTAAATCGTCTGTGAGGTTTTTAAACGTTCCATAAAACATGATGGCATTAGCGTAGAGATAGTTTAACAGCTCGACTTCACGTGCTGTCGTATGAATAGCATTAATTAGTTCTTTTTTAACTTCACTGTTTCTTGCTAATACATTAGTTTTAGTATTTTGATCAATAAGTGAATCAATAAGTTCGGATGTATCTACAGTTAACTTAGCTATGAAATTAATCTTAGTTAGATTAAGAGTTGTTCCTAAGACATCAATATTCTTATAGATAGACTCTAAATCATTGAAGGTTTTTAATACGTCAGAGATATATGCTTTTGTTGACCCATTACTAAGTGGGAAATACTTAGCAATTTCTCTACGATGCTCTTCCATTAATTTAGAAGATCTAGTGAAGTATGTAGCACCATAAAGTGTAAAGACTTTGTCTTCTGAATATTCATTAATGAAAGAAGCTACAGCCATTTTAAGGTTGTTAAGAGTAGACTCAGTATCTTTTAAAATAATATTAGAAGAGTTAATTAAATCTAAAGAATAGTCAACATACTTACCTTTAAAGTTCTCTGGTTTAGATGTCATATAAGCTTTAGCATCAATAAACTTAATAGCTTTAACTTTATGGAGTATTTCAAATTTGTTAGATTCGACTTCTCTTACTAATGTATCAGTTCCTTGTGCAGTTAATCCTTTAAACGCTGTAGAGAATATATCTTTAAGTTTATAAAAGTAATCTGTCAAAGACTCCTGTGATATAACTTGTGAGGAATTAATAAGAACGTTATATTGCTCTAGTGAAAAAGAAATAGGGGGGTTAGGTGTTGCTGAGAAGAGTTTCATTTAAGTACTCCACGACGGATACCCCGGCCTTCTGGCCGGGGGGGAGGAGTGAATAGATCTTTGTTGGCGTAGCAAAAGTGCTCGCCTTCTGCGAAAAGCTTTTCGTTCAGCACGACAAGTAGTGGTGTGGTCATAGAGACTCCATGGTGAATGAGAAATAAGTGTAAGATCAGTTGGGGTGGCATTTTGGCATAACCGTGTACCGCTAAGTACAGCATGTAAGCTTAGTTTACCTTTACCATCATTGCCTCCAATGAGACATAGACCATGTTTAGGGTGATTGGCAAGAGTACCTTTTTGGATATCACATGACATAGTGCCGCCATAACGAGGACGTTCACCGCCTTTAGAAGGGTTAAAGCGGTGCAGTTGGCGGCGTGAGAATACTAGCGGCTTAAGGACCATTAAAGACTCTAAGTCTGGTTTAGTGTGACCACCTACCCAAGAGTTAGCTAAGACCCAAGAGTCTACACAGTGAGCACTAAAGATAGTAGCTAATTTACGGCTGGTTTTAACCAGTCCCATAGCTTGACGCATCTCGTAGGTTTGGTGACCCTCTACTTTGATAAGCTCTACACCGTAAGCTTGTAGCCGACGGTAGAGCCAGTTCTTACCGGCTTCTATAGGGCTAAAGTTGTTGTTCCACTGCTTGGCTCCTTTATGCTGACCTTTAACTGTGCGAGCTTTGACATCTTCGATGA
>JAVHRS010000032.1:0-14156 GCA_036171755.1 Minisyncoccota bacterium
CTACGAGAACTGATACAAATGTAACTGCAAATGTAACTGTCACAGCGTCATTTACGACTACGACTCCTCCAACCCCTACGACTCCTCCAACCCTTATTAATACAACACAGACAAATATTTCTTCTAAAGGAGCAACACTTGGAGCCACAATCACATCATTTGGAATCCCTAATTCTATATCGGCTCGAGGAGTTTGTTATGGAACAATGACTAATCCTAGTCTTACTCTTACGAATGGAGAAATTTGTGGAGTAGATGGATATACAACAAGTGGTGTATTTACTGTTAATATTATTAATCTTTTGACCCCTTCGACTACATATTATTTCCGTGGTTATGCTATAAACGATACAATAAACAACGCTGGATACTCTCCACAAGGATCATTTACGACACTTGTATTACCGCCAGCAGCTTCCATGATAGAGTTTAAGGAGCTTAATAATAAGAGTCAAATAGATTATGGTCAATCTATTACATTAATATGGGATTCATTAAATGCGTACTATGGCTGTACGATGACTTCAGACCTTGCTCCATCTACTGATATAATAAGTAGTCTTGCTCCAAATACTGCGAAGAATCAAATTACATTAAAGCCAACAAAAACAACTGTTTATAGTTTAATCTGTTCTGGTGAAGGAGGAAATTCCCCAGCAAGTCAGGTCCAAATAAAAGTTGGTAAAATTAATCCTATATATAATGAATATTAAATAAATAATTAGGTTGACTTTAATTTAATATCTGATATCATTTAATTTACATTATTAAATAATTTATGTTGGTAGTTGTCGTTTTATGAAGGTTTACCTTTGTTTTATAACATTTATCAACCAATAAAATATATGGCAGAGGAATTTAAAAGAGACAAGCCACACGTCAATGTCGGTACTATTGGTCACGTTGATCATGGGAAAACCACATTAACTGCAGCTATTTTGCAAATATTAGCACGCCAAGGAGGTGAATATGGTGCTAAAATTAAAGGAGTAGATCAAATCGACTCAGCTCCAGAAGAAAAAGCTCGTGGTATCACGATCGCTCTTTCTCATAACGAATATTGGACACCAACACGTCACTATGCACACATTGATGCTCCAGGACATGCTGACTATATTAAGAACATGATTACAGGTGCTGCCCAAATGGACGGTGCTATTATCGTAGTTGCTGCAACTGATGGAGTTATGCCACAAACTCGTGAGCATATTCTTCTTGCTAAGCAAGTTAATGTTCCAAAAATAATTGTATTCTTAAACAAATGCGACATGGTTGATGATCCTGATATGCTTGATTTAGTGGAAGAAGAAGTTCGTGAACTTCTTACAAAGCAAGGATATGATGGCGCAAACGCACCAGTTATCCGTGGTTCAGCTTTGAAAGCTCTTGAATCTAAGGATAACGAGGATTCATATGCAAAAAAGATTCTCGATCTAGTAAATGCTTTAGATACTTATATTCCAGTTCCAGAACGTGATATAACAAAGCCATTCCTAATGCCTATTGAAGATATATTCTCAATTGAAGGACGTGGAACAGTTGTCACTGGTAAAATTGAAAGAGGAATAATTAAAGTTGGTGAAGATGTTGAAATTGTTGGTATTAAAGATACAGTAAAGACAACAGTTACTGGTATTGAAATGTTCAATAAAAATTTAAAAGAAGGAATGGCCGGTGATAATGCTGGTGTTCTTATCCGTGGTATTAAAAAGGAAGATGTTACTCGTGGACAAGTTCTTGTACGCCCTGGAACAGTTACTCCTCATTCAGAATTTGAATGTGAAGTTTATATTTTGAAGAAAGAAGAAGGAGGTCGTCATACACCATTCTTTAATGGTTATAAACCTCAATTCTATATCCGTACTACAGATGTTACAGGTGAAGTGACACTTGGAGCTGGAGTAGAAATGGTTATGCCAGGAGATACAGTTAAGTTGAAAGTTTTACTGGTAACTCCAGTTGCTCTTGAAGAAACTATGCACTTTGCTATCCGTGAAGGTGGTAAAACAGTTGGTGCTGGTGTTGTAACAAAAATCATTAAATAATCAGTTGTTAGTAACTGAAAACCCACCCTTATGACTACAAAGATACATCCACCAGTTGGTGGAACAAAAGTGAAAAAAGGGAAAGAAGATGTTGTTGTAAAACTTCGTATCAGAGTGAGAGCTTATGAAAATAAGATTCTTGATGCTTCTGTAAAACAGATCATCGATACAGCTCTAAGATACGATGCGAAAATAGTTGGACCAATTCCTCTTCCTACCGAAATTAAAAAATACACTGTGAACAGAGCTTCATTTGTTTTTAAGAATGCTCGTGAACAGTTTGAAATTAGAATCCATAAACGTGTTATCGATATTTTGAATCCAAATCCTAAAACTATTGAAGCACTCACAAGCTTATCTCTTCCATCAGGAGTAGATATAGATGTGAAAATGATGTAATTATATGAAATTTATTCTTGGAAAAAAACAGCATATGATGCAGTGCTTTCTAGATGATGGCAGAGTGGTACCTACTACAGTTATTTCCGCAGGTCCTCTAATAGTCACTCAGATAAAAAGTCCTGATATTGATGGCTACGTGGCCGTGCAGGTTGCGTATGAAGAACAAAAAGAAAGTCGCGCTACAAAAGCGCATCTTGGACATGTCAAAAAAAGTATAACAGGTGAAAACAAAACTGGTGCTTATAAACATCTTCGAGAGTTTAGAGATATAGAAGAAATGGCTACAGGTGACAGAATCACAGTTTCACTTTTCAAAAAGGGAGATATGGTTTCTGTTACAGGTATTTCAAAAGGAAAAGGTTTCCAAGGTGTTGTTAAACGTCATGGTTTCCACGGAGGACCACGTTCTCATGGACAGAAGCACTCTGAGCGTGAGCACGGTTCCATCGGTGGAGGTCTCCGAAACAAAGTTCCAAAGGGAATGAGAATGCCAGGACGAATGGGAAGTGATATAATCACAGTGAAAAATTTGGAAATTATTGGTGTTGATGTCGAAAATAACCAACTACTTATTAAAGGTGCGATTCCAGGAAGACGCGGAACGCTCGTAGAAATAATCGGCTAATTTTATGGAAACACAAATATATAATCAAAAAGGTAAGTCAGTTGGAAAGTTAGAACTTCCAGAATCAATATTCGGTCTTCCTTGGAATGGTGATTTAGTTCACCAAGTAGTAACTGCTATGCAAGCAAATGCTCGTACTCCAGTTGCTCATACAAAGGATCGATCAGAGGTTCGTGGTGGTGGTAGAAAGCCTTGGAAACAAAAAGGTACAGGTAGAGCTCGTCATGGATCAAATCGCTCTCCAATATGGGTAGGTGGAGGAGTAACTCATGGACCACGCAACGACAAGAACTATGAACAAAAGATAAACAAGAAAATGAAGGCAAAAGCTCTTTATACAGTTCTTTCTGAGAAATTAAGAAAGGGCCAAATAATATTCCTTGAAGAATTAAATCTTAAAAACATCAAGACTAAAGATGCTGTTGCTGTAATTAAAGATTTGAGCGCTTTGAAAGGATTTGAAAAGATGGTTGGTGGTAAAAAGCCAAACATATATGTTTCAGTTCCTGCAAAAGGAGATGTATTAAAGAAGAGTTTTGCAAATATAAAAACAGTCGAAGTCGATGAAGTTCGCAATATGAATCCAGTAGATTTGCTTGCTTTCCGATATATTATTATCTCACAGCCAACAGAAAGTATTGCTTTCCTAGGTGGTAAGATAGAAAAAAAGTAATATGGCTACAACAAAAACAAAAAAGAATACAGAAGTTGCTGTTGTCGAAGATACAAAAAAAGCAAAGACTCATCCTTTGATCTTAGGTGCACGCATCACAGAGAAAGCGGCATTAGGAGCAGAGAAAGGAAATTACACTTTCAATGTGAGCGACAAAGCAAACAAGAATGAAATAAAGAAAGCAATAAAATTTATTTATGGAGTACTCCCACAAAGAGTTGCCATAATTCAAATTAAAGAAAAAGAAGTTGTTCGTCGTGGAAAAATTGGTACAAAAAAGGGAGGCAAGAAAGCGGTCGTATATTTGAAAAAGGGTGATAAGATAGCAATATAATATGAAAACATATAAACCTACAACACCATCAAAGCGTCATCAGACTACCGTTACTTATCGTAATGTTATAACTAAGAGCGAGCCTTTAAAAGCTTTAACTCATGGTTTTAAGAGATCTGTCGGACGAAACAATCAAGGCCGTATTACTATTCGTCATAAAGGTGGAGGACACAAAAGGCTTTATCGTGAAATTGATTTCATGTACAACAAACGCGATATTCCTGCCAAGATAACTTCTATTGAATATGATCCAAACCGTAATGCTTTCATTGGTCTCGCAGTATATGCGGATGGAGAAAAGAGATACGTTGTGGTTCCAAAATCAATAAAAGTTGGAGATAAATTTGTAGTAGGAGAGAAAGCACCACTTGTAGTGGGTAATCGCTTACCACTTAAATTCATTCCAGTTGGTACATTTGTGTACTGTATTGAAATTAAACCAGGCAATGGAGGCAAGCTCGCACGTTCAGCAGGTACATTCGGCCAGGTAGTAGCAAACGATCTTGGATATACAAATATCAAAATGCCATCAACAGAAGTCCGAAAGGTTTCTGAAAATGCATGGGCAAGTATCGGGGAAGTTTCAAATAGTGAATACAAACTTCAAAACTTTGGTAAAGCCGGAAGAAGTCGTCATAAAGGTATTCGTCCTACAGTTCGTGGTACAGCCATGAACCCGGTAGACCATCCACACGGTGGAGGTGAAGGTAAACAAGGACGCGGATTACGTCGTGCAAAGACAATGTGGGGCAAGCCATCAGGAAAAGGCCAAAAGACTCGTACTCCAAAGAAATACTCAAATATGTGGGTTGTTTCAAGACGAAAAGTTGGAAAGGCAAAGAAATCTTAAATTTAAAATTCTCTATCACAAAAAGTACCCTTATGGGTACTTTTTGTTTATGATATAATATTGTTATGGAAAAAAATAATCAGAAAAAAAGATTTTCGATTGTGGCAAGGGCCAAAAGTTTTACTCATGCATTTAGAGGTATTGGAGTTTCAATTAAAAGCACCCATAATTTCTGGGTTCATATATTTGTCACAGTGGTTGTCGTTAAAATGGGGTTTTTGTTTAAAATTTCTCAAACAGAATGGCTCTTTCTTGTTTTTGCTACTGGATTTGTAATGGTAACTGAAACTATCAATACTGCCATAGAAATAGACATAGACCTCACAAGCCCAAATTTTCATCCTTACGCACGCGACACTAAAGATGTAGCTGCTGGCGCAGTTCTACTATCTGTCATTGTGGCAGTAATTGTGGGACTTATAATTTTCTTGCCGAAAATAATAGTTTTGTTGAAATAAATAGTGATTTAAAGTTTTTTAATTAACGGCATTTGACTTTATTTTTATATTTGCTAGTATAAAACAACGAGCTCAAAGGAGCTTATTTATATTGTTATGACAAGATCACTTAAAAAAGGACCATATGTAGATGAAAGGCTTTTGAAAAAGATTGCCGGAAAGAAGCCACTTGAGACTGGCGTTATTAAGACTTGGTCTCGTGCATGTGTTATCTCACCAGAAATGGTAGGTTTTGTATTTGGAGTTCACAATGGTAAGGTTCATGTAGAAGTACTTGTAAGTGAAGATATGGTGGGTCACCGACTTGGTGAATTCTCTCTTACTCGTAAGTTTGTCAGACACGGAGGTAAGATGCAGAAAGAACTTGAAGCTAAAAAGAAAGAATCAGAGATTACCGCAGCAAAGTCAGCTAAATCGGCAGTAGAGACCAAGAAAAAATAATTAACTTAATATGAAAGCATTTTTAAAAAATTACAGACAGTCTCCACGCAAGGTTCGCCTTGTAGCAGACTTAATCAAAGGGAAAAGGGTTTCCGAGGCTTTTACGCAGTTACAGAATCTTCCAAAGAGAGCAGCATTACCTATAGAGAAGCTTTTAGCTTCCGCTGTTGCGAATGCAAAAAGCGCTGGAATAGTTACAGAAGATCTATACTTAGCAAATATTACAGTCAATGAAGGTATAGTTATGAAGCGTAGTATGCCACGTGCAAGAGGAAGTGCTTCACGTATCAATAAGCGTACAAGTCATATAATGCTTACTCTTATTGAGAAAAATGCCGAAAAGAAAGTAGTTGTTAAGAAGTCGAAAGCAGTTAAGAAAGTAGAAGTTAAAGCCTAACTTATTTTATATGTCAAAAGTTGTCCATCCATATGCACATAGATTAGTAACACTAAGGGATTGGAAGTCCCGCTGGTTTGCTGATAAGAAATACAAAGATTTACTCAAGAGTGATGTTGTTATTCGTGAATTTCTGATGAAGAAATTGCGTGGTTTTTATATTTCAAGAGTTGAAATAGACAGGAGTGTAAAAGCAACAAAGGTTATGGTTTTTACATCTCGCCCTGGTATGATCATTGGTCGTGGTGGTGATGGTGCTAATAAACTTAAGAAAGATTTAGTTACAGCTATGACAAAGAGAGGCGTATTAATTCCTGAAGATTTTAAATTTGATATTCTAGAAGTTACAAACCCTGATGCAGATGCTGCGATCGTAGCATGTATGATAGCTGAAGGTCTTGAGAAGCGTCTTCCTTTCCGTCGTGTTATGAAGCAGACTATTGAGAAGGTTATGACTGCACGTGGAGTTAAGGGAGCTCGTATATATCTTGGAGGACGTTTAGGTGGTGCTGAGATTGCTCGTAGTGAGCAGATCAAGCGTGGATCTATTCCTCTTCAGACTTTTCGTGCCGATGTTGATTTTGCTCGTGAGAAGGCTCATATGAGTTATGGTGATATTGGTATTAAGGTTTGGATTTACCGTGGAGAAATTTTTAATGAAATTAAAAAATAAGAAATTTTATGTTAACACCTAAAAAAGTAAAATATAGAAAATGGCAATCAAATAGAACGGACATGACGAAAGTTACTCCTGATACTCGTGGTATTACTGTTGCTTTTGGATCATTTGGACTTAAAGCTATTTCAGGTGGACGTGTTCGTGCAAACCAGATAGAATCTGCTCGTAAGGTTTGTTCAAGAACTGTTGGTAAAACTGGACGTATGTGGATAAGAGTTTTTCCTGATAGACCTTTCACAGCTAAACCTGCAGAGGTAGGAATGGGTAAGGGAAAGGGTGATCCACAAGGTTACTGTTTGGACGTTCGTCCAGGTAGAATATTGTTTGAGGTGGATGGAGTCACAGCTGTTGTAGCCAAAGAAGCTCTTCGTAAGGCTGGCACAAAATTACCAGTAAAAACTCACGTAGTAGCAAGATAATTTTAAATATTATGGAAACAAAAATAAAAAAAACAAATAAGATTCTAAAAGGAGTAGTTGTCTCAAATAAGATGGATAAAACTGTTGTAGTAGAAGTCACTCGCTTTGTAGAACACAAGAAGTATGGCAAGCGTATAAAGAAAACTAAAAATTACAAGGCCCATGATGAGGGAAATGTAAAAAAGGTAGGCGATCAAGTCGAAATAGAAGAGACAAAGCCAATGTCTAAAGATAAGCATTTTAAAATAATTTAAATTATATGATTCAAGATGGAACAGTAGTAGTTATAACAGATAACGCCGGCGGAAAAGTTGGAAAGGTTTTCAAAGTACTTGGTTCATCAAAGAAGCGTTATGCAAGTATTGGTGAGAGAGTCATCATTTCAGTCAAGATTGCTGATCCTCGTAAGGTTGTAAAGAAAAAGGATGTTCACCAAGCTGTTGTTGTTCGTACGGTCAAAGCTTTTAGACGTAAAGATGGTTCTTATATTCGTTTCGATGACAATGCTGTAGTTATTCTTGAAAAAGATAAGCTTGATCCTAAGGGTGGTCGCGTTTTTGGTCCTATTCCACGTGAGCTTGCAGAGAGAGGATACCAGAAGATTATTTCATTAGCCCAAGAAGTTATTTAAATATATGAAAATCAAAAAAGGAGACAATGTAATAGTTATCGCTGGAGCAAACAAAGGCAAAAAAGGTAAAGTTCTTAAGGCTATGCCATCTATAAACAAAGTTGTTGTAGAAGGTGTAAATCTAAGAAAGAAAGCCCACAAGTCCAAGAAGAAAGGCGACCCAAGTCAGATCCTAGAGATAGCAATGCCTATCCATGTATCAAATGTAGCAAAGCAAGATAAAAGTAATTAAGAATTAATAATTACGAATTAAGAATTTAAATATTATGGAAACAGTAAAACAAAAAGAAAAAAAAGCATATAAGGAACTTAAGGCTAAATATGGCTACAAGAACTTGATGGCTGCATCTCACCTTGTGAAGGTTGTAGTTGCTTCAGGTACAGGATCAGGTATAAAGAAAAATAAAGATCATAACAAGCTAGTTCTAGAAAGACTTTCAAAAATAACAGGTCAGAAGCCAGCTACAAAGAGTGCAAAAAAATCAATTGCATCATTCAAAACCAGAATCGGTGATCCAGTAGGAGTCATGGTAACTTTGAGAGGTGCTCGTATGTACGGATTCTTGGATAAGCTTATCAACGTAGCTATTCCTCGTACGAAAGATTTCCGTGGAATAGACAGAAAGATTGTAGACAATATTGGCAACCTCACAATGAGTATCAAGGAGCACACAATTTTCCCTGAGACAGGTGATGAAGAATTAAAAGACGTGTTCGGAATGGGTATTACTCTAGTCACAACAGCAAAAACAAAAGCCGAAGCCACAGAATTCTTTGAACTCATCGGAATTCCATTTAAGAAAGCATAAACAAAATATTCAAAACCCGCCCCCAAGCATTGCTTGAGGGCGGGTTTTGATTTGTGTTGACATCTATATACCTATCTGATAGTATGGGGGAACATGAGTTTTAGATCCGTTTGTCTCCTTAAGTGCCTTTAATAAGAGCATTTAAGAAAATAAACGAGATATCATCATTCATGTAGGGGTTTTCACTCTTAAGTTAATTATTTATGGCAAAAACATCAGTAACAGCTAGACATTTGAAGAAGTCAAAATTTAGTACACGAGAAACGAATCGCTGTTTTCGTTGTTCCCGTGGACATGCTTATATGAGAGACTTTGGTCTTTGTCGTATTTGTTTCCGTGAATTAGCAAACGAAGGTATGCTTCCAGGTGTAAGAAAATCAAGTTGGTAATCAAACAAAAAATATATGGATCAAATAGCAAACATGATAAATATGATAAAGAACGCAGGTCGTGCAGAGCACGAATCTATCGTTGTTTCATATTCCAAAATTAAGCAAGCAATAGCAGACTGCCTTGTCAAAGAAGGATATTTAGCTGGAGTAACAAAAAAGGTAAAGAAGGGTATGCCAATTCTTGAATTGAGTATTTTATATGTAGATGGATCTCCTAAGGTTACAGGGGCAGAAAGAGTTTCCAAATCCTCATGCCGAGTATACAAAGGAGTTAAGGATATAAGAACAGTAAAAAACGGCAGAGGAATAACTATCTTTTCAACACCAAAAGGAATTTTAACAGACAAACAAGCACGTAAAGAAATGGTCGGAGGAGAAGTATTGTTTAGAATATGGTAATTAAAATTATATGTCACGAATAGGAAAACAAACAGTTATAATCCCCGCAGGTACAGAAGCAAAGCTTTCTGGAACTATTTTTTTTGTCAAAGGTCCAAAAGGATCACTTGAAAGGAATTTTCCAGGACTCGTAACTATTAATATTACTGGTAATGAAATTACTTTCACTCCTAATAAAGTTGGGGACAAGAAAGTAAATGCACTTTGGGGTACATATGCTTCTCATGTGAAGAATATGGTTATAGGTGTAAATGAAGGTTATTCAAAGAAGCTTGTATTAGAAGGAGTTGGATTCAAATCAGAAGTAGTAGGCAAAATGCTTAACCTTGCTCTTGGATTTTCTCATCCTGTAAAGATTAATATTCCAGAAGGACTTACTGTCACAGCTGAGAAGAACAACATAACCATTTCAGGTATCAATAAAGAGCTCGTAGGTTCATTCACAGCAGCAGTCCGATCAATGAAGAAGCCAGAGCCTTATAAAGGTAAAGGATTCCATTATAATGATGAAGTTATTCGTCGTAAGCAAGGTAAGAAAGCTGCATAGCATTAGTTTCTAGTAGCTAGGTTCTAGTGACTAGAAAATACAAAATATTATGAATAAAAAATTAGAGAAAAAAATAAGATTAAAGAAAAAGATTCGTGCAAAAATTTATGGCACAGCCTCTTGCCCTCGCCTTTCTGTTTTCCGTTCCAACAATTATATCTATGCTCAAATGATAGACGACGGAAAGAGTACAACTGTTGCTTCTGCTTCTGATATGGATGTCAAAACAGGCACAAAGACAGAGCGTGCAATACAAGTTGGTGCAACAATAGCAAAAGAATCAAACACAAAAGGTATAAAGACTTGCGTCTTTGATAGAAACGGATTTAAATATACCGGTCGAATTAAAGCTCTTGCCGATAGTGCACGTAAGGCAGGTCTTAAGTTCTAATTAAAATATATGGATACAATAAAACCAAAACAATATACACCAAATGTTGGAGCTTCACGTGGAAACACAGGTGGTTATCGTGGTAATAATAGTAACAACAATAAACGTGAAGGAGGTAATCATAAACCACGAACATTTTTTGAGCGTCCAAAACCAGAATTTGATCAGAAGATGGTTTCTATTCGTCGTGTTACTCGTGTTGTCGCTGGAGGTCGCCGTATGACTTTCGCTGTTGCACTTGCTATAGGTGACAAGAAAGGTTCTATTGGTCTCGGTACTGGTAAAGGAGGTGATACATCTCTCGCTATTGCAAAGGCTCTCCGCCAGGCAAAGAAGAATATGTTTAAGATTAAAATAACAAAAGAAAATTCTATTCCTTACCAAGTAGCTGATAAGTTTTCAAGTTCAAAACTTACAATAATGCCAAACCGTGGTAAAGGATTAGTAGCTGGCAGTACAGTTCGCGATATGCTTATACTTGCAGGATTAAAGAATATTACAGCTAAGCTTCATTCAGGTAGTAAGAATAAATTGAATAATGCAAGAGTAGCTTATAAAACTCTATATCAATTAAAAGCAGTAGCATCTCTTCCTAAGGTAGCTCCATTTATCGCTGAGTCAGAAGTTCTTGCGAAAGTAGAAGCTAAAGAGAAAGATGTCGTAGAAATAGTTAAATAATAATTTTATGGAATTAAATACATTAAAAAGAGAACATCCAAATAAAAAGAAGAGACTTGTCGGTCGCGGTGGTACACGTGGTAAGACTTCAGGCCGTGGAGGTAAGGGTCAGACAGCTCGTGCAGGTAACAAGCGTCGCCCAGAAATGCGTGATTTAATAAAGAAGATTCCAAAGCTTCGTGGCTATCGTTTCAAATCTCATGTTATAAAATTCACTCCTGTGAATGTAGGATCTTTAAATGTATTTGCTGCTGGATCTATCGTAAGCCCTAAAACATTGTTTGAGAAGAATCTAGTTCGTAATATTGGTGGTAAGCTACCTTCAGTAAAGTTATTGGGTACAGGTGACATAACAGTGAAGATTTCAGTTGCTGACTGTGTTGTTTCAAAGACTGCTAAAGAGAAAATAGAGAAAGCAGGTGGAACTATTAAATAAAAATGGAAACAGTTTTTAACAAAATAAGAATGATATTTACAGACAAGTCCTTGAGGTCTCGTGTATTGTTTGTTCTTGCTGCACTTCTCGTCTTTAGACTTCTTTCAGCAATTCCAATTCCAGGTATTGATGCTTCTAAATTATCTTCATTCATAAACAATAACCAATTCCTAGGAGTTCTAAATATGTTCTCAGGAGGTGGACTTTCAACTTTGTCTATCATGATGCTTGGAGTTGGTCCATATATTACTTCTTCTATCATCATGCAGCTTTTAACCATTATGTCTCCTCGTTTGAAGGCGATGTATCAAGAAGATGGAGAGATAGGACGCAAGAAGTTTACTCAATTTAGTAGAATGCTTACAATTCCCTTGGCTATTGTTCAAGGATTTGCGCTTTTACTTTTATTGAAGAAGCAAGGAATCTTGAGCGATATAACAATGTTTAACATGTTTGCAAACCTTTCCGTCATCGTTGCTGGATCAATGCTTATCATGTGGATAGGTGAATTAATTTCTGAATTTGGAATCGGTAATGGAGTTTCTCTTATAATTTTTGCTGGTATTGTTGCGAGAATGCCTACGGAGATTGCTCAGTTCCTCTTTACTTTCAACATTGCAAACTTACCATTATATATCTTATTCCTAGTTGTAGGAATTTTGATTGTTGCTGGTGTAGTTATCATGACTGAAGCTGAGAGACCAATTCCAGTTACTTATGCTAAACAAGTTCGAGGGGACCATGTCGCTGGAGGTACGCAGACTTATCTACCACTTCGTGTGAATCAAGCTGGAGTTATCCCTATCATCTTTGCACTTTCTATTTTACTCTTCCCTCAGCTTATAGGTAATGCATTATCATCTATGAGTAATCCTATACTTCACTCTATTTCAACTGGTTTACTTTGGTTCGTTGCGAACATGTGGCTATATTCACTGACTTATTTTATTTTTGTATTCTTGTTTACGTATTTCTATACAGCCGTTACTTTCGATCCGAATCAACTTGCTACTAATTTACAGAAGAATGGCGCGTTCGTTCCGGGTATTCGTCCAGGACCTGCTACTCGTGACTATATAGAGCGCGTATTGAATCGTATTACGATGATCGGAGCAGTCTTCCTTGGATGTATCGCCGTCCTTCCTCTCATTATGAGAGCCATTACTGGTATTACTGCCTTTGCTATCGGAGGCACCGCTCTTCTAATTGTGGTTTCTGTTGTTTTGGATTTGATTAAAAAGATTGAAGCCCAACTGTCCATGAGAGAGTATTAAAAAAGACCTATTATTTAGGTCTTTTTTAATATATTAGCGTTTTAGTATATAATAGTAATATGATAAACAAACTACAAACATTTATATTTTATGGAATAGTTGGTTCTGGAAAAGGAACTCAAGTAGATTTATTATTGAATTATTTAAAAGAAAACAAGATTTCAGATGATATTTTATTCATTTCAACAGGTACGGAATTTAGGAAATTAATAGAAAGTGGTAGTTATACTGCATTAAAAATAAAAACTATTATTGAAAAAGGATTTCTACAACCAGATGCTTTGACTACTGGTTTATTGATGAAGAGAATAATCAGCGAGATGAAAGAAGACACTACTTTAATAACAGATGGATATCCACGTACTATCGCTCAATCAGAATCATTTGAAAGCATAATGAAATTCTATGGACGTGATGAAGTAAAAATTATTTATATAGAATTAGGGAAAGAAGAAGCAATTAAAAGGATGAAGCTTCGAGGTAGGTCCGATGATACAGACGAAGGGATTGCTAATCGTTTTGATGAATATATAAAGAATGTTGTACCATCAATGAATTATTTTAAAGAGAAAGAGGGTTATAATATTTTTACAATAAATGGAGATCAAAAAATAGAAGATGTTCATCAGGAAATTATTAATAAAATTAAACCTTATTTATCATAATATGCAAGAAACAGAAAAAGAAACAATAATCATATCATTGGGTGGGGCTATGGTTGTTCCTGATGTTCCTAATAGTGAATTTATTTTAAATTTTAAAAATATAATTTTAAATTATGTAGAACAAGGCAAAAAATTTGTGATTATTGTTGGTGGAGGTAAAACTTGTCGCCGATATCAGAGCGCCTTGAATGAAGTCATAGGTGCGAAGACAGAAGATCTCGACTGGATGGGTATATATTCTACACAACTCAATGCCCAACTTATCAGATTATCATTTGGTAATAAAGCAGCGGATCAAGTTGTAGTAAATCCTAATGATATTAAAAATTTTGAAAATAATATTATTATTGGTGCTGGATGGAGGCCTGGATGTTCGACAGATACTGACGCAGTCCTAGTTGCTAAAGAACTTGGAGCAAAGAAAATTATAAATCTTTCAAATATTGATTATGTTTATGCTTCTGATCCAAAACTCAATCCAAGCGCTGAGAAGTTTGAGAACCTTACTTGGGACAAGTATCGATCATTTATATCATCAGTTTGGAAGCCAGGAGCCAATACTCCTTTTGATCCGATAGCTTCAGAAATGGCCGAGAAGGAAGGCATGGAAG
>JAVHRS010000033.1:0-14079 GCA_036171755.1 Minisyncoccota bacterium
TTTCTCTTTTTATAAACTATACTAATTTCATTTCTATCTTTGCTATACCATCACCGTCGGCTTTCTTAGCAGGACCACTACTTGCTTTACCATTCTTCCTCATTTGGCTTTTATCTCGTGGTAGATGGATGGGGTTAGGAGATGCTAAACTTATGCTTGGTTTGGGGTGGATACTAGGTATATATATGGGTCTTGCTTCTATGATTTTGGCTTTTTGGATTGGAGCTATTGTCGGATTATCTATTATGTTTATATCAAGAAAAAAGATTAATATGAAGACTGAAGTACCATTCGCACCATTTTTAATAATAAGTGTTTTTATTGTTTTTCTTTTTAGTATTGATATTTTTACCTTAGCATCTTGGTTTAGATTTTAATTTATATATTTAATGCATCAGAATATAAATAAAATAATAAATAATAAGGGGCTTGCCTCACCGAGTCAAGGCGGGCTTACCTTGATAGAATTAATGGTTGTGATTTCTATTTTTCTGGTAATTACGACTACCGTAATTTTTAATTACGGCACTTTCAATTCAAATGTTTTTTTACAGAACCTTACAGATGATGTTGCTCTATCTATTCGTAAGGCCCAAGGTTTTGCTATCGGCGCTCGTGCTATAGGTGATAAATTTACCTATAGTTATGGAATGCATTTTTCAGTTGATCCAAATAATATTGATTTAGATGGCTCCAATAAGGCATTTTTAATGTTTTCAATTCCAGTAGGTAATAGTAAACAGTACGATAATACTGGAGGTTGTGGAGGTACAAATGAATGTATGGAATTATTTAATATAACAAGTGCTGATAATATAAAAGAACTACGGATAGATGATGTCTCAAAAGTAGCAGGATCTGTAGATATTGTTTTTACTCGTCCAAATACAAGAGCAGCTTTCTGTTATAGGGCAAACATGGGAAGTCCTTGCGATACTACTGCTTCTAGAGTAGATATTATAATCTCAAATGGACAGACAGAAGTAGGTAAAGAAAAATTTAAAACTATTTCTATTCAAAACACTGGACAAATAAGTATTCAATAATATGACATTCACAAATAAACAAGAAAATACAGGTTTTACATTGATAGAGTTAATGATTGCCACTTCATTATTTACTATCATTATGCTGATGGGAGTAGGATCTCTAGTTGTGTCTTCAAATTCATCTAAGGCTTCTCAGAAGCTTAGAATTACTGTAGATAATGTAAATTTTGCTATGGAAAGTATGACGCGTGAACTTCGCATGGGAACCACTTACGAATGTGGTACAACGTCTGTGAATTTAGCAGCACCTATGCCTACCGACTGCCCACTTGGCACGCCAGGGTATATAATAGCTTTCAATCCTCAGCAAATACAAGGTGTGCCAATACCACCTCGAGCTTCCTACCAGTTATTTACAAGGACTGATGGCTCGGGAACCCATAGTTTACAAAGGTGCGAGAAAGATGTTTTCCCTTGTTCAGAAATTGTATCCCCAGATATTGATATCCAGATGTTAAAGTTTTTTGTAAAAGGCTCTCAGTTTAATGATAATATTCAACCTAGTGTAGAAATTTTAATAAAAGGAGTTGTAACTATTAAAAATAAAAATATTTCTAAGTCTTTTACTCTTCAAACAATAGCTTCGCAACGTTCAGCAGAAAAATAATATGAATAAATACAAAAAACAAATGAATAAAGGGTTTACAATTGTAGAAGCAATGGTAGCAATTTTTATTTTGACTGTTTCTGTTTCATCAATGCTAGGTATTACTGCTTCAAGTGCTGCTTCCGCTAGATATGCTAATAATGAAATTACAGCCAACTATCTTTTACAAGAAGCAATTGATTCTATAAGAAATAGCCGTGATACTATTGCTTTTCAAACTACAGATGGAACAGGAGGTTGGGATAAATTTTTGGAAAGGTATGGTTTTTTAGGAAATAATAAATGTTTCTCAACTGATGGTTGTTATTTAGAAATGAATAATTTTAATGCTACAGATATAGCTGGTTCTGATGTTAGTAATTGTGGTACAAGTTGCCCATATTTAATGTATGATGACACTGGAGGACATCTTTTCTATAATTATACTGGAGGATATACGAGTGAGTTTAAAAGAACTGTAAATATGAAAAGTATTACACCTGACGAAGTAAAAGTCACATCTACATTAGAGTGGACTAATGGCGATACTTCTAATACAAGAAGCACTCTAAGAACTCAGACTTTAACAGTGTATCTTTTGAATTGGCAAAAATAAAATGAAAATATTTAATAGAAAAACTAAGAAAAATGGAGGTTATGCGATACTATTTACGGTAGTTGTAGTAGGTATTATTTCTATGATTACTATAGGTTTATCAAATACTGCATATAAACAAATGATTCTTTCTTCTGTTGCTCGTGACTCTACGACAGCATTCTACCAAGCAGATATTAGTTCAGAGTGTGCATTATATGCCGATAATAAATATAACATGATAGTACCAGCAAACACGACTTGTGCTGAAATTCCTCTATCTTTTACTCAATCTGTCACTAATAATGGAGTAACTAGTTATGATTTAATTTTAGCAGATGAAAATTTGAATAAAAAATGTTTCCGTATTAATGTAACTAAAACAGAGTCTGACGTTTCTATTGCTACAAAAGTACAAGCTATAGGTTATAATATATGTAAGAAAAGTAACAGTAGAACCGTTGAACGTGCAATTGAAGTCAATTTTTAATTTTATGGAATATAAAAAAGTAAAAAACCAGACCAGTCTCGATGATACTAGGCGGATAATTAAACTTCGGGAAGAAATTTCCCGTCTTCGCTCTGAGTACCACGAGAAGAATAATCCAAAAGTAACAGATGATGTATATGAGTCCCTATCTCGTGAGCTAAAGATTCTTGAGAGTGATTATCCAGAATTTGCTGACCCGAATAGTGCTATAAATAGAGTAGCAGGTAAACCGTTGCCAGAGTTCAAGAAAGTGAAGCATGATATAAGAATGCTTTCTTTGAATGATGTTTTTTCTGAAGAAGAGATTGTGGATTGGGAGACTCGTATTTTAAAAATCTTTGGAAGTCCGACTTCCAAAGATTCTTTAAATTATTTTTGTGAAGTGAAGCTTGATGGATTGTCGGCATCTCTTCATTATAAAGATGGAGTGTTTGTAAAGGGAGCAACCCGTGGAGACGGATGGATAGGAGAGGATGTAACAGAGAATTTGAAAATGATTGAATCTATTCCTTTAGTCCTTCCTCCCCAGACACCCTCGTCCCAATCTGTCTCTTTGGGGCATTCCCTTTTAGCAGGGGGAGAAAAAATGCTAGGTGATATTGAAGTGCGTGGTGAGGTCGTCATGAGGAAAATTGCTTGGGAGAAACTGAATAAAAAACAGGAAATAATGGGCAAGACAACTTTTGCAAATACTCGTAATGCTGCAGCCGGAAGTCTTCGTCAACTTAATCCGCAAATAGTCAAAGAGAGAAGTCTCGATTTTTTTGCTTGGGACGTGGCTCAATTACGAATTAATAATTACGAATTAGGAATTAAAACACATTCAGAAAAGCATAAATTTTTAAAAGAGTTAGGTTTTCAAGTTGCTCCTTATGAAAAAAAAGCTAAAAACCTAAAAGAAGTATTTTCATTTATAAAAGATATAGGTAAAGTCCGAGCCGGACTTCCTTATGGTACAGATGGCATGGTTATATCTATTGATAATCTTGAAATACAAGAAAGTTTAGGATATGTAGGTAAAGCGCCAAGATATATGGTGGCCTATAAATATCAAGCAGAGCGTGCCACTACTATAGTAAATGATATTTCTGTTAATGTAGGGCGTACTGGCGTGCTAACACCCGTTGCTCACTTTGACCCAATGCTAGTTGCTGGCTCGACTATTTCAAAAGCAACATTACACAATATGGATCAAATAGAGCGCCTTGATATAAGAGTGGGCGATACGGTTGTTATTCAAAAGGCTGGCGACGTTATTCCTGAAGTTGTAGAAGTACTTATAAATATGCGTACTGGTAAAGAGAAGAAATTTAAAATGCCAGAATTTTGTCCGGTATGTAACTTTAAAGTAGAAAGAAGGGCGGGAAACAGCCAAAAATCCTCTTCGCAAGGTCCTCGGACGAGGGAGGAGAGGTGCCAGACCGTTGCTCATAGGACTTTGTCTGTTTCCCGCCCTAATACAGCATCAGTCGCATACTATTGCACGAACAAAAATTGCCCTGCCAGAAGTAGAAGAGGTATGCAGCACTTTGTAAATATATTTGAAATATATGAGATAGGTCCAAAAATTTTAGATAGATTAAAAGATGAAGGACTTATCACTGATGTTGCCGATTTATTTACACTTGAAAAAGCTGATCTCTCAGGGCTAGAGCGTTTTGGTGAAAAATCTGCCGATAATATAATATCCTCAATTCAATCACATAAAAAAATAGTTTTATGGAGATTTATATATGCATTAGGAATAATACATGTAGGTGAACAGACGGCAAGAGACCTAGCAAATAATTTTGGTACACTAAAAAAGCTAATATCAGCAGAAAGCGAAGAAATAAATAAAATAGCAAATATTGGGCCCATCGTTTTAGAAAGTATTAATAAATATTTTAACGAAAAATCAAATATTAATTTTATTGATAAGCTTATTAAAAATGGAATTACTATTTATTATGAAAAAGCTAAAAGTTTAAAGCTATCAGGTAATATTTTTGTGCTAACAGGGACCCTTTCTGTGATGTCTCGCGAAGAAGCAAAGAAAAAAATAATAGAACTGGGTGGTAGTGTTGCATCCTCAGTTTCATCAAATACTAGCTATGTAGTTACAGGAGACAAACCTGGCAGTAAATATGATGATGCAAAAAAACTCGGAGTCAAAACTCTCTCAGAATCTGAATTTCTAAAAATATTGTAAATATGTTATTCTGAGGTTATGGATATAGAAGTTATTAAAAAGTTGGCTCAGATGGCACGTATAGATATGGATGAAAAGGAAATGAAGGAAATAGGGGACAGTTTTGGTCCTATTCTTTCGTATGTGGGTCAAATACAAGAAGTTTCTGATACTATTGATACAAAACATCAAGAAGTAACGAATCAGCCAATAAACATTTTTAGAGATGATGTTGTTACTAATAAAGTAGGAGAATATACTGACAAAATATTAAAACAAGCCCCAGCAATAGAGGATGGTTTCTTAAAAGTAAAACAAATTTTATAAAATGAAAATAGATTTAAAAGATTTAAGTATAGAGAAAGCACACAACTCACTAAAAAATGGTGAGTATAAAGTGGGTGAGTTAGTAGATGCTTATTTAGAAGTTATAAAAGAAAAAAATGAAGAGTTGAATGCTTATCTGGAAGTTTTCAAAGATGATATAGAGCCACAAGTAAAAATTGCTGAAGAAATGTTTAAGAATGGCACCGCTACTATTATGACCGGTATTCCAATTGCTATCAAGGATAATATTTTATTTGAGGGGCATATTGCTTCCGCTGCTTCAAAAATACTTGAAAGTCATAGGGCAGTTTATGACTCGTTTGTGGTAATGAAATTAAAAAAAGAAGGAGTTATTATCTTAGGTAGAACAAACATGGATGATTTTGCTATGGGTTCATCTACTGAAACGAGCATCTATGGAGTTACTCGTAATCCTTATGATACAACTCGCGTCCCAGGTGGATCCTCTGGTGGCTCGGCAGTCGTAGTAGCTGCAAATATGGCGCTAGTTTCCTTGGGTACTGAGACATGCGGATCAGTTCGTCAGCCATCTTCTTTTTGTGGTCTTGTAGGAATGAAACCTACATACGGGGCTATTTCACGTAATGGAATTATTGCTATGGGAAGTTCTCTTGATCAAGTAGGTCCAATGGGTAAAACTATAGAAGATGTAGAAATACTTTATAATTCTATTTGTGGTAAAGATGTGCTCGATAGTACTTCTCTCACAGATGAATTCAAATTAGGGTTTACTAAAACTCCACTCAAAAAAAGAATAGGAGTTCCTAGAGATTTTCTAAATGGTGGTGGTATAGATGAAGCAGTAATTAAAAATTTTGAAGAGAGTTGTGAGAAACTTAAAAAGGCTGGATATGAAATAGTGGATGTGCATTCTAAAACAATGCAGTATTCTCTTGCTGTTTACTATATTATTATGCCAGCTGAAGTTTCAAGTAATTTGGCCCGCTACGATGGTATACGTTATGGTTTTTCACATGATGCCCCAGATCTTTATGGTGTGTATTCAAAGAGTAAAGGAATAGGCTATGGTAAAGAAGTTCGAAGACGTATCTTACTTGGTACATACATTCTCTCTCATGGGTACTATGATGCTTATTATAATAAAGCGATAAAGGTTCGTGATATAATAGCCAAAGAATTGCTTTCAATATTTGAAGAGGTAGATGCTATTATAACTCCTACAGTTCCTTTTCCTGCGTTTAAATTGGGGGATAAGATGAATGATCCTATGGCTATGTATATGTGCGATATCTTCTCAGCTCCAGCAAACTTGGCAGGTATTCCAGCTATCTCCATTCCATCAGGTAAGACGAAAGATGGACTACCATTAGGACTACAGATCACAGCTCCTTATTTACGTGAGGATGTTCTATTCACGATTGGGAAAGATTTTAAAAAATTGGTATAATAAACATACATTATGCAACCAGCACCAATACAATCTATAATAGATAAGCCTCTATTTGATCCAACATATTTAAATATAGAATATTTTTTTGATAAGTTTGCTAATGGAATAACGCCTATTGTGGATTTTTTTAAAAATCCGAATACTTGGAGTATCATTGGTATCTTGTCTGTGCTTATTTCAATGTTTTGTATTTTTATCATTATTTTTTCTCTTGTTCGTTTGATTGAAATTCAAATTTTTGACGCCAAGGAAATCGAGCATGAGATTAATCATGCTTTAGCGAAAGATAAGGAAACAGATAAAAGCCAAAACCCACGATGGAAATATATTCTTACTTTAGTTGAAAGTCCTAATGATTCTGACTGGCGCGTAGCAATTATTGAAGCCGATAGTTTACTTGAGGAATCTTTTAAAGAAAAAGACCTAATAGGAGATAGTATGTCAGAACTTTTAGAAGATGCTAAGTCAAATGGATATCCTAATATTCAAAGTGCTTGGGATGCACATCTTATCCGTAATAGAATTGCTCATGAAGGGCAAGAATTTTCACTTACTCAAATAGAAGCTCGTCGAGTCATAAAGCTCTATCAAAATATTTTTGAAGACTTGAATATAATTTAAAAAAATCACCATTACAGGTGATTTTTTTATTTGCGCGGTCGACCGGACTTGAACCGGCAACCTCTCACGTGACAGGCGAGTGCTCTAACCAGTTGAGCTACGACCGCAAATTTTTTTAACTCTGACCTCATTAAGATAACATAAAGTAAAAATATATTCCACTTTATTGTGTCGGTGGGAGGGCTCGAACCTCCGACCTCGGGCTTATGAGTCCCGCGCTCTAACCAGCTGAGCTACACCGACATTTCTTCATACCGATATTTCTTCGGTTTTATAGACATAATTATGGTATGTCACTTACCGAATTGTTGCGGGAGGTCGAATCGAACGACCGTCTTAAGGTTATGAGCCTTACGAGATACCATTTCTCTATCCCGCTATGTTGTATTTATTTTTAAAACAAAACTTGTCTACACCACCCAAAACCTTAGGTTATGAGACTATTTCTCTCGCGAGATACCATTTCTCTATCCCGCTATGTTGTAAAGTTATATTATAACAAAAAATATAGATTTTGCAATGATTGAAAATAAGCTTAATTTATAGTATTCTGAGTGGAGTTGAAAGAAGCCGTCGTAGCTTAGTGGCAAAGCACTGTCTTGGTAAGACAGAGACCGTGAGTCCGATTCTCACCGACGGCTCCACAAGCATATCTGCGTGCTGAAGCTGTCACTACTATAGATTGTGGAAATCAGAATTGCCTTCAAAAAAGTTCGAATTTTGTACAATGAATACCACAAATTAACAAAATTGTTGTATAATAAATATATGGATACAAATCAAAAATTAGATGAGATTAATAGGAAAATAGAAGCAGTGTATGTTTCGGTAGAGAAGACTAGAAAGTATTTCAAGTGGACAATGATTATCACTGTTGCACTTTTTGTCATTCCACTAATAGGATTGCTTTTTGCGATTCCTTCTTTTATGACTAATTATATTGGAGGTATTAATAGCACTTTACTCCAATAATATTATTTTTAGTTATTTACTTGTTTCTTTTATCTCAGCGATTAGTTTTTTTGATTCAGCTATTTCAGCTTCTATTTCAGGATTCCAATTTCCATCTTTAGGTATAATATCAAACTGCTCGCATATTTTGTTAAAATGCGCTAGAACTGGATCTACTGGTTTCTCTATAGGCGCACCGTTCATATTGTTCATAATTTTTTTAAATTAATTAATAATTCTTATTTTGTATCTAATTTTTCCTTAATTTCCTCAAGGAGATTATTAAATTCTTTTGTAAAAGCAAGTATTTCTGGTTCAGTTGCAGTCTTATTTTTGATTTTTTCTGCAATTTCTAACATTGTTTTTTTGTCCATATTTTTAAATGATTTTTTATCCTTTTAAAGCGACCTTAGCATTATATTTCATATTATAACCTATTTCCCCCTAAAAACATAAATTCTTAATCTATTAAATATTATACACTATTTAAGTATGAACGTCAATAGACTGCGATAAATTTCTCTTATTTTGCGTATTAAGGTTATAATAACAGGATATGATAGATACCCATCTTTTTGATAATAAAAACACAGAAAAAACAGATATAGAATTAGTTGGGTTATCCTTAAGTGATCCTAATTATTTTTTATTTTTATCTAAAAGGTATGAAGAAAAGCTTTTGAGATATATTATGAGAATTTCCAAATTCAGTCGCGAAGATGCTGAGGATGTTTTGCAGGAAGTTTTTATCAAGACTTATTACAATTTGAATGGTTTTAATAAGGATCTCCAATTTTCTTCTTGGATTTATCGAATAGCTCACAATGAAGCAGTAAGTGCAATAAGGAAAAAGGTTGTTCGACCAAGTATTACCCTTGAGGTAGAAGATTTAGAAAGATTTGGTGATTCTTTTGATATGACGAAAGATATAGACAATTCATTTGATAGAAAGATGATAGATGAGGCTCTCTCCAAACTAGATGAGAAGTACCGCGAAGTATTAGTTTTACGTTTTCTTGATGAGAAAGATTATACGGAGATTGCCGATATTTTAAAGAAGCCCGTGAGTACAATTGGTAATTTAATATTAAGAGGTAAGAAACTTTTCAAGGAAGAGTATGATAAATTAATAATTAATAAATGATATGGAAAATAAAAACATAAGCCAAATAGCATTTGAAAGGATTAGAGGGGAGGGTATCAAGCCAATTCCACGAAAGGTTTTTAATATTAAACGCGCCTTGTTTTGGCTCGTAGTCATTTTATCTTTATTTATTGGTGCTTTTACTTTTTCTATTATTTTATCTGCTTTTTTTAATAATGATTGGGATTTATATAATAAATTTGGTTTTGACTTTATATTGAAAACTGTACCATATTTCTGGCTTGTTTCTTTGGGTGTATTTACTATGTTGGGCGAATATTATTATAGGAAAACTCCCCTAGGTTATAGGCGTGGATTTATAATGATCATTGGTATTTATATGGGGTCAACAATTATTTTCGGTACGATATTTTATTCTATTGATATAGATGAATATATAGAAGATTATATAGTAGACAATGTCCCATCTTACAGTAATTTTATTTTTGATAAGTATGAAGTTTGGTCTCATCCAGAAGATGGTCTTTTGTCAGGAACAATAACTAAAATAAAAGATGGTGAGATAGAAATTATAGATTTTAATGGTTCAGTTTGGACTATAAATACAAAAGATTCTTTTATCCGTAGTAAGAATCTTATAGAAGTAGGGAAAAATGTTAAGATTGTTGGAGAAAATGAAGCAAATAATGTTTTTAATGCAGATGAGATAAGGTCTTGGAATGTAACATCAATAAAAGTGAGATAAAAAGTTAAATCTTTGCGTATCATAAGTGTAGGGATGACTAACCTACACTTACAAGTTTAATACGAGCTATTTTTTCATTCTTATGTCTAGACATAAGGATAGCAAAATGGCTAAAAACAAAAAAATATGAAAAACAGAAATACTTTGATAATGAGTGGTTTACTAGCTTTGACTTTAGGTTTAGGAGTATCAGGTACAGCTTTTGCTGCCCAAGATTTTTCCAAAAAAAGTCCAGGATATAGTCAGTCATTTGATTCTCAAATTGATCAAGTGATGACCAATGTTGATTTTGAAGGATGGAGACAATTAGTAATAAACAAGACAGGTATGATTGATCCACTAATTACGAAAGACAATTTCCCAAAATTTGTCAAAGCATGGAAACTTGCAAAAGAAGGTAAAATTAAAGAAGCAAATTCTATCAGAAAAGCATTAGATTTACAGAAATCAGGCAAAACAAGATAATAACTAATCAAAATAAAGCCTAAAAATAGGCTTTATTTTGATTTACATAAAAGTACTTGGTTGGTGCTATAATATGAATATGAATCTTAATATAAAAATAACTAAAGATGAAGAAGAAATTGCCATCTTTGTGGCGGCAGCTATTAATAGTAAGTTAGCAGAAGGAAAGAGGGTGCTTTGGTTTGTTACAGGAGGCTCTTCTATAAAAGTCCAATCAAAAGTCGCAGATAAGATTAATACTAAACTTCCAGGCAGACTAGTTATAACTTTAACAGATGAAAGATTTGGTGAAGAAAATCATCTGGATTCAAATTGGTATCAATTAAAACACTCCGGTTTCGAAATAGATAATATTAAAATAATTAATTTTCTTACAGGAGAAAGCCTTATAGATACAACCAAAAGGCTTAGAGAAGTTTTAAAAGATGAATTAGAGAAAGCAGACTATAAGATAGGTATATTTGGTATCGGTATAGATGGACATACGGCGGGAATTTTACCTTTTAGTGATGCTGTTAATTCTAGTGAATTAATATGCTCTTATGAGACTCCTGTTTTTGATCGTATTACAATAACACCTAAAGTTATAACAAAGCTCGATGAAGCAATTGTCTTTGCAATGGGAGAAATGAAATGGCCAATACTAGAAAAATTACAGAAAGAATTTCCTATTGATGAAGATCCTTCTCAAATATTAAAAAGAATTCCATTATTAACAATTTTTAGTGATTATAAAGTAACAGATAGGGCCTAAGGCCCTATCTGAAAAATATATGAAAATATCAATTTCTGGTTTAGGGCGTATGGGTATGCAGATTGCACGAAAATTAGTTGAGGGTGGTTATACTGTTGTCGCTCATGATATTAATACAAATGCTGTTGATGAGGCAGCCCTATATGGTGCACATAAAGCTTATACATATGAAGATGTTGTTACTTCATTTATTGGTGAACAGTTGATAATTTGGATCATGGTACCATCAGAAGTAGTTGATGCGACACTCGATAAATGGCTTGCACTTATACCTAAGGGCAGTATCATTATTGATGGTGGTAATTCTAATTTTAAATTAACAAAAGCACGTGCAATGCGTGTGCATGAGGCTGGATCAATACTTCTTGATGTTGGTACTTCGGGTGGTATTTGGGGATATAAAAATGGTTTTGCAATGATGGCAGGAGGTGATAGTGCGAGTTTTTCTATTATTGAACCAATTGTCAAAATGCTTTCATTACCAGAAGGTGCGTATCATTATTTTGGTGAAAGTGGCTCAGGCCACTTTGTAAAAATGACTCACAATGCTATTGAATACGGCATGATGGAGTCACTTGCAGAAGGGTACCAACTTCTCAAAGATGGGCCATACAAGAATCTTGATCTTGGGGCCGCTGGTGAAGTCTGGCAACATCATAGTGTAGTGACATCATGGCTAAATGAACTTTCTCGTGATGCACTCAAAGAAAATCCAAACCTCGATGGTATTACAGGTATCGTTGCTGAGTCAGGCGAAGCTCGTTGGGCACTTGAAACTACAAAAGAATATAATATTCCTGCACCAAGTATTCAAGCTTCATTTGATGTCAGACTTGCTTCACAAAAAGGGACGATAAATTTTGCTACAAAGTTACTTGCCTCCATGCGCAATTCTTTCGGTGGACACAAATTAAATAATTAGTTAAATAATTAATTAAAAAATGACAAGTAAGCCAACAATTTTAATTATAATAGGAATTTCAGGAGACTTATCTAAAAGGAAACTTCTTCCGGCTATCGGGCAGATAGTCGAGAGTGGTAAGATGCCAGAGCAATTCAAAATAATAGGAGTGACGAGGCAGTCAGATATTAATCTGAATGATTTGTTGCAAAGTACAACAAATAAAGAATATTTGAGGAATAATACAGAAATATTTCAGATGGATTTAAATAATATAGAAGATTATAAAAAGCTAGGGAAGAGAATAGAAGCAATAGAGAAAGATTTTGAAACTTCTACACAATGTTTGTTTTATCTTTCTGTCCCTCCTACAACTTCCAAGCCAATTATTGGTTTTCTAGGAGAGTCAGGTCTTGCTAATAAAGAAGGAGTGAAGCTTTTGCTCGAGAAACCATTTGGAGTAGATTTAGAAAGTGCTAAAATTTTAGTTGATCATATAGATCGTTATTTCAAGAAAGAGCAGATTTATCGTATCGACCATTACTTAGCTAAAGAGACAGCTCAGAATATTATAGTATTTCGTGATGGCAATTCTCTATTTAAAAAAACTTGGAATAAAGATTTTATTGAAAAGATTGAAATTATATTTTCTGAAAAGATAGGAATAGAAGGACGAGTAAATTTCTATGAAGAGACAGGTGCGTTGCGAGACTATCAAAGTCATTTATTGCAATTGCTCGCCTTAACTCTTATGGAGATACCAGAGAGAAAACACTTAGATCTTGTTTCACATTTAAGGTATGAAGCCTTGCGAAAGCTTAATTTGAAAGTTGAGCAGTCATTTCGGGGTCAGTACAAAGGCTATAGAGAAGAGGTGAATAATATCGATAGTATGACGGAAACTTTTGTTTCAATTAATCTAGAATCGAGTGACCCAAAGTGGCAAGGAGTAAAGATTAATCTTACAACTGGTAAAGCTCTTAAAGAAAAAGCTAGTTTCATAAAAATTTTATATAAAAAGGAAAATGATAATGAATCCAACGAATTAATTTTACGTCTCCAGCCAGATGAAGGAATTTCTTTTTCTGTCTGGGTAAAACGTCCAGGTTATGAGCATCAAGTCAGTCGCCATTCTTTGAACTTTTCCTTTCAGGATCATTATAGTGCACTTCCTGAAGCTTATGAGCAAGTACTTTTTAATGCAATTAATGGGGATCATAGTTTATTCTCTTCGAGTGAAGAAGTTATAGAGACTTGGAGAATAATAGATTCTTTGCAGAAGGATTGGAAACAAAATAAAGATGATTTAATAATATATGAGAAAGGGAGTATAATAGAAGAAGTTACTAATTAATTTTATACAAATATATGAAAAAAGGATTCAAACAAAACATAGAAAGTTTAACAAAAGAAAATAATAATTTTCGCAAGGTTTTATATACAGGTCTTCATTGTCAGCTTGTACTTATGAGTCTAAATCCTAATGAAGATATTGGTATGGAAGTTCACCCTGACAATGATCAATTCTTCCGTTTTGAAGGTGGAGAGGGAAGGGTAATAATAAATGAGACAGAGTATCAGGTAGCAGATGGCGATGCAGTTATTGTACCTTGTGGGGCAAATCATAATGTTATCGCTGGTGCAAATGGGCTTAAAATGTATACTATCTACTCTCCAGCACACCATAAGGATGGCATAATTCGTTCTACTAAGGCGGAGGCAGAAGCTAATGGCCCAGAATTTGATGGAGTAACTACAGAATAAAATGATCAAGTTTATAAAAAATTAAAAGAGGTGAAACTCTTGTTCAGATGATTACGGATCTGATATATTATGATCCGAGCGTAATAGGGGATATAAAAATATAAGTGAAGCTGTGGGAGTGTAT
>JAVHRS010000033.1:14179-15622 GCA_036171755.1 Minisyncoccota bacterium
TTTCCTCTTTTTTAAGGTTGAGAGAATAAAACAACCAAATAACTTTTCTACACATAATTAATGGATTTAATTTTTATATTACTTTATTTTATAAAATAGTCAATATTTGAGATAAAAGCTCTGTATTGGTATAATAATTAGACATGATATCAAAAAGTAAAAATACTTTATATACAGGCAAGGGCGATCTTGGTACTACGACCCTTTTTCACTGTGACCAAGGGCGAATTTCCAAAAGTGCAGATATTATAGAGGCATTAGGTGCACTCGATGAACTCAATGCATATCTTGGTATTGTGAAAGTTTATTCACAAAATGAGCAGATGAAAATAGTTTTGAATAAGAAGAATAAGATATTATTTAGTGATATTATAAGTAATTTACAGCAGACCCTTTTCATTATTCAAGCCGAGCTAGCTGGCTCGGATATGACAGTGGGGAAGAAAGATTTGGACAATATAGAAAGTATTATTAAAATCATTAGTGAATCATTACTGCCGATAACTTCATTTACTATTTCTGGTGGAAGCCTCTTGAGTGCCGAACTTGATTTTGGAAGGACCCTAGCTCGTAGATGCGAGAGGCGAGTTGTAGCAGTTCTTGATGACGGAGTTTTGATAGGCAAGGTTACTATTGCATATCTTAATCGTCTATCGTCTGTACTTTTTGCATTATCTCGATATGCCAACTATTTTTTGTCTATAAAAGAAGAACACCCAAAATATAACAAAAAGTAGTATAATATCTTCTATATTATATGGAAACTGAAGTTTTAGGGAATCCCAATAAAGAGAGAGAGATTGTCTGGCTACAGATATTATATTTGTATATTATACCGGTATTACTTTTGTATTTTAAAATTTTGCCTGGCAATTTACGCTTTATGATGCTTTTTGGTATAGCTATTCTTTTGTTTGGAATAGTCAGGCATTCAAAATGGACATATGCTGATATGGGAATTCATAAAGATTTTATGAAAGATATAATTCCATATTCTATTTTTACTGTTGGTGGAGTTTTATTTCTTGTTTGGCTTGCTCAGATTGTTCCACATATTCCATTTTTAGAATGGGATGACGATGTAAAATTTTTACTTTTATTTATTCCTATTAGTATTTTACAAGAAATTATATTTAGAGGAATTCTGATGAATATGCTAGAGCGGACTTGGAAGAGCGTTTACTTTATCATTGTTTTGAATGCCGCAGTCTTTGCAATATTACACGTCATATACTTGAATTCTATATTTATTTTGCCGATGACTTTCATTGCTGGAATTGGTTTTGCTTGGATGTATTATCAATACAAGAATTTACCTCTTATCTCAGCTTCCCATACGATTCTGAACTTCGTAGCTATGATTTTAGGTTTTTTTGTTATTAGATAATATAATTTTTAAAATATGTGGAATAAAATAAAAAAATATTTAAATATGTTTAAAAA
>JAVHRS010000033.1:15722-24947 GCA_036171755.1 Minisyncoccota bacterium
AAATTATTATTAATAAGTTTTTTTATGATACTAATTACTATTAGTATCATATTTGCCGTTTTTTGGCATTATAGATCAAGAGTTTTTAATTATATTGTAAATAATTATATAACGAACAAAGAAATTTCTAAAAAAGAACCAGTTTTTATAGAGAAAGTTGTAGAAATACCAATTGCACCAATAATACCAGTAGAAAAAAAGGTAGAAATTGATACAGTTGTTACTGCAGTAAAGAAGGCGAAGCCCGCCGTTGTTTCTATTGTTGTAAGTAAAGAAGTTCCTCAATATTCTGTATCTTATAAGGATGAGGGTGTTGTCTATACTCCAAATGGTACGAAGAAGCAGGAGCTTGGTAGTGGTTCTGGCTTTCTAATTTCATCGGATGGTTTGATAGTTACAAATCGCCATGTAGTAGATACAACTGACGCTATTTACACTGTTTTATTAAATAATGGTAAGGAGTATATCGCGACGGTTTTGGCTCGTGATAGTGTACTCGATGTAGCTATTATAAAAATTAATGCCACCAATCTTCCATATTTAAAATTTGCAAATTCAGATCAGCTTGAAGTTGGAGAAAGTGTTATTGCTATTGGTAATGCACTCGGTGAATTTAAAAATACTGTTTCTACTGGTGTTGTCTCTGGTCTTTCTCGTAGTTTATCTGCCTCTGGTGGTAGTGGTTATCAAGAATTTCTTTATAAAGTTATCCAGACAGACGCCGCTATTAATAGAGGAAATTCAGGTGGACCTCTGCTTAATTTAAAGGGTGAAGTTGTTGGTATAAATGTAGCTCTTGCACAAGGTTCCTCTAATGTTGGATTTTCTTTACCTATCAACAGTGTGAAGAGTGTTATAGATCAAGTGAAGAAAACTGGTAAAATTTCTCGTCCGTATGTAGGAATTAGGTATGTGAAAATAACTCCAGATTTAAAAGCTCAATTAAATTTGTCAGTTGATTATGGTGTGTTGGTTGCAAAGGGATCGACGGCAGGTGACGTAGCTGTTATACAGGGGTCTCCAGCAGAAAAGGCCGGCATTATAGAGAATGATATTATTCTCTCTATTAATGGTGTACTTCTCAATAAGGGCAATGATTTTGTGTCTATTATTCGTGATAAAAAGATAGGTGAAATTTTAAAGTTCAAGGTTCTTTCGAATGGAGTAGAGAGAATTGTAAACATTAAACTTGAAGCTGCAGCGGATGGACAGTAGTCGCATTTTTTCTATAAATATAATACAATATAAAATATGATAGAAGATAATAAAGAACCATATATTAGACCATCTTGGGATGAGTATTTTTTGAAGCTTGCAGAAATGGTTGGAACTCGCGGTACTTGTGATAGGGGTCGTGCTGGTTGTGTTATTGTTAAAGATAAAAGAATTATAGCCACAGGTTATGTAGGTGCTCCAGTTGGATTACCAAGTTGTGATGATATTGGACATGAAATGCAGACAGTCACAGACGAAGAAGGTAAAACATCTCGTCACTGTATTAGAACCGCTCATGCAGAACAAAATGCAATAAATAATGCTGCTCGAGTTGGAGTAGTTATTGAAGGTGGTACAATTTATTGCAAAATGATTCCTTGTTATAAATGTGCTCAAAGTATTATCAATTCTGGAATTGTTCGTTTGGTGGCGCTTAAGGATTATCATGGAGCTACAAGAACTAAGCAGATATTTGAAGAAGCTGATGTAAAATTTGAAATACTTGGTGATATGGAAATATATAAAGATATGTAAATATTTATGATTGATTTAAAAGAATTACAAAAAGAAATAGTTAGGAATAAAGTTGAAAAAGGTTTCAATATGACCAATATGGCTCTTGAATTTTGTCGTGCACACGAAGAGCTTTCAGAAGCTTTTTCAAAATATAATAAGAATCAAGATGGTGTAGCTGAAGAGTTTGCCGATGTGGCAGTATTTCTACTTGGTATGTGCGAACAGCTTGGTTATGATCTAGAGTACGAGCTTGTCCGTAAAGTTGAAATTAATAAAAATCGTAAATATATAAAGTCAAAATCTCCAGATGGTAAGGATATTTTCATAAGAGTTAAAACAGAAGTAGATCCATAGAATTTATTTTCTTTCGTATATTACAAACTCTAAATCGTATTTATTAAATTCATCTTTAGAGTAAGATGAATTTTTTATTTTGTTCCACTTGCATATATCAATAGTAGGGAAGTAAGTATCAGCATCTGGGAACGAAACTTCTACATGTGTGATATATAATCTGTCTGCCTTATCAATGAATAGCTTATATATTTGCCCTCCACCGATGATAAAAATTTCTTCATCTTTTTCTGTGGTATTTTTGAGTAATTCATTTAATTCATCTAGGGAATAAGCTATTTCAATTCCTTCTCTTTTAAATTCTTTATCAAGTGTAAGAATTATATTTCTTCTTTTAGGAAGTAGTCGTCCCGCTGTGCCGTCTTTAGCTACTCCTAGTGATTCGAAAGTTCTTTGTCCCATTACGACAGTGTGTCCACTAGTCATTTCTCGAAAATGCTTCATATCCGCCGGCAAATTCCAAAGCAAAGTATTTGCTTTGCCTATCTCGTTATTATTTCCTATGGCTGAAATTATGGATAATATCATAGAATTATATTGCTATTTCAAAAGGGATTCGATCGTAACTTTGGTAATTCAATATTTTTGTATTTTGATATTTCCAATCGAAAATAGATTTCCAATTTTCTGTCTCAATAGTAGTAAGAGGATATTTATCTGCATCACGTGATAATTGCTCTTTTGCTCCATCCATATGATTTTCATAAATATGAACGTCTGCCAAGAATCCCACAAGCTTTCCTTCTTTAAGTCCTGCTTCTTTTGCGAGAAGATGAAGGAGTAGTGCATAGCTTGCAATGTTAAAAGGAAGCCCCAGCATAGTGTCTACGGACCTCTGATTCCAGAGTAAGTTTAACTTGCCATCTATAACAGTGACTTGATATGAATAGTGACAAGGAGGAAGAGCCATTTCCCCGAACTGTTGTGGATTCCAGGCACTAACTATCATTCTTCTATCTCGTCCATTTATTTTTAATGTATCTATTATTTTTTTTAATTGATCTATTCCTTTTCCTGTATAATCTGTATCATAACTTTCGTATGGTGCATTGAAGTGTCTCCATTGGAATCCATATATAGGACCCAAATCTCTTTCCTCTAGCATTTTCTTTTTAGATTCTTCATCGTGTCCATAAGGAGCGAGTTGTGGTTTTGCCCATTCATCCCAAATATGATTGTTATTATCCTGGAGCCATTTTTTATCTGTAATTCCTTTTATAAAAAATTCTAACTCGCTCGATATTAAATGAAATGGAACCTTTTTTGTGGTTAGTAATGGGAAACCTTTTGACATATCATGCTCAAATATAGCCCCGGTGATAGTATAAGCTTTGACACCAGTTCTAGTGTCGACTTTTATGCCATTATCCATGACTTTTTTTACAATATCTAAATATGCTTTCATGCGTTTATTATACTATTTAGACTATTTTTCACAAACTTTTATGATATTATATAAATATGCTAAAATTAGTTTATTATAAACCTAATTATTCATAATTTTATGAAAGATAAACAAATAGAAAAACTCATTAAGGAAGAGGAAAAGAGACAGAAAAGTGTTGTGAACTTAATAGCTTCAGAAAATTATGTTTCTGCTGATGTTCTGAAAGCTCTTGGCTCCAAACTCACGAATAAATACGCAGAAGGATATCCAGGAAAAAGATATTATGGTGGTAATACTGTTATTGATAAAGTTGAAAATTTAGCAATTGCACGAGCTTTAAAACTTTTCAAATTAAAACCAACTGATTGGCATGTAAATGTTCAGCTTTTATCTGGTAGTCCAGCAAATTTTGCATTGTATTCAGCTCTAGTTCCTTTGGGTGAAAAAATAATGGGAATGAAGTTAACTTCTGGTGGGCATCTAACCCACGGGCATCCTTTATCAATGACTGGAAAATTATGGAAACCATTACAATATGAATTAGATAATAAAACAGAAGTTATAGATTATGATGCGTTAAAAAAATTAGCTATTGCAGAAAAGCCTTATATTATTGTTTGTGGTTTCACCGCATATCCAAGAATTGTAGACTTTAAAAAATTTAGAGAAATAGCAGATGCATGCGGAGCACTACTTCATGTAGATATGTCTCACTTTGCTGGACTAGTTGCTGGTGGAGCATATCCATCACCATTTCCATACGCTGATTCAGTAATGACAACAACTCATAAATCTCTTCGTGGTCCAAGACAGGCAATATTATTTGTGAAAAAAGATGAAAGAGGATTTGATAAAAAATTAGACAAGATGGTTATTCCAGGGCTTTTTGGTGGACCGCATGAAAATAATATAGCGGCAGTTGCAATCGCATTAGAAGAAGCAATGAAGCCAGACTTTAAAAAATATGCAAAACAAATTGTAAAGAATGCAAAAGTACTAGCGAAGGAATTAAAAAAGTTAGGTTGGCATATTATTTCAGGTGGAACAGATTCTCATTTGATTCTCATGGATACTTGGATGGATGGCTCTGGTATATCAGGTAAAGAAGCTGGTATCAAGCTTGAAAATGCTGGAATAATTGTGAATATGAATACCATCCCAGGAGACAAGCGCTCTGTTATGGATCCATCTGGTATAAGACTTGGTACTTGCGCAGAAACAACACTAGGTAAAAAAGAAACAGACATGATTAAATTAGCAGTAAGAATGGATAAGGTATTAAGAGGATAAAATATAATGAAATTAAAAAAAATATCAAAATATAAAGGTAAGCTTATTGTAATAGATGGCACAGACGGAAGTGGAAAGGCAACACAAGTAGAATATCTAATTAAACATCTGAAGAAAGACGGATATAAGGTGAAGACTGTAGACTTCCCAGAGTATTATAAGAACTTTTTTGGTGAGTTTGTAGGACACTGTTTATCAGAGCAATATTACAACTTCCTATATGTGCACCCTAAGATAGCTTCAGTACTTTACGCAGCAGATAGATGGGAATCAGGAGACGAGATGAGGAAGTGGCTTAAAGCTGGGTATATAGTTATTGCAAATCGCTACGTGAGTGCGAATCAGATTCACCAAGGAGGTAAAATAACAAGTGCAAAAAAGAGAAATGATTTTATAAAATGGCTAGATAAAATGGAATATGAAGTTTTTGATATTCCAAGGCCAGATATTACATTATATTTAAGTTTACCAATAAAAATAGTATTGGAGCTACTTGAAAATCGCAACAGTAGTAAAATGAAAAGAGAATATTTAAAGAAAAATAAAGATGTTCATGAAAGCGATACAAACCATCTTATAAATTCTCGTAAAAGCGCATTGAAACTTGTAAAAGAAGTTCCCAATTTTATTAAAATAGAATGTTCAGAAAAAGGTAAAATTTTATCACGTGAAGAAGTTCACGAGCTTGTTTATAAAGAAGTTAAAAAAGTTTTAAAATAGAATGAAATTAAATATCAAAAAATTAAAAGAAGATGCTAAGATTCCAACACATGGACACCCTGGAGATGCTGGGATGGATTTTTATGCAGTTGAAGATGTTGTTTTTTTACCAGGTAAACAGACACGAGTTCACACAGGAATAGCTATTGAAATTCCTGATGGGTATGTGGGTTTAATTTGGGATAAATCTAGTATATCTTTTAATTTGGGTTTGAAAGTCATGGGTGGTGTGATAGATTCTGGATACAGAGGCGAGATAATTATAAGTTTATTAAATACTAGTGATAAGGAAGTATTAATGGAAAAAGGTGAGAAAGTCGCTCAGATTATCATACAGAAATTTGAAGATTGTGATATTCTAGAAGTAGAAGATCTATCAGAAACAATAAGAGGAGAAGGTCGTGAAGGTAGCACAGGTAGTAAATAATAATGAAAGAACAAATAGAAAAATTAATAAAAGAAGCTTTAAAAAATCTTAATATTGAGGATGCAGTTTTTTCTATTGAGCACCCTCTAGATTTTAATAATGGTGATTATTCTACGAACGTAGCGATGGTCTGTGCAAAAACTCAGAAAATTAATCCAAAAGAACTAGCAGAAAAAATAAAGTTAGAGCTAGAAAAAAATCTTCCAAAAGAAATTGCAAAAGTAGAAGTTGCCGGTCCTGGGTTTATAAACTTTTATTTATCACGTGAATTTTTTACTGAGAGCGTGAAGGGTATAATAGAAAAAGGAGAGGATTGGGGGAAAAATAATATACTAGAAGGGAAAAAGGTGATGGTGGAGTATACAGACCCGAACCCTTTCAAGCCCTTCCATATAGGACACCTTATGGCAAATGCTATAGGTGAGTCAATTTCACGTATTGTAGAGCATTCTGGAGCCCATATTATAAGAGCAAACTATCAAGGAGATGTAGGTCCTCATGTAGCAAAGGCTATATATAAACTTATGAAAGTTGGTATTTCAGACGAGAATTTGAGTATAGAAGAGAAGGCAAATTATATAGGTAAATGCTATTCAGATGGAAGTAATCTCTATGATACAGATGAGAATATAAAAAAGGAAATTGATGAAATAAATAAGAAAATTTATGATAAAAGTAATGATGGAATAAACAAGATTTATGATTGGGGTAGAGAAGTTACACTAGAAGCATTTGAAGAAATTTATAAAATTTTAGGGACGAAGTTTGATTATTACTTCTTCGAAAGTGTTATGGCTCCTATAGGTGAGAAGATTGTCCGAGAAAATATACCAAATATTTTCCAAGAGTCTGATGGAGCAATAGTTTTCCATGGAGAAGAGTATGACGAGAAGCTTCATACGAGAGTATTTATAAATTCAAATGGTCTACCCACTTATGAAGCGAAGGAGATAGGTCTTGCTATGACGAAGTTTGATAAAGAAAAAGATCTAGATTTATCTATAGTAACTACAGCTATAGAGCAAGGTGAGTATATGAAAGTAGTACAGAAAGCTATCTCTCTTATACATCCAGAAATGGAGAAGAAAATGAAGCACATAACTCACGGTATGATGAAGCTTGCAACTGGTAAGATGTCCTCTAGGAAAGGGAATATAATTACAGGGGAGTCTTTACTTCGTGGCTCTATGGATATGGTAAAAGAGAAAATGAATAATCGTGAATTTGATGATAGTGAGATAAAAAATATTTCAGAAATAGTAGGAGTATCTGCATTGAAATATTCAATTTTGAAATCATCTATTGGATCAGATATAGTATATGATGCTGAGAAATCTGTTTCCTTTGAAGGAGACTCTGGCCCATACTTGCAATACACTGCGGTCCGAGCAAATTCTATTTTAGAAAAATCTAAAGAATTTCTTAAGGACGGGCCTTGGAGAAGTCATCTTAATGACCGTCCTTTGGAAGTTACAGAACTTGAGAAATATTTATATCAATTTAGTGAAGTAGTAGAACATTCGTACTATCTTCTTGAGCCGCACCATATAGCAACGTACCTAACAGAGCTTGCAAGTAGCTTTAATACTTTCTATGGCAATACTCAAATACTTGCAGAAGAAAATAAATGCATGGCTTATCATTTAGATCTTGTAAAAGCATTTTATCAAACCATGAAGAATGGCCTTTGGCTTCTAGGTATCGAAGTTCCAGAGAAAATGTAGCAAAAATGCAAGTTTTCTGATAAAATCATCTTTATATGGAAAAAGATGTAAAAGAACGACCCGCTTCTACTAAAAGTCAAAGCGCATTAAGAGAAGAAGAAATTCTAAAATTTTGGAAAGAGAATGATATTTTCAATAAAAGCTTAAAGAAGGATTCTCCAAATGGAGAGTATATTTTCTATGAAGGTCCTCCTACTGCAAATGGTAAGCCTGGAATTCATCACTTGGAAGCAAGAGCATTCAAGGATGCGATACCTAGGTATAAAACTATGCAAGGCTATCATGTCAGGAGAAAGGGTGGCTGGGATACTCATGGCTTACCAGTAGAACTGCAAGTAGAGAAGAAACTAGGTCTTACTTCCAAGAAAGCTATTGAGGACTACGGCATCGCTCAATTTAATAAAGAATGTAAAGAAAGTGTATGGGAGTATACAGATATCTGGGAGAAGTTCACAAATCGTATAGGCTACTGGGTGGACCAAGAGAATCCATATGTGACTTATCATAATGATTATATTGAATCAGTCTGGAACGTTATAAATGAAGCAGACAAAAAGGACTTACTTTATAAAGACTATAAGGTTGTGCCTTGGTGCCCCAGATGTGGGACAGGCCTTTCTTCTCATGAAATTGCCCAAGGTTATCAAGATGTAAAAGATTTGTCAGTAACTACTAAGTTCAAAGTTGTAGGACAAGAAGATATTTATATCTTAGCTTGGACTACTACACCTTGGACTCTTCCAGGGAATGTGGCTCTTGCAGTAGGGGAAGATATAGATTATGTAAAGATTAAAATTAAGGCTTCATCTGATACTTCTTCTTTTTATATATTAGCGAAAGCGCGCTTGTCTATTATAGAAGGTGAATATGAAATAGTCGAAGAAATGAAAGGAAAGGATTTAATCGGGTTAGAATATGAGCCTCTGTATCCTTATTTTATAAATACAATTTCAGAAAGTGAAAAAGAGAAATTATCAAAAGCATTTAAGGTATACCCTGCAGACTTTGTAACTACTGAAGATGGTACAGGAGTAGTACACACAGCCGTAATGTATGGAGTAGATGACTTCAACTTAGGGAATGAAATAGGTCTACCAAAGCACCATATGGTAGGGCTTGATGGTAAGTTCCTGGAAGGTACAGATTTCCTTGAGGGGCGCTTCGTCAGAGACGAGGAAGTATCAGTAGATATCATAAAAGATTTGGCTCACCGTGGACTTCTGTTTAAAAAGGAGAAGTATGAGCACTCATACCCACACTGCTGGCGTTGTAAAACTGCGCTTATATACTACGCTCGTGATTCTTGGTATATAAAGATGTCATCCCTAAAAGATGAACTTGTAGAAGAGAATGAGGGTATAAATTGGGAGCCAGAGCATATAAAAGAAGGGCGTTTCGGAGAGTGGCTTCGAGGTATAAAGGATTGGGCTATCTCACGTGAGCGTTACTGGGGTACACCACTACCAGTCTGGACTTGTGACAAATGTGAAAAAGTAGAAGTCATAGGTAGTATAGAATCTCTAAAAAGTAAAACGAAAAAGTCTGGGAATAAATATTTTATAATGAGACATGGGGAAGCAGAGAATAATATT
>JAVHRS010000033.1:25047-40807 GCA_036171755.1 Minisyncoccota bacterium
CATAAGCCTTTCATAGATGAAGTAGAGCTTGTATGTTCTTGCGGAGGAAAATTAGTTCGTGAGAAGGAAGTTATGGATGTATGGCTAGACTCAGGGACAATGCCATTCTCAGAAGATCATTATCCTTTTGAAAACAAAGAGTTTGTAGACGGGCCTGGCTACCCAGCGGATTTCATAAGTGAAGCTATAGACCAGACTCGTGGATGGTTCTACACTTTGCATGCTGTCGGAGTAATTATGGGTAAAGGGAAAGCATACAAGAATGTCATTTGTCTTGGACATCTACTAGATGCAAATGGCAAGAAGATGAGTAAAAGTCTAGGGAATATAGTAGACCCTTGGATTATGATGGAGAAGTACGGAGCAGATACTCTTCGCCTTTGGATGTATGCGGTGAATCAGCCAGGAGACTCGAAGAACTTCGATGAGAAGACTGTAAGTGAGTTCCACAATAAAGTATTCAACCTTCTTTATAATATATTAGCATTCTATGAACTTTATAGAGATGAAGAAATAGAAAAAGTAGAATACAAAGATTCTAGTAATATATTAGACAAGTGGATAGTCTTTAGACTAAGAGAGCTAACTATCCTTACTACAGAGAGTCTAGATAATTACAAACTCCTAGAGCCAGTCCGTGCTATAAGAGAGTTCATCGATGATCTCTCTACTTGGTATGTCCGTCGTAGCCGTGAAAGATTAAAAGAAGGAGACAAGGAAGCGAAAGCCACTCTATACTACGTATTGAAAACTCTTATCAAGCTTATGGCCCCATTTGCACCTTTTGCAAGTGAGGATATATGGCAGAAACTAAAGACGAAGGATGATGAGGAGAGTATACACTTAGTATCTTGGCCAGATAATTTACAAAATAAAGAAGAAAACATAATCAAAGAAATGAAAGAAGTTCGGGAAGTTGTGACATTAGGATTACAAGCTAGGCAGAAAGCAGGAATACCTGTAAGACAACCATTAAAAGAATTAATAATTACGAATTACGAATTAGGAATTGAATACAAAGAAATAGTTAAAGATGAGTTGAATGTAAAAGAAATTAAAATAATCAAAGGAGAAGCAAAGAAAGTAGAAATAGATACTTATATTACCGAAGATCTTCGTCTTGAAGGTCAGTATCGCGAATTTGTTCGTGCTATACAAGATGAGAGGAAGAAGAAGGGTTTGAATCCAAGCGATTTAGTTACTCTCGTTGTAAGTACCGGTGTTGAAGGACAAGAATTCCTAAATAAATTTAAAACAGAGTTGATAAAAACCGTCAGCGCAAAAGAAATACAAATAAAAGAAAATGAAGGAACTGAGATAAAAATAAGGGAATATGTTTTTGTTATAAGTTTGGTATAATAAAGGTATGAAAAAAGTATTCATGGTTCATGGTTTCGATGGCAAGCCCAATGGTGGTTGGCGGCCTTGGCTTATGGGTGAATTATCAAAAAATGATATTTATGCTTGTGCTATTCCAAAAACTCATTATTTAAAATGATGAAAACTTCTAATTCCTAATTCTTAATTACAAAAATGCATCATATTTATCACACACATGGATTTATATTAAGTTCAGTTAGTAAGGGTGAAGCGAATAAAATGCTAACGATTTATACTCGTGAGATGGGGCTTGTACGTGCGATGGTGCAAGGTATCCGGCTCAATAAATCAAAGCTAAAGTTTTCAATACAGGATTTCTCTTATGCAAAAATTGATTTTGTTAGAGGTAAGGATATCTGGCGAGTGACAACAGCTTCCAATATTTCCACTTTTCCTTTTGCTCGCGCATCGCGCCCTTCGCTTCTTATAATTGCTCGTATAAGTAAATTATTAGAGAGACTTTGTGATGGGGAAGAATCCAATGAGAAAATATTTGATGATTTTATCCAAGCATTATATCTACTTGATGATATAAATATAGAGCCTAGCTCTCGTGAAGCACTCGAGCTTCATCTCGTTTTAAGAATAATGGATTCACTTGGGTATATAGGGGAGTCAGCAGATCTCTCAGGTTATCTTGGTTGTCCTATTAATCTTTACAAAACTAAGTTACTTTTGAAAGAAAAACAATCAATAATATCTCATATAAATAAAGCTCTGAATGAAAGTCAACTTTAGTTTAAAATATGATATAATAACACGAGTATGATAGAAAGCGATCACAAAATCGAAGATATCAAGCGCCATCTTTATGACCCTGTTGATACCGTAACTCACCGTACGCACGAGGGTATACTACATACAGTGAATCATAAAGTAGAACGAGAGTGGAGCAATGAAGAGTTGAATAATGCCATGAGTGATATGCGTAAACCTAAAACATCAATATTTAAAAAGTTTTTTATTATAGCTATCATATTTTTCTTTGGAGCTGCGGGATTCTCTCTCTATACCTTTTATAAAGGTGGAGTTTCTGTAACGAGCGACAATATAGACATTACTGTTATCGGTAATGCTTTTACTAAAGGAGGGGAAGAACTTCCTTTGGAGATAGAAGTTGTGAATCGCAACAAGGCGAACCTTGAACTTGCAAACCTTTTGATATCTTATCCTAGTGGTGCTAGTAATGCAGAAGCCGATGTTGTTCGTTTACCTCGTATAAATATTGGTACGATTAAACCAGGCGAAACTATTACAAAAAATATCAAAGTAACTCTCTTTGGAGATGAGAGATCTGACCGTAATGTAAATGTCTCTCTTGATTATCACCCAGAGGGTTCCAATGCTATTTTTACAAAAGAAAAGGTTTACGCTGTAAATATTAGTTCTGCCCCTTTATCTTTATCTATTGACGCACCCAATACTGTGACCTCTGATCAGCCTATATCTTTTACAGTCAAAACCACCCTAAACACAACTCTTCCAAGTAATGATACGATGCTACAGCTAACATACCCAAATAATTTTATTTTTGAGAGTGCTATACCTGCTCCAGTTTTTAATAATTCTATGTGGAACCTAATTGATTTAAGTTTGACGAATCCAGTTAAAATTATTATTACTGGTAGGATAATAGGTCAAGATCAAGACCAACAAGTTTTTCATGTCTATGCTGGTACAACCAAAAAGACGGATAAGTCCACGATAGACGTTGTTTATAATTCCTTAATTAAAACTGTTACTATAATTAAGCCTTTTTTAGAAGCAAATATATTAGCTAATGATACATCTTCTCTGGGTGAGAAGGTGAATGTTCGGATAACTTGGGCAAACAATTTATCAGATCGAATTACAGACGGCGAAATTATTGCCAATCTTGGAGGAAATGTATTTGATAAAATGTCTGTAGATCCTGGGGATGGATTCTTTGATTCGCAAAACAGTCGTATAATATGGGATAAAAATTCCAACTCAGATTTATCTAATATTGAGCCAGGAGAGAAGGGTGAATTAAATTTTAGTATCAAATCTATCTCTTCCTTAAGTGGAGATAGTAGTATAAAAGATCCACAAATGACTATTGATGTTAATATAAAGGGTCGTGAACCATCTCTTGGATCAACTTACACCGAGATAAATAATTTCTCAAAAAAAGTTGTGAAAATGTTATCGGATTTTCAGATCGTTTCTTCTGCAAGTTACAAAGATGGATCTCTTCCTCCTAAAGCAGAGACTCTGACGAATTACAATGTGACTTGGAGTATAAGGAATGGTAGTAATGCTCTTTCAGGCGCAGTTGCACGGTCAGTCCTACCTATCTATGTAAAGTGGATTAGTAATTCTTCTCCACGCGAGAATATAACTTACAATGATGTCACCCGTGAAGTTATATGGAACATAGGATCCGTTAGTGCGAACACTGGTGGGGCAAATAGTCGCGAGGGGTCATTTGTAATTTCTCTTAATCCATCAACATCACAAGTAGGAAGTGTTCCTCAACTTATGAAGGAAGTTTTTCTTTCAGGTACAGACGCATTTACTTTGACTCTTATAAAAGATACCTATATGGCTATCAATACTTTATTATCAGGAGATCCAGTCTTTCAATCAGGGCAGGAACGTGTTATACAATAAGTATGGAAAAAGAAGAAAACAATTTAATAGACAAGATCATGTCACTCTGCAAGAGGAGAGGATTTGTGTATCAAGGTTCAGAGATTTATGGTGGACTCGCAGGGACTTTTGATTATGGCCCACTTGGAGTGGCTCTCAAAAATAATATTAAAACTCTCTGGTGGAAAAAGTTCGTAGATAGCAGAGATGATATGTATGGAGTAGATGCGGCGGTTCTCATGAATAGTGCTGTCTGGAAAGCTTCAGGGCACGTAGATACTTTCACAGATCCACTTGTAGAATGTACAAAATGCAAAAAGAGATTTAGAGAAGATACTTTAAAAGAAAAAGGTATTTGTGATGATTGTGGTGGTAAGACAGGAGAAGCACGACAGTTCAACATGATGTTCCAGACTCAAATAGGTGCAGTGGAGGATTCTTCAGCTACGGTTTATCTTCGCCCAGAGACAGCCCAAGGGATGTTTGTGAATTTTAAAAATGTTATAGATTCTTTTCATCCAAAGTTGCCATTCGGTATGGCTCAGATAGGGAAGGCATTTAGGAATGAGATTACTCCTCGCGATTTTATTTTTCGTGTGCGTGAATTCGAGCAGATGGAGATAGAGTATTTTATAAAAGAAGAGAATTGGGAGAATTACTTTAGCTACTGGCATGATGAAATGCTTGAATGGATGGAGGTGATAGGAATAGAGATGACAAACGTTCACGAGCTTGAAGTCTTAAAAGAAGACCTCGCACATTATTCAAAGCGTACTATTGATTTTGAGTTTGATTTTCCATTCGGGAGAAAAGAACTTTATGGTTTGGCCTATAGGACAGACTTTGATTTGAAAATTCATAATCTTATTTATCAAGATGAGGAGACAAGTACAAAGATAATTCCTCATGTTATAGAGCCATCTTTTGGTGTGGAAAGGACATTTTTAGCCTTATTATTAAGTGCTTATACGGAGGATGATAGTGGTGAAGAGGTAAGGCCATATTTGGCATTTAAATCGTCTGTAGCCCCCGTAGTTTGCGCTGTATCGCCACTCTTGAAGAATAAGCCAGAACTCAGAGAGTATGCTCGTATAATTTATCGTAATCTTAAAGACGAGTTTGGGCGAGTAATGTGGGACGACAATGGCAACATTGGCAAACGTTATAGAAGACAGGATGAGATAGGAACTCCATGGTGTATTGTGATAGATTTTGATACTTTGACCGATGATTCTGTGACGATCCGTGATCGTGATACAGGCAAGCAAGAGAGAATAAAAAAAGAAGATATAGTGGAGTATATAAAAGAGAGGATGAATTAAGATAAATTGGGTATTGACAACCTGTAGCACAATTTGCTACACTTTAATATATGAGAACAACATTAAACATTTCAATGCCAGTTTCACTTAAGAAAAATGTGGATTTGGCTGTAAAAGATGGAAATTATGCCTCTGTAAGTGAGTTTTTTCGTGATGCTGTGCGTGCATGGGAAGAAGAACAATTATACCAATCTGTTATGAGAAGTAGAAGAGATATTACTGAAGGAAAATTTAAAAAATTACGTTCACTTAAAGATTTAATGTAATTTTTATGCAGATTATTTATACTGCTGAATTTATACATCTTTTTAAAAAACTTTCACAAGAAATTAAAAAAGAAGCTTTTAAAAAAGAATCAATTTTTAAGAAAAATCCCTTTGATTCAAAACTGAAAACTCATAAATTAAAAGGAAAGTTAAAAGATTGTTGGGCTTTTTCTATTTCATATAACCGTAGAGTTATTATTGAATTTGCGGAAGATGATGTAGTTTATTTTCATTCCATAGGTACTCACGATATTTATAAATAACAAAAATTTTATGCAAAAAGCTAAAAAGAAAATATATAAAAATGGTTTGAGGGTTATTACTGTACCCATGAAAGACAATCCAACAGTTACAGTTCTCGTTCTTGTAGGTACTGGAAGTGATTATGAGTCAAAAGAGATAAATGGTATCTCACACTTTCTAGAGCATATGTGCTTCAAGGGAACATTGAAAAGGAATTCCGCTCAGATTATTTCTCACGAGCTTGATTCTCTTGGTTGTCAGTATAATGCTTTCACAGGAAGCGAACTCACGGGCTACTATGCCAAGGGTGATGCTAAAAATTTCAAGCAGATGTTCGATATAGTTTCTGATATTTATCTTAATTCTACTTTCCCTGAAAGTGAAATGGAGAAAGAGAAGGGCGTGATAATAGAGGAGATCAATATGTATGAAGATATGCCGCAAGCTCATGTACAAGATATTTTTAATGAAGTTCTTTATGGTGATCAATCAGCTGGACGTAGTACCCTAGGAAGCAAAGAGAATATAAAGAAAATGATTCGTAGTAATTTTGTGAATTATAAGAAGAGTCATTATATAGCCATGAACACAGTTGTTATTGTTGCAGGTAATATTGAGAGTGATGAAGTTTACACAGAAGTAGGTAAATATTTTAAAGAGGTACCTGTAAATAATGTAGACAAGAAGCCTAAAACGAAAGATATCCAAAACAAGCCAAATCTAAAAGTCTTATATAAAGATACTGATCAGACACACTTTATACTTGGAGTACGCAGTTTCTCCTTATTTGACAAGAGGAATACGACGTTGGCACTTCTTGCTGGTGTTTTAGGTGCGGGAATGAGTTCAAGACTTTTTTCTAAACTTCGTGAGGAAATGGGTGTAGCTTACTATGTACGAGCTTACAATAGTCCATCTATTGATCATGGATCAATGCAGATTTCAGCTGGTGTAAATAATAAAAGAGTAGAAGAAGTTATCAAAGAAATAATTAAAGAGTGTAATTTACTTATAGATAAAAAAGTAAGTGAAAAAGAACTGAACAAAGTTAAGGCTTTGATAATTGGCAACATGAAGATGTCTCTTGAAGCCACTGATGATATTGCAAACTTTTATGGTACACAAGAACTCATGAAAAGGGAAATAAAAACACTAGATGAAAAAATAAAAGAAATTAAAGCGGTGACAGTAGAAGATATTCAAAAGATAGCTAAAATTATCTTTAAGACGAAGAATTTAAATCTTGCGATAATAGGCCCCTATAAAGAAAATACTCAATTTTTAAACATTTTGAAGTTCTAGGTGATAGACTCTAAATTGTGATATTATAAGAATATGAGTGATGATAATATAAAGCATTTAGAGGTTAGTATTTCGACTAAAACTATAATAAAAGTTTTGGTTATTGGTGGGCTTATTTTTCTTTCTATTAGACTTATCAATATTATTCTGATCGTTTTGACTGCTATAGTTATCGCTTCTTTTGTCGAGTCTGCTGTGGGTAAATTCAAGCGATATATCAAGAATCGAGCTTTATTGGTATTTTTGATTTATATTTTTGTTTTTTCAGTTTTCATTGGGTTATCTTCAGTTTTCATTCCTGTATTTATCGATGAAATGTCCTCACTTGTTTCATCCCTCAGTTCATATATTCCAAATGGTAGTATTTTGAATACTTTCCAGCCAGCTACAATCTCTGGTGCCAAAGGAGTTGTAAATACAATTTCCTCTAGTGGATCTATTGGAGATCTTATAAAGAGTACCCAAGGTTTAGCTAGTAGTCTTTCTGGTGGATTATTTAATATATTTAGTCAGGTTTTTGGAAGTTTATTAAATCTTATTCTCATTGTAATTATTTCATTTTATTTATCTATTAAAGAGAAAGGGATTGAGAGTTTACTTAGAATTATTATTCCTGAAGAAAGTGAGGAATATATTATTGATCTATGGCAACGTACAGAGCACAAAATTGGTCTCTGGATGCAAGGGCAAATGCTTATAGGTCTCATCATGGGAGTACTTACTTATCTAGGTCTTACGATTTTAGGTGTGAAATACTCATTGGTTCTTGCTATGATAACTGGTTTTTTACAGATTATTCCTTATGGTGTTTATTTATCTGTTATTCCTGCCGTTATATTCTCTTATTTAGATGGTGGAGTAACTCTTGCCTTGCTTTCAGGTGGTCTGTATTTTATATTGCACCAATTTGAAGCTTACCTTATTTATCCTTTAGTTATAAAGAAAGTTATAGGTATATCTCCACTTGTTATTATTCTCTCTATACTTATAGGTTTAGAGTTGGCTGGTTTCTGGGGTGTCATACTGGCCATTCCATTTGCTGTTTGTTTATTTGAATTTTTAGATGATATTGAAAAGAAAAAGATTTTAGCTCGTGTATAATTAATTAATATTTTATGTCTAAAACCTTCTTTCTCACAACTACTCTTCCTTACGTAAATGCACCACTTCATATGGGGCATGCTTTAGAGTTTATACGTGCTGATACCATAGCTCGCTATAAGAAGCTTGATGGATATGATGTTTATTCCAATACTGGGACAGATGAGCATGGACTTAAAATATATGAGAAAGCAAAAGAGAAAGGATTAAGTCCTCAAGATTTCGTAGATCAAGGATTTGAGACATTTAAAGAACAGCTAAAAATGTTCGGAGTAATAGACGATATACATTTTATAAGAACTACAGATATAAATCACGAGAAAGCAGCTCAAGAATTCTGGAAAAGAGTCTATGGTAATGGTTATATATATAAGAAGACTTATGAAGCGAAGTATTGTGTAGGTTGTGAAAGTGAGAAGACAGATAGTGATCTTGTAGATGGAGAGTGCCCTGATCACTTAGGACAGAAGTTAAAAATAATAGATGAAGAGAATTACTTCTTTAAGTATAGTGATTTTGGAGATAGGCTTTTGAAATTTTATGAAGAGAATCCTACTTTTGTCATACCTGAATTCCGATTTAATGAGATTAAGAATTTTATCAAAGGAGGATTACAAGATTTCTCTATCTCTAGACTTAAAGAAAAGATGCCTTGGGGTATAGAAGTACCAGGGGATTCGGACCAAGTGATGTACGTCTGGTTCGATGCGCTTGTGAACTATATCTCTACACTTGGTTGGCCAAATAAAGAAGGACACTTCGAGAAATATTGGGTGAATGGTACACCTACTCAGTACTGCGGTAAAGACAATACTCGCTTTCAAGCTGCCATGTGGCAAGCGATGCTGATGGCAGCAGAAATTCCTAACTCACATCAAATAATTGTGAATGGATTTATAACCGGTGAAGGTGGTATACGCATGAGTAAGACTCTTGGAAACGTAGTAGACCCTAGAGATATAGTGAAAGAATATGGTACAGATGCTCTACGCTACTTCCTTCTTCGTGAAGTAGGAAGCTTTGAAGATAGTCCCTTCACTATAGAGCGTTTTAAAGACGCTTACAATTCTGGTCTTGCAAATGGATTAGGTAATCTGACTTCTAGAATTTTAACTATGTCTTCTAATTATAGTGTTGAGCTCTCAGAAGAAGAATTAAATATAAATTATTATTTAGAAATTAAAGAAGATTTGGAAAATTTTGATATTCATAAATTTATGAATTTTATTTGGGAATGTCTTGGAGCTCTCGATAAATTTATACAAGAAAATGAACCATTTAAGAAAATAAAAATAAATGAAGAAGAAGCAAAAAAAGATGTACATTATTTACTTTTACATTTATATAAAGCTTCACTTGCGATAGAACCAATGCTTCCAGAAACATCTCTGAAAATTCAAAAACTTATAAAAGAAAATAAAAAACCAGAAACACCTTTGTTTATAAGGAAATAAAATGCCTAAATATATAGATATACATTCACATATAAATTTTAAAGCATTCGATGAAGATAGAGATGAGGTTATTCACCGAACCATTGAGAGTGATACTTGGGTTATAAACATAGGGACGCAGTATGATACATCTAAGAAAGCAGTAGAGATGACGAATGATTACAAGGAAGGTGTATATGCTTGTATTGGTCTTCATCCTATACATACAGGAGCATCTTTTCATGATGAGGAAGAGCTAGGATCAGAAGGTGGAGAATTCACTTCTCGTGGAGAAATTTTTGATAAAGATAAATATAGAGAGCTTGCAAAGAATAAAAAAGTCGTAGGTATAGGAGAGTGTGGTCTTGATTACTATAGATGTACAGAAGAAAGTATAGAGAAGCAAAAAGTTGCGTTCATATCACAGATAGAACTTGCGAGTGAACTTGATCTACCTCTCATGCTTCATGTTAGAAACAATATGACAGATAAAACCCATAATGCATATTTTGATGTTTATGAATTAATTAAAAATTATTCAGAATCTTTGGAAGTCGGACTTTCAAAGATTAGAGGAGTATCACATTTTTTTGCTGGAAGTGTGGAAGATATGAAAAGATTTATTGAGTTAGGAATATATATTTCTTTTGCTGGTCCTATAACTTACAAACCAAGACCTGAGATTTGTGACTATGAAGCAGTAATAAAAGCGACCCCATTAGATATGATATTAACAGATACTGACAGTCCATATGTCGCACCAGTTCCATATAGAGGCAAAAGGAATGAACCCATTTATGTCCAAGAAATAGTAAAAAAAATAGCAGAAATTAAGGGTTTAAAGGAGGTGGAAGTAGCTTCTATTATTCTCAACAATGCTAAAAATTTGTTTAATTTGAACTAAAAAATAATAGAAGGATTAATTCATTTTTTATACAGAAAAATAAACAAAAAACTTTATTTTTTAAACATTTTTTATACACTTTTAATTCACATAGTTATTAACATTTATTAGTTGCAATATTTTTTATGCCATGAGATGATATTAATATCCAATGAAAAATATTTATATTAAAAAAATTCTTACTTCATCAGTCATCGCACTTTTTTTTATACAAGCTTTATTTTTTCTAGTTGAGCCAACTATAGTTGGTGCGGTTGTTTCAGCAACTTCTTCTCCTAATACTGTTTTTAGTTTGATAGTTGATCCTGGTATTTCTATTACCAGTCCTGCAAATGTAACAATGCCATCTCTTACTGTAGCAGTCAATTCATCTGTCACAAATGGTGCTACTTACTGGACAGTAAAAACAAACAATACTGCTGGATACAATTTGAAAGTACATGCTGATGCAGCTCCAGCACTCAGACAAGGAGTTATTGATAATTTTGCAGATTATACGACAGTCAAAACTGCATGGGTTCCAGGCTCTACTATAACCGACGGCACTAAAGCATTTGGTTTTTCTGGTTATGGTACAGATGTAACTGTCAATGGTACATGGGGGGCAGGTTCTAGTTGTGGTACTGCTACTGTTCCACTTAATACACTTTTGTTTTCAGGTTTTAATAATACAACAGACATAACTCTAGCATCTAAAGCAACTGTTACTCCATATGCAGGTATTGATACTCATATTTGTTTTGTAGCAGAACAGAGAGGAATCTATGCTACATCTGGTGCCTACACTACTACTATTACAGCCACAGCCACAACAATATAATCACTATCGATAAATATTAGTAATTAAAATGAAAAAAACTTTTTTTAAAAAAATATTCACAGCATCAATCATCTCACTCTTTTTTATACAGATGTTATATCTTGCTGTTGAGCCAACTGTAGCCAATGCTCTCGATGCTGTAGATACAGGGGGTGTTCTTGTTACTCTTAATGTTACCGCAGGTATTACTATTTCTAATGGATCAAATATAACTATGACTCCTCATATCGATTTGACTCATGATAGAGCTATAGGTACAGCTACTTGGACTGTATCGACGAATAATTATGCAGGATATGATCTTACAGTACTTTCAAGTACTATTCCAGCACTCAAACAAGGAGCTGTTGATGAGTTTATTGATTATACTGAAGTTGTTGCTGGTACTCCAGAATTATGGGCTGATCCAGCTGTTGGGGCTAAAGAGTTCGGTTTTTCAGCTTTTGGGACTGATGTTCCTGCTAAATATTATGTAACTACACCTGCTGATTGTGGAAATACATCAACAGGAATAACTAATACCAATTCAAAATATGAAGGATTTAGTGGTGTAGCTCAAAATATAGCTACTAAAGCAACCATTACTCCATATACAGGTATTGCTACAACTCTATGTGTCGCTGCTCATGAGAATCAAGTATTTGCCAAATCAGGTACATATACTGCTACTATTACAGCAACAGCCACAACCAAGTAATATATTTTATGAAAACTAATTACAAATTAAAAATAAAAAAAATATCATTAAGTATCTTTATTATATTTTCCTTATTTATTTCAGGAAGAGTTTTTGCTTTTGAGAAGACAAAGAGTGATATGCCAGCTTTGAATGACTTCGTTGTTGAACCAGGAAAGACAGAAATATTTGCCAACCCTGGAGAAACTATTATAAAAAGTATTTCTATTACTAGTCGTATAAATAAAACTGTTAAATTCAAATTGACTACAGAAGATATGATAGGAACTAGTGATGTCAATTCTCCTGTCCAGCTTTTGGGTGATGGGAAAGGCCCATATACAGTAAAAGACCTTATTCAGCCAGAAGTTAGTGAATTTTCTCTTAGTCTAGGAGAGAAAATTACAATACCAATAACAGTAACTGTTCCAATTAATGCTGAACCTAGAGGTTATTATGGGGCACTTATTGTTTCCAATGAACCTGAAGTTCTAGGAGATACTACCAATCCTATAAATACAGAAGGTCAAGCTCGTCTTATCTCCCGAATTGGTTCACTCTTCCTCTTGAGAATTAATGGAGAGGGTAGAGAAGGAGGTAATCTTGATAGTTTTAAAATAGCTGGACCAAGTAAATCTTTTTATGATAAAAGACCAAGTAGTTTTGAAATTGGTTTCAAAAATACAGGTAATGTTCACCTTGTTCCTCATGGTAAAATAATAATTAAAAATATTTTAGGAAAAGATGTTGGAGAAATTAATGTGGATGCATATTTCTCCCTTCCAGATTCTATTCGTTATCGTGAGGTTTTGTGGAGTGAAGGTACTGGTCTCGGCCGTTATACTGCTAATCTTTCTCTTTATCCAGGATTTGGCAATGAAAATCAATCATCATCTATCTCTTTCTGGATTATTCCATGGAAGATACTCATAGTTACATTTGTAGGTCTTGTAATTCTCATCTCTCTTATATATTACATACTTACCCGTTTTGAGCTTAAGAAGAAAAAATAATTTTTAATTTAACATGAAATCTTTTCACTTTTTTATCAAAAGTAAATACTTCATTGTTTTAATAATGGCTATAATAAGCTCTATGAGTTTTTCTCATAATCTTTTGGCTCTCTCTATGCAGAGCTCTACTTATAAAATTCAGTCAGATAGTTTGAATTTAGGTGGAGCTGATTCATCAAGTTCTACTTATAAATTAAATGATACTCTGGGTGAGATTGCGACTGGAGATTCAAATAGTGCAAATTACTATATGCATGCTGGTTATTGGCAAATGAATGATAGTTATATTGCTATTTCAAGTCCATCTGACTTGGTCATGGCTTCTATGGCTGGTCTATCAGGAGGGTCTAGTGAGGGGGTAATATCTTGGCTTGTAACAACAGACAATACAGCTGGGTACAACATGTCTATTGCTTCTACAACCACTCCAGCTCTTAAATCAGCTACAGATTCACTTACTGATTATGTTCCAGCAGGATCTGATCCAGATTACAATTTTACTAATGCATCCAATGCTTCTTCTTTTGGTTTTTCTGCAGAGGGGACAGAGGCGAGTAGCCGTTTTAAAGACAATGGCTCAGTTTGTAATGCAGTAGGAGGAGTCAAAAACACTGGTAAATGCTGGGATGGGGTTTCTACTATCCCAAAGGTAATAGCAGGCTCTACATCGTCCAACCAGCCCTCTGGAAGTACCGTTACGGCCCGTTTCCATGCTGAAACTGGAGCAGATCATATTCAAACATCAGGTCAATATAGTGTGACTATTATTGCTACAGCTACTACATTATGAAGAATTATATAGCTAAAAAAATCATATTTTTATCTATTTTACTATTTTTAACTAATTTTTCTTTGTCAAATGCTTCATCAAATGGCATAGATGTGAATCTAGAAGTAGGTGGTTGTAATAATAATAGTATATGTGAGGCAGGGCAGGAAGATATGTTTAGTTGCCCAGCAGATTGCACTCCTAAACCAAATACTGGTGGTAGTCTCATTGCCAATTATTTTGATAATTTTACTGTGGAAGTTAGTTATAACAGCGCTATCATAAGATGGAAAAGTAATATTCCTACTATCTCAAATTTAAAATGGGGGAACAATTCAGATTATAGAGATGGAACGATTAAAAATATTAATTTCTTATTAGATCATAAAATTGAAATAAATAATCTTAAAGATGGGACACTTTATTATTTTAATATTACATCTGAAAATTATTTTGGTGTAGCCAATTCATTAGAGAATCAAGTTTTTAGAACTCTTTCTTTGCCAGATATAACTCCTCCTAGTAATCCGACAAATGTTAATGCATCATCAGATTCCTCTGGAATTACTATCTCTTGGAAGAATCCTACTGAAGAAGATTTTGATTATGTTCGTATTATGCGCAATGATAATCGCTATCATAGTAACCCATTTATTGGCCATCTCGTATATGAAGGAAGTGGAAAATATTTTACTGATAGTAAAGTTATCGCTTTGCATAAATATTTTTATTCATTATTCTCTCGTGATAGAGCAGGGAACTATTCTTCAGGGTCTCTAATAAGTATAACTCACAATCCTAAAGGTCTAGATAATTGGGGGAAAGAACTTGCACCAGCAGAAAAATTAGAATCATTAGCAAATCTTTTTATTGTGACTCAAGGTTCATCAATCTATGATTTTTATCCAGATACTGTTTTTAATTTGAGTGGTGATGAACCGATATATATAAAAACAAATTATTCTTCGATTATTGAGAATGATGATATGTGGTTAGACATCAGAGATTCTGAAGAAGGAATTATTGGTCAATATTTTTTCTCTCGTACCAAGAATGAGAATGGTTTTATAAATGTCATCATTCCTTCTTTTGAGAATAGTGGTCATTATAAAATTACTATTTACAAATATAGAAACGGAGTGATTAATATTATTAATTATGGATCTTTTAATATAACAAAGGTTGCAGGAGGGAATAATATTAAAACTCCTTACATAGTTTGGATAAGCCTCCTCCTTCTTTTGTTTATCCTCATTTTGATTCTTATGATTTTACGCAAAATATTCAAACGTTTTTCGGAAAAAAAGCAATAATTTCTTAATGTAAATTTTTTACAAAAGCTAAAAAACCCTTATTTTTTAACACCAAGAGTGGAGAGAAAGAGGGTTTTTCTAAATTGTGCATAACTATGTGTATTATTGTTGAATAACTTTCTTATTTTTGTTATAATATAAAGAGATTTTTAGGAGTATCGGCTATCCGATATGTTAGATATAAAAATATTGTCTATCCGAGATAACTATATAAATATACATAAAAATGCAATCACTAAAAAACATCATCTCTTTAAATCAGGCAGCCAAAATTTCTGGGTATACCCAAGATTATCTTGGTTATTTAATACGCTCAGGTGAGATGAAAGGCATCAAAAAAGGAAGAGTATGGTTTACTACCGAAGAGGAAGTAAAAAATTATCTTTTCAAGAAAAAAGTTCGTCACCAAGAATTTGCAATCCGAGAATTCTTCTCAAAAAGTCGCATAAAAAATATTGTCATTGTCACCATCATAATTTTTATTAGTTGGTTCTTTTTATCATCTAGTATTAATAAAAATAAAACTGCTCACGTAGATGTCATTCAATCTGCTATAACCTCCGATGGGGGGAGTTTGAAAATTACTAATTAATAATTACTAATTA
>JAVHRS010000033.1:40907-41991 GCA_036171755.1 Minisyncoccota bacterium
TAATTACTAATTAAGAAAAATAAAAAACAGTAAATAATATAAGAAGGCAGAAAAAGAAAAGTTTAGAGAGAAACAAAAAATAAAACAAAAAGAATGAAGAAATATTTTATAAAAATAAATAATGAAAAGAATAAAAAGATTTTAAACTTTTTCATTTCTTTAATTCTTTCATTTAGTTTATTTTTTGCTCCTCTTCTTCCTTTGGTTAATATTGCAGAAGCTGCCATCAACAAACAAATAAATTATCAGGGTAAACTTACTAACTCAGCAAATGTTGCAGTTCCAAATACAACTTACTCAATTATATTTTCTTTATATACAGTATCGACAGGTGGAACAGCAATCTGGTCAGAGACTCGCACAGTAACAACTACGAACGGACTTTTCTCCGAAATGCTTGGTGATGGAGCAAGTCCTCTTACTTCTGTAAATTTTAATCAGACACTTTATCTTGGGGTAAAAGTTGGAACAGATGCTGAGATGACTCCTCGTAAAAAACTTGGCGTAGTTCCTGCAGCAGTAGAAGCAGAGCATGCAGCAAGTTCTGATTCAGCAACTTCAGCCATAAAAGCCACAAATCTTGCTGGTGGGAATTCCTCCACACTTCTCGGTTCAATTCCTTATCAATCCAATACAGACACTACTACTTTACTTGTACCAAATACTACAATTACAAAAAAGTTCTTTAGCATGACTGGTACTGGCACGAATGGTGCTATTCCATCTTGGGAAGGAGTAACTGCTACAGATGTGGGTCTCGGAAATGTGACAAATGAAAGTAAGGCAACAATGTTCACTAGTCCAACTTTCACTGGTACGGTGGCTGGATTCACCATGGGAGGGAATATTACTCTTGGTGCAAATACACTCACAACTTCAAATACAGGATTGGTATCAAATTTGAATGCAGATCTACTCGACGGACAACATGGAAGTTATTATGCAACTGCTGGAAGTTTAAGTAGTTATGTCCCTTATACTGGTGCTACTACAAACGTAGACTTAGGCTTGCACAATCTTACAGTTGACACTTCTACTCTTTTTGTTGATTCTATTAATCATAGAGTCGGCATCGGGACGACGG
>JAVHRS010000034.1:0-13381 GCA_036171755.1 Minisyncoccota bacterium
TGCGTGTGTAGTTCAGTGGTAGAACGCTGTCCTGATAAGACAGAGGTCCTTGGTCCGATTCCAAGCACACGCACAAGGCATCAAGCCTTTTCAGTTTATGGATAACGATAATAAAACAAATAAACAGTCCTTATTAAATAGTGAATATCTACAAGTATTTACTAAAGTTTCTGTTTGGATTATTACGCCTGTAATTTTCAGTTTAATTATCGGAAAGTTTTTAGATAATAAATTTCATACTACACCATGGATTTTAATTGTAGTGTTGGTGTTGTCATTTACAGTTTCAATGGTTGCCATTGTTAAAATTGCAAAAGAAAATATGTATAAAATAGATAAAAATATTAAAAATAATGAATGAGAATAATACAGAAAATCAAATAATAGGAATTGAAACTACATCGACAGAAACTAGTGAAGAAATATCACATGAGTCAACTTTATACGCCGAACCAATAGGACACATCGGAACATTTACAGTTACGAACTCTTTATTTACTACATGGGTAGTAGTTTTTATTGTTCTCATTATATCTATTGCTATTAAAATAAAAGTAAAATTAATTCCAAAAGGAATTCAAAATATATTTGAAATGCTTATTTTAGGAGCGATGGATTTAGCTGACCAAGTCACTGGAAGCAAGAAGATAACTGCTAAAGTTTTTCCATTTGCATTTTCTATTTTTATGTTTGTACTTATAAACAATTGGCTCGGACTTCTACCACTTGGTGGTTTTGGCCTTGTTGAAACAACAACTCACGGCAAAGCATTTATTCCATTAATTCGTAGTGGAACTGCTGATATCAATACAACCCTTGCTCTCGGAGTCGTATCTGTTATTGGAGCAAACTTCTTTGGTATTGTTTCTATTGGGATGTGGAAAATGTTTAATAAATATGTTAATTTGAAGTCACTTGGAGAAGTTGTTATAAAAGTAAAGAAAGATCCAACAATTCTTATTTCTGCTCCAATTATGTTCTTTGTGGGTATACTTGAACTTGTAGGAGAGTTTGCAAAGATTGCTTCACTCTCTTTTCGTCTCTTTGGAAACGTATTCGCTGGCGAAGTCCTACTAATGTCTATGAGTATGATACTTGCCTACGGATTACCATTACCATTCATAGTACTTGAATTATTCGTTGGATTTATACAAGCATTCATCTTTGCTATACTTACACTTGTATACTTTACAATAGCTGCTTCCGATCATAATGAAGAGCACGAGGAGGCATCTGCACACACAAGAGAACACAACAAAGACCAACATGTTCATATTGAGCAAGTTGTAGTATAAATTAAAGGTCAAACATTATTAATTAATAATATAAAATAATATATGGAAGCAACATCAGCAGCATTATTTGCAAAAGCTATCGCGATCGGTCTAGGAGCTATAGGTCCAGCTATCGGTATCGGCATGATCGGTGCTAAGGCTATGGAAGCTATTGGCCGAAATCCAGAAGCTTCAGGAAAAGTGTTCGTACCTATGCTTATTGCATCAGCATTTGCTGAAGCTATCGCTATTTACGCACTTGTTATCGCATTCTCAATATAATAGTTTTTACTATTTACATCTGGTCGTTTGTTTCTATCACAAACGACTAGGAGTAAGGAGCAAATGCTTCTGTTACAAAATTATTAATTAATTTAAAAAATCATGGAATCATTTATATCAACATTTCACATAGACTGGAAAATTCTCATTGCTCAAGCTATAAACTTTGGAATTATTTTTGCTTTACTTTATTTCTTTGCTCTAAAACCACTAAAAAAAATAATGGGGGAGAGAACAACAACTATTGAAAGTGGTATTTCTGATGCTAAAGCAAATGCTGAAATTTTGAAGAATACAAAGAAGGAATATGATAGTATTGTTGCAAAAGCTCGCTTAGAAGCTCACTCCATATTTCAAGAAGGAAAGAAAGAAACTGAAGTAAAAAAGGCAGAAATGCTAACTCTTGCCCAAAAAGACGTTGATACAATGATTACTAATGGAAAGAAAACTTTAGAGGGAGAGAAAAATAAAATGATAGAAGAAGCTAAGGGTGAAATAGTATCTTTAGTTGTGAAAGCAACTGAGAAGTTACTTGAATCAAATGTAGATAAATCAATCGACGAAAAAGCATTAAATCAAATTAAGAAAATATAATTATTATGGCAACTGTTTCAATTAAAAATTTAGCTACTGCAATATACAAATCCTCCAATAAAAAGGAGGGTGAGGAACTTAATGTAATTATGAGAGACTCTGCTAAATTGATTGCCAATAAACACCTATTGAACAAATCTGAACAATTATTGAAGGTGCTAGAAAAAATTATAGACAAAGAAAATGAAAGAGTAAGAGCGATAGCAACTTCCAAAACACAATTAAGTACAAAAATGAAAGAAGAGGTAGAAGAGTTTATTAAGAAACGATATAAAGCAAAAGAAGTAATTCTAGAATTAAAAGAAGATCCAGATGTCTTGGGTGGAATAAAAATAGAAATAGGAGATGAAATCATAGACACAACACTTAAGGCTCGATTGAATCAATTACAAAATTATTTAATAACAAACTAATATGACAAAGAATACAATAGTAGAAAGTTTAAGAAAGCAAATAGAGAAATTCAAGGATGACGTAAAAGCCGAGAAAATTGGTCATGTTATTGAAGTTTTCGATGGTATTGCTAAAATCTCTGGTCTTTCAAGTGTAAAAGCTTCGGAAATGGTTTCATTTGCAAATGAAGAAATAGGGGTAACTCTAAACTTAGAAGAAGACTCAGTTGGAGTTATCATCCTTGGTGATTTTTCAAAAATTCATGAAGGTGATGAAGTCAAAGCTACAGGTCAAATTCTTTCAGTTCCAGTTTCAAATTTACAAATCGGTCGTGTTTTAAATGCTCTTGGTGAACCAATAGATGGAAAAGGTGCTATAAAAACAGATAAGAGAAATCCTATTGAAAAAGTTGCACCTGGCGTTATTACACGTCAATCTGTAGACCAGGCTGTTCAAACTGGAATTAAAGCCATTGATGCTCTTATTCCAATCGGCCGTGGACAACGTGAGCTTATTATTGGTGACCGTCAGACAGGTAAAACAGCTATTGCAATAGATGCGATTCTAAACCAAAAAGGTCAAAATATGATTTGTGTTTATGTTTCAATTGGTCAAAAAGATTCCAAACTACGTAAACTTCAAACTAGATTAGAAGAAGGTGGTGCAATGGATTATACAATCATAGTTTCTGCTGGGTCTTCAGAATCAGCAGCACTTTCATATATTGCTCCATATACAGGAGTGTCTATTGCTGAATTTTTTATGGACCAAGGAAAAGATGTTTTAATTATTTATGATGATCTTTCCAAACACGCTGTTGCGTATCGTGAAATTTCTCTTCTTCTTCGTCGACCACCAGGTCGTGAAGCTTTCCCTGGAGATGTTTTCTATCTTCATTCCCGTTTATTAGAACGTGCTTGCCGAAGAAATAAAGAATACGGTGGTGGCTCAATCACAGCACTACCGATTATTGAAACTCAGTCAGGAGACGTTTCAGCATATATTCCTACAAACGTAATTTCTATTACTGATGGACAAATTTTCTTGGAAACAGATTTATTTTATAAAGGAATCCGCCCAGCTGTAAATGTTGGTCTTTCAGTTTCTCGTGTTGGTTCATCTGCTCAAATAAAAGCTATGAAAAAAGTTTCTGGAACTCTTAAACTTGACCTTGCACAATTCCGTGAGCTTGAAGCTTTCTCTCAGTTTGGCTCAGATTTAGATGAAGGTACAAAGAAACAACTAGAACAAGGAAAGCGTGCTGTTGAAGTATTAAAACAACCTCAATATGCTCCTGTTAAAACTGAAGACCAAGTAGTTACTTTATATGCTCTTACAAAAGGACTTATGGATGATGTTGCTGTTGACCAGATCAAGGCATTCGAAGAAGGACTTACAGAATATGCGAGACAAAATGCAAAAACTTTCTACAAGGAAGTTATTGAAACTAAAATGTGGACAGAGATGGGTGAAGCTGAATTAGCAAAAGTAATTGGGGAGTTTAAGATATCATTTCTAGCTACTAAAAACTAATCGCTAGTTTTTAATTATTATGGCATCAACAAAAGAAATTAAAAGAAGAATAAAGAGTGTAAAAAGTACAAAGAAAATCACTAAAGCGATGGAGCTTGTTGCTGCTTCAAAAATGAAGCATGCTGTATCACAAACTTTAGCATCTCGTATTTATTCATCATATTCCTGGGAAATTTTAACTTCTCTATCTGAGAGAATAGAAAATATTACTCATCCATTTTTTATAAAAAATAGTAACGAGGATAAATATTTAATAGTTCTTATTACTTCAAACAGAGGTCTATGTGGTGGATATAATTTTCAAATAATTAAAAAAACTATTTCTTTAATTAAAAACGAAACAGAAGGTCAGTCAGTAGACATAATCACTGTAGGTAAAAAAGGAGATGGTGCAATGCGCCGTACAGGCCAAAATATTGTAGCTACATTTACCGATATACCAGACAATGTAAGCATGAGAGATATCATTCCACTTTATACTTATTTAGCAAATGAATTCAAGAACGAAAAATACTCCAAAATTTATATAGCATATACAGATTTCATTTCAGCATTAAACCAAAAACCAGTAATTAAAAAAATACTACCAATATCAAAAGAAGAATTTAAAGAGGTAGTGGAAATAAACTTAGAAGAAAAAAAGAAAGGGGAAAATGAAATAGCTTATTTAGTAGAAGGAAATATAGAAAAATTACTAGATACCTTAGCTGAAAAATTAGTAAGGGTTCAGATATATCAAATGATGCTTGAATCAAATGCTTCCGAACAATCATCCCGAATGGTAGCTATGAAAAATGCGAATGAAGCTGCAGGAGAAATGATTGACGATTTAACTTTAGTATTCAACAAAGCCCGTCAGGCAAACATTACTAGAGAGATATCAGAAATTAGTGCGGGGATGGCAGCAGTAAATTAAAATCATTATTAACATTATTAAAAAATATTATGAAAAAAGGAATTATAAAAAGAATTATCGGGCCGGTCGTAGATGTCACATTTGAAGACAGTGTGCCAGATATTTATAGTGCTCTAACAGTTAACAATAATGGAAAAATTATTGTTCTTGAAGTTGAACAACATATCGGAGAAAATACAGTTCGTGCAGTTGCTATGGACTCTACAGACGGTCTTTCTCGCGGAATGGAAATTACCAATATAGGTAAACCAATCTCCGTACCAGTTGGAGGAGTCACTCTTGGACGCATGTTCAATGTTTTAGGCGAACCTATAGACGGTCAACCTGTAAAAACAAGCGAAACCCTACCGATTCACCGTAAAGCCCCTTCATACGTCTCCCAAGCTACTAAAGTTGAAATACTTGAGACTGGTATCAAAGTTATCGACCTTATTTGTCCTGTTCTAAAAGGAGGTAAAGTTGGTCTCTTTGGAGGAGCTGGAGTGGGGAAGACTGTTGTTATCCAGGAGCTCATCCACAACATCGCTTCAAATCACGGAGGCTACTCTGTCTTCGCTGGTGTCGGCGAACGTACTCGTGAAGGTAATGACCTATACCACGAAATGAAAGAATCTGGTGTGCTTCCTAAAGTTGCCATGGTGTTCGGACAAATGAATGAACCACCTGGTGCTCGTCTACGCGTAGCTCTTTCAGGACTAACTATGGCTGAATACTTCCGCGATATCGAAGGTAAAGATGTTCTTTTCTTTATTGATAATATTTTCCGCTTTACTCAAGCTGGATCTGAAGTTTCTGCTCTTCTAGGACGTATTCCTTCAGCCGTTGGTTACCAACCAACCTTGGCATCAGAAATGGGAAATCTTCAAGAACGTATTACTTCCACAGACAAAGGTTCAGTTACTTCTGTTCAAGCTGTATACGTGCCAGCCGATGATCTTACTGACCCAGCTCCAGCTACAACATTCTCACACCTTGACTCAACTGTTGTTCTAAATCGTTCACTTTCTGAGCTTGGTATTTATCCTGCTGTTGATCCACTTGACTCTTCATCAACCATTCTTGACCCAAATATTGTTGGTAAGGAGCACTATGAAGTTGCTCGTGAAGTTCAACGTGTATTGCAACGTTATAAAGATTTACAAGATATTATTGCTATTCTTGGGATGGAAGAACTATCAGACAGTGATAAAGAACTTGTTTCTCGTGCAAGAAAAATCCAAAAATTCCTTTCTCAGCCATTTTTCGTCGCTGAACAATTTACAGGACGTTCTGGTGAATATGTATCTCTTACAGAAACGATACGTTCATTCAAAGAGATCTTAGAAGGTAAGCATGATGATAAACCTGAAAATGATTTTTATATGCAGGGGGCAATATAAAATAATATGTCAAAAAAATTACAACTTAAAATTGTCACACCTGAGAAATTAATTCTTGAAGAATTAGTAGACCAGGTAACAATACCGACAACAGAAGGGGAGATTACAATTCTTCCTGACCATGTTCCTCTTATAGCTACTATTGCATCTGGTGACATTGTTGCAGTATCTGATGGTGAGCATGTCCCCATTGAAGTTGTTGGTGGATTTATAGAAACAAAAAAGGAAGGTAGCCTAACAGTTGTGACTATCCTAGCTGATTTTGCTGAAAATGTCTCTTTTATCACTGAAGCCGAAATTGAAAAAGCAAAAGAGAGAACGCTTGAGCTCAAAAAGCAAGCAGAAAATAATGAAATTATTGATTTTGAGCACTTCGAATCTGAGCTTGAACGTTCACTCAATCGCGTAAAAATAGCTGACAAATGGAGAACTAAGAAATACAGAAAGTAATGCTATAATTTGTAGATTATGGAACCATTAGCTTCTAAAATCAGACCTAAAAACTTGAAAGAGTTCGTGGGTCAAGAACATTTAGTGGGGGAAGGAAAGCCTCTTTCTATTGCTATTAAGGAGAAGCATGTGTTTTCCTTTATTCTTTGGGGTCCACCAGGTGTTGGAAAGACAACCTTGGCTCGTATATATGCGAAGGCCTTAAATGCCGAATATTATGAGCTCTCAGCTGTTTCAGCTGGCAAGGATGATATCCGCCAAATACTAGATTCCAAGGTGAGTGGAGATCTTCTTGGCCCTCGAATTCTTTTTCTTGATGAGATTCACCGCTTTAATAAAACTCAGCAAGACTTTCTCCTTCCTTATGTAGAGAGTGGCAAGCTTGTACTTATAGGTGCAACAACTGAGAATCCAAGCTTTGAGGTTATTCCAGCTCTTCTTTCGCGTTGCAGGGTTTTTGTGATGAATGAACTATCTGATGAAAATATCAAGCAGATAATCAAAAGCACCGGACACAAAATGAAAAAGGATGCGACAGAGTGGCTCACAAGTATGGCTAAAGGTGACGCTCGTCAAGCGATAGCCATGATTGAGAATACTATCTCACTTTATAAAGAAATAAATATTGAAAATTTTAAAAATACTCTCCAATCTAAATTCCTTCGTTATGATAAAAAAGGAAGTGAACATTATGATACTATTAGTGCCTTTATAAAGAGTATGAGAGCTTCCCAGCCCGATGCTGCACTTTACTATATGCATCGTATGCTTGATGCTGGTGAGGATCCAAAATTTATTGCCAGAAGAATGGTCATCTTTGCTAGTGAAGATATAGGTCTTGCTTTGCCTACAGCCCTCGTCGTTGCCAATGCTGTCTTCCGAGCGGTCGAGATTATTGGTTTGCCTGAATGTGCTATAAATCTAGCTCACGGAGTAGTATATTTATCAGAAGCTCCAAAGGATCGCAGGTCATATAATGCTCATTTGAAAGCAATGGATGATGTAAAGAAATATGGTAATTTACCCATACCATTAGAAATTCGCAATCCTACAACGAAGCTTAATAAAGAAATTGGCTATGGTAAGGATTATGATAAATACACATCTAAAAATCTATTGCCTGATAAAATCAAAAATAAGAAATACTTAGAAAATAAACGATAATTTATAAAGGACATTATATAATGTCCTTTATAAATATGTCCTTTATAAAAATTTTTAATTTTTATAAGTATTGACACACGTCAATTTATGTTCTGTTCTTAATTAAATATTTGACTTAGTTTCCATTCGGTATAATCTGTAGGTATATGTGTTCTTGTTTTTAGAAACTAATTTTTACCAATCATTAAATACCAAAAGCATCGCGACTAAATCAACTTTCGCGATGTGATTTGCAAAATCATATGTTCACACAAATGAGAACTAATCTCAAATTTATCGGGGCGATTTTATTTACCATGCTTTTCTTCATCGGTGGATTTTTTACAAACACAGTAAAAGGGGAGGCCGCAACAACTACGATCAAATCTTTTGGCATTTCCTATTCATTGTCATCTCCGGTCATTAATATCAACAAAGATGGATCAATATCTACAATAGTACTCGTCGGATGTGCACCAAAGTCCGGATATCTTTATGATTTAAATACTGGAAGACCTTGTAATAACAATGTAAAAACAGTACTTGTGGGATGTAAAGCCGGATCAGGAGATGTATTTGATATGAATACTGGTATTCGTTGTTCGAGTTATATAAAGCCTGTACTTTTCGGATGTGCACTTAAGTCAGGAGATAGCTACGATATAAATACAGGGAATCGTTGTAAAACAACAACATTAGCCACACTAGTCGCTCATCCAAAAACAAGTACAACTGCCAAGGCTATACCACCCATTACTACAACTAAAACAACAAGTAAGGCTGTAGAAATAAAACCAATAGCCAGTAATATAAAGGAAATATGGCCAAGTGATGGTAGTAATGATGGACTTTCAGGAAGAGAAAAATTGAAAAATAGCCTTACTGCAAGCGCTGCAAGAGTTGGTGCTATCGTCGGTGGGCCTATGTCTATATGGATAATATTGTTAATTATATTAATACTTTTAGGTGGAAGTTATGGAGTTTATAGTCTTTTAAGAAAGTCAGTTACCCCAGAAGTTAAGACATCTACACCAGCAACTGCACCAATAAATACTGCTACATTACCCAATCTAAAAACTCGGCAATAGAGAACTCTACTTTTCTATAATTTTGTATTGTCTTTTAAAAAATTAAAGTGGTATAATATATAGTATATGAAAAAACAATTAATTTTCGCTTTAGTTTTTAGTTTTATTATTTTTGGATTAAGTTTTGCAGATTTTGCGCAAGCTCTTGGTGAACCCATTCCCGGTATAGATATAGTAGTGAAGCCAAACCCAATAAAAGACGGGATAGCTATAACGGATCAGACAGATGCGGATAGTTCTTCTATCACAATAACGCCTTCTGATTTAGGTGTTGATAATGTTGGTATCTTACCAACAAGTCGTTTCTATTTCTTAAAAAAATGGGGCCGTGGCATTGAGAGATTATTTGCTTTTAGTTCAGTTGAGAAGGCACAAGTTGAATTAAAAATTGCAAATAAAATTGCAGCGGAAACTCTTGTTTTAGAAGAGAAGAGTCCAAATAACACTGAATCTTTAAAAAAGACTTTAGAAAATTACACAAAAGCCCAAGAGAGACTCAATGAGCAACTAGGTAAACTTTCGGAAAAATCTGAGAATCCAAATGTAGCCGAACTCTTGAAAAAAGTTGATGAGAAAACAGCCAAGCATGTGGCATTGTTTAATCAAATAACTCAAAATCATAATGAAGATGGCGGACAAAATAAAAAAGGTGTTCGTAAGGCTGGAAAGGAAAATCAAGAATATGTAGAAATATTTAATGAGGCTCTTGGTAATACTTTGAAAACTTTCACTGTTGCGGTTACACCGGTAAATAACGAACCAGCTATGAAACTGAAAGCCGAGGAGCAGATAAAGAGTGCTGGAGTTGCGATTGAAGAATCAAACAGCGCTTTACTGCAAGTTTCAACAACTAGAGGAATAAAATGGGATCCTGCCCTAGGTACAGTTTCTTATATAAAGGTTACCGTGCCAAAACAGACCCAAGGATCCACTTTCGGCGAAAAAATGAAAACTGATAGCTCTAGTAACGACGAACTCAGTATCTTTGACCGTTGGGGCAATATGATCGTAAAGGCTAAAGGTAATCTTGATAGTGCCAAGAAGGCTTTTGCAGAAGGTAAGTATGGAGAAGCCTATGGACAAGCACGATCTGCCGAAGCAATGGTGCCCGTATTGGCTACTGATTCAAACTTTCCAGACAAAAAAGTAGATACATCAGCTAAAACAAAAGATGATAAGTCTAAAAATAAAGATTCTGATAAGTCTTCAGAATCAACCATAAAAATTAATAAGGATGAATCATCTGAACCAACTGAAAGAGAATCAGATGAAGAAGACAAGACATCTATTGAATTAAAATCTTCAACTACAGTAAGTGGTTCAACGGGATCTGCTACACAATAGAGTTTTACTTCTCCACTCGTAATAGTACTAATGTAATCTTCTTTACTTCAAGTTTGGACTATTCAAGTGAAAATAAATAAAGTATAATAAAATAATTAATAATAAGTAGAAAGCTTCACAAATTATATTCTAAAAAAAGTCCTCGGACGAGGGAGGACGAGGAGCCAGACTAGTTTTTTATAAAATAATTTGTTTCGCATTAAAATAATATGGCAAAAGGAGATGGTCACAGAAAAGAAGTTAAGAAACCAAAGAAAGTAGTAAAAAAGTAAATCAGATCAAAAGCACCGCGACATACGTCGCGGTGCTTTTGTCCCAGATAGTGGCTAAGGCACTATCTGTATTTTTCGCGCCAATTTGTATCTTCCTCTTCGTCATCTTTCTTATCTACAATAGGCGTGCCACATTTTTGGCAAACCTCATCATAAGAACGTAGACCACAACGAGGACAAATCATATCCTTTTCCTTCCCGCCTTCTTGGTTGGTCGCCGATGAGGCGACTTTAATTATTTCTTCATCTTCATCCATATTTGTATTATAATATACCTTATGACCCAAGAGCAAGCTTTTAAAATAATGAAAACTGGAGTAAATATTTACCTTACAGGAAGTGCCGGCTCTGGTAAAACTTATCTTCTGAATAAATATATAGGGTACCTAGATAACCACGAGATCGCTGTCGCTGTCACGGCTTCGACGGGTATCGCTGCTACTCATATGAATGGTATGACTATCCACGGCTGGTCAGGAATAGGAGTGAAAAATGTAATGGGTGAGAAAGATTTAGAAGCTCTCGAAGAAAAGAAATACCTTTGGAAAAGATTCGATAAAGCTCGTGTCCTCATCATTGATGAAGTTTCTATGCTTCATGGTTTTCAGTTAGACATGGTTGATAAGGTTTGTAAAAAATTTAAAAGAAATGGTAAACCATTTGGTGGACTTCAAGTTATTCTCTCTGGTGACTTCTTTCAACTTCCGCCGGTTGAGAAATCAAAAAAGGAAGATGATAAGAGTAGTATGATTTATAAAAGTGAAGCATGGAAAATTCTTAATCCTGCTATATGCTACCTGACCGAACAACATAGACAAGAAGACGACACCTTAACTGAAATATTGAATAATATTCGCACAAATACCTTAGAAGAAAAACATTATGAATACTTGGATAAATGTATAAATAGGGAACTCAAAGGAATAAAAGCGACGAAGCTCTATACTCATAATATAAATGTTGATAAAGAGAATTATGAAGAGCTTGCGCAAATAGATGGAAAAGAAAAAGTTTATAATATGACTTCAAAAGGTCATGAAATAATTGTCGACATCTTAAAGAAGAGTTGTCTTGCGTATGAAGAACTACGACTTAAAATAGGTGCCGAAGTAATGTTTATTAAAAATAATTTTGATAAAGGTTATGTAAATGGATCACGAGGAAAGATTACTGGTTTTGAAGTTGAGTCTGGTTATCCAATAGTAAAACTTTACAATGGCACGAGTGTAGTAGTAGCACCTGAAATTTGGGCCATAGAGGAAGACGGCCGAGTAAAAGCTTCCATCACCCAATTCCCCTTAAGGCTGGCCTGGGCTATAACTATCCACAAGAGCCAAGGAATGTCCTTGGATAACGCTCTGATTGACCTCAGAAGTACTTTCACCTATGGAATGGGATACGTGGCCCTTTCGCGTGTAAGGACGCTTTCGGGTATATGTTTAATAGGCTTCACCAAAGAATCCCTTCTTGTAAATCCGAAGATTCTAGAACTTGACCAAGAGCTTAAAAATGAGAGTTTTCAGAATGAATTAATGTTTAATAAACTTAAAGATGGTGAGCAAGAATTACTTGAAGTTGAATTTATAAATAGAATGGGTGGCAGTATTACTAAAATAAATTCTTACCTAGAAAAGTCCTCACAAAGAAAAAATGGATTTAAAAGAGGAATTATAGATACAAAAATTCCTACTATTTTAATTACAAAAGAATTACTAGACAAAGGGAATAATATTAAAGAGATAGCGAAGGAGAGAAGCTTGACTATAGGCACCATCACTCATCACATAGAGCAAATAATTAAAGAATATCCAGAAACAATAATTACACACATACGCCCATCACAGAAAAATATTGATATAGTAAAAAGGGTAAATAAGAAACTAAAAGGGGAGGAAATAGGGAAGTTAAACCCAATCAAAATCATATTAGAAAAAGAAGGCTCGAACCTCTCCTTCGAAGACATCCGCCTCGCCAAACTTTTTATATAATATAGGTTATATCAATTACGATATAACAATGGCATTCAGACATTAAACAAATTAAAGATTACTTTATTTGCTTATGCTCCTCATTTATTGTTATAATATAATTATTATGGAATCAAAAACAAAAATAATAGCCACTATGGGGCCGTCGAGCCAGAGCAAGGAGGTGCTCATAGAGCTTATTAAGCACAACTTAAATATAGCTAGGTTAAATTTCTCTTGGGATACACATGAAGGCCATAGGATTATCATTGGGCATATTAGAGAAGCTGCAATAGAATGCGGCAAGTCAATAGAAATAATGCAAGATTTGTCAGGACCTAGAGTACAAGAAGAATCTGGGCACCACTTTGGTGGAGAGAACAATACAGAAGTTATCACAAAGAAAGATAAAGATGATTTAGCATTCGGGATTGAGCAAAATGTAGACTACATAGCTTTATCATTTGTCGGAAATGCTAAAGATATAATAGAACTTCGAAATTTAATAAATGAAAAAGGGGGTAAACAGAAAATAATTGCAAAGATCGAACGCAAGATGGCAGTAGATAATCTAGATGAGATAATTGAAGTCACAGATGGAGTCATGGTAGCTCGCGGTGACCTTGGCAATGAATACCCACTCGAGGAAATTCCTTTTATTCAGCACCAGATAATAGAGAAAGCCAATAAGAAAGGCAAGATGGTAATAGTCGCTACTCAAATGATGCTCTCAATGGTCAATAGCC
>JAVHRS010000035.1:0-51174 GCA_036171755.1 Minisyncoccota bacterium
TCAAATCAAAACTTTAATTTAAAATACCCCATATGGGGTATTTTTTGTTGTGCGGGGGGTACTAGACGAAGTTAGAACCTACCTTATGACTAATTCTATCAGTAAATTTGGAATAGTAAACACTTGGTAAAATAAAAATAAACAAGCCCTCATCTGTAAAGATAAGGGTCTTGAGTTATATTTTCTCTTGTCTATGACAATTACTGGAGAGAAACCAGTAGTTATAAAAATTATTATTAACTCAGCCTGATGTTGCCTTGTCTGTTTCGGCTACTATAATAAGCCGATAAACTTCTTCCAACTTGGATTGAAGTTGTATTGCTTTCTCTCACTAACATCTTTATGTTCCAAGAGTCGTGGCTTCCATCTTCCATTTCAATTGCGGTAATGGTAGCTTTGATTGTCTTTTTGTTTGACTCAATTTCTTGAGTAAACTGAACAACTTTTCCATCAAACAAGCTAGACATTAAATCAAACTTTGACGGACCTTCGGTAATACGATAAGTAATAATCATAACGATTAGTATTAAATTGTTTTTAAGAACTATTGAGGATTACGACCCCTCATATACGAACGGGCATAACGCACCATTAGAAGTAGTATAGCATAGCTACTTGACTTTGTCAAGCATTTGTGATATACTACCTTTAGTAATCAGTTCTTTGATATTTTGATGTAATTGTTAGGTTTTATTAGGTTCTCCCAGTTCCCCTATAGGGATTGAGAGAACTTAATAAACAATTTTTACTAACAATTTAATAATAAAAAAAATGAAATCAATTTTCAAGATTGCCCAAGCTCAATTATGGTCTGTAGTATTCCCAGCAAAGAACGACCTTAAAAAAATTGAAAACGACCTTAATTCTCTTCAAAAAGAGATGTTGGAAATCTCAAAGATGGACAACAAGGTAGAAGCTATCATTCGCTTGTTTAAAGTTATTTCTCCCATTCAGGACAAAGGCGGATTTTCCCAAACAATCTGCACATTGCAGGAAAAAAATTATGGTCAACTTGACCAAATAATTTCCGCACTTGAAGTATTACAAATACACTTCAAAAGAGCAGGTCGTTCTGAATATGGAATTAACCGTACAAAATCTGGCGAAGAAGTTACTTCTGCAAAAGTTTTCCTTGGTGATGTGTTCGGTATTTGGACAAAACCCGCTTCCTACTGGCTTGCCAATCAGGAAGAGTGTAAAAAAACGCTTAGGGGTGATGTTTCCAAAGACCCAGAAAATCCTGTATCAACTTGGTATCTCATCAACGAGTATCAGGCTGGAGGGTTTGTAAAATCACACGCAGAAGGCATACTTGAACAGATTTCAATTCTGAAAAAAGTAGCATAAGCTAACAAAACCCACCAGTAGAAAATCTACTTCGGTGGGTTTTCTATTTTATTTTAAGGGTCTTAGATAATCTATGCTATATTAAATATATGACCTCAACTAATACCATTTATATAGTTAGACACGGAGAAACCGAACATAATATCAATGGTATGGCTCAAGGACATACGGACTCTCCTTTAACTCCAGATGGTATTAAACAAGCCACAGACATATCTTTGATATTCAAAGATATACCATTTGATATGGCTTTCGCTTCAGACCTTTCTAGGGCTTATAAAACAGCAGAAATAATACTATCTGGAAGAGATATAAAAGTTATCACTTCTGAATTACTCCGAGAAAGAAATTATGGTATATATGATGGTCGCCCAGCTAGACTATTCAAAGAAGAGAATATGGAAATGTTTGAATTACTTAAAACAATTCCTCGTAAAGAAAAGAGAAAGATAAAGTTTGCTCCTAGTATAGAAAGCGATGAAGAAATAGTGAATAGATTGATTACTTTTTTGAATAAAGCCGTTGAAGAGAATACTGGTAAAACTATTTTGATTACTACTCACGGAGGAATAATGAGAGCTTTTCTCAATCATTTAGATTGGAATGGAGAAGTAGATTTAAAAGCTGGAGCAATAAAAAATACTGGATATATTAAACTAAAAATAAATGGGGATAATTTCTTAATTGAAGATGTTGTCGGAGTAGAGAGATAAATATTATTTTATAGAATTAGAACCAAAGTCTTTTTGTCTCATCTTCTTCAATTACCCCTTTATTGCATTTAGGGCATATACTCCCATCTTCTATATATAAGCCCTCTGTGTTGCAGATTAGGCACATACTAGAGCCTTGTATATATGGCTGTGTAGTCCTACAGACTGTGCAATATTGTTTATTTATATATCCAGCTACATAATCCTTAAATCTTATTCCTACTGGTATTTTTCGCATTTCTTTAGGACTATCTGATTTCCATACAGGAAAGTTCATACTGCTATTAGTTTTGAAATCGCATTCTTGATTATTGCATTTGTAGTGAATAACAGCGGACATATTATTTTAATCTTTGTTCTTCTAAATCTAATTCCAACATAACTAAAAGTGTTTCTGCTTTCTCATTTCCTCGCAAGTCTGATTGTATTCGTCTCTCTAGCCCCTCTTTATCACTCAAAGCCCAATCGTAAAGTATTGGGAAATGCTCTTTGTTAATTTCTGTATCTAGTATTTTTATTGGTTCGTCTTTCATAATGTTTTTTTAAATTTAAAGTGTTTTCCATTCTCCTTTGTAATCTAAAGAATTATTTATTTGCCAAATAGTATTATTTTTATCTGTTGGTTTTAAGATACCACCAAATAATCTTTTATTTTCACTATCTTTTATGTATTTTTGTAAGGCAATTGCCTTTAGTTCAGTAGCTTTTTCTGTTTCTGTTCTACCTTTCTTGGTATCAAAAATACCAATCTTATTATCTTTATAATAGACTATAAAATCTGGATAAAAAGTAGCCTTAATATTCTTCTCGTTATCATAGGGAATACCAAAATAAATATCATTTTTGGCGTCCCCATTTTTATACCACCACTTCACATTGTTATTTTTTTCAAGATTATTCTCTATAAACCCAATTTCAGTTTCCCATTTATCTACAACATAGACTGGGTTCATAACACACCTTTTGTACTTCTTTTCTTCTGCATTCTTAGGATAATAATCTTCTTTTGATACATTCCACTTAAGATTTTCCTCATAATCCTTTTCAGTTTTTAATCTGCTCTTAGAATATTTTTCTACAGAGCTTTGTATAACTTTAGCAAAGAATGACTGATTTTCTAGTATTATTTTTTGTATATCAATTTTATCTTTGTCATCTTCTTCAAATCCTAAATACTTATTAAATGTTTGATATATCGCTGTAAGTATTGGGCTTATTGATCTTGCTCTTTGAAAAGGAGAAGTGTAACTTCCTAAGAAATCTTCCACCTTTGTTTTTATTTCATCTAATTCTTTATATCCAAAAACTGTTGTAAGGAGATTGTTTATCATTAAACGAGTGGCTGATTCATCTAGTTCGGAATATTGTTTACGTAAATATTGTTTGCCGTATGTTTTTAATTTCTTAGCAAACTCTTTTATTTGATTTTGTGTAGCCATAAAATTTGTTACTTTTGCGTTTTAGTAATAAATCCTAGGGTAAGACGCAAAAAGCCCACCACATAGGTAGTGACCGAAGTCACTCATATCTGTTTCCAGATACGGCACGTAATGCGACCCCATATGATGGGTTCTTTATGCATTACGTGACTAACTTTCACCATGCCTTTATTTCTAAAGGTTTAGGCTACTTAAACTTATTAGGTTGTAATTAAATAATAACACTTCGACCTTATTATTCAAAGCCCATTGTATCGCAAACCCTTGAAATCATAGAGGAAGTTACAAACAAGTTGCCAACGATTAGGGTTTAGTAGCGTACGTAGCAGTTGACAAAAAGTTTGAATATGATATACTAAGCACTAGTAAACGATACCCGACCTCTATCTAACACATGGAACTTGGGTGTCGGGACCCAGTTCTTTAAATCTAAAAAATAAGACAATGACAACAGAAAAGTTGATCACGTCTGCTCAAACAGACAAAGTCGCAGATCTTGGCAGAGAAGCTGTAAAGACTGCAGTTGGTAAAGTAAATCCAACAAGTACCAATGTTCAAACTGGGATCATCAGCAATGGTCGTGAGTTCAAAAACAGAGTTGAAGAAGCTGTAAAAGCTATCATTCTGGAAATGATTACACCCAACCAGTACGCCAATGAGGTGGTAAGCTCAAGCTATGCCTACCCGAAGGAATACAAGATGAAACCGATCGAAGAACAGGTAAGATTCATTGCCGAAAAGTTCGGACTTGATCCGACACAAGCATTGGAATTTATCAAAATGTTACCCGCATTACCTGAAGGTGCCGAAGGATGGTTCGCCATTCCAAAAGTATTATCAGTTGCAAAAAAACATTTTTCTGCGATTACCAATTCTGCCGAACAGTATTGTGAAGCCGTGAAATTAGTTCACAGCAAACTTGCTGAAAGCCGTAGCTTCTACAATTACCGTGAAGGTCAGATTACCACCGCACAGATTCGCCAACATCCCCGTACCATCAGTTTCCTCGAACAATTGGAATCTGAACAACAGGGTGACATTCTGATTCTCGCCGTTCAATACGGAATGAGACATCGTGGCAAATCAGTTCGCCGTGCAAGAGAAACGTTCTCAGGTAATGAATTCGGACTTGGAGCATTCGCTCTTGGCTATATGGCATTGGTTCACCCCGATCGTTATGTTCGTTGGGAAGAACTTGATACCGATTGTGCAGGTGACGAATTTGCTCCTGGTGCTGATGGCGTGTTCTCGAAGGCTCCGATCTTCTACTTCAGCGATGTCGAGCTTGAGTTCGACACGGTCGATGTGTCCCGTGCCCGCGGTAGCTATGGTTCTGCCTCGGCGTTCGTTCCGCAGAATTGATCCTTGTACTTTGAATTCTTGAATCTTTTGTTTCCTTGATTCTTGATCTCAAAAATTTTTTTGAATAGGGTTATCCACATGGATGACCCTATTTTTGCGTTTAATTCAAAAACTGATATAGTAACTATGAGCCTAGGTTAGTGTATAGTCGTTTACGGATGACTATCACCGAACTCTTTCTCTTATGAGAAATCTCCGACCAGAATTATAGTGATTATGGTTACTATAAGAGCGTCGCTGTGATAAGGGATACTGCTTACTACTTTTTAAGGCAAGCATGTAAATGTGTTGCCAGATAAAATACAGAATTGTGATTCATGTGCAATATCATGTTTCGTGATTTGTGATTTGGATAGAAAGTAGTAAAACTCCTGATGCTGATGGCGTGTTCTCGAAGGCTCCGATCTTCAACTTCAACGATGACAAGCTTAAGTTCGACACGAACGATGTGTCCAATGCCAACGATAACTATGGTTCTGCCTCGGCGTTCGTTCCGAAGTATCCAATATACACAAAAGGTATCCTGTTAGGGATACCTTTTGCTTTTATCGTTCAACCGAACGAATCCATCCACCAAGCATTCTACCGATCTCGTCGGTAATATTTTGAAGCAGAGTGTACTTCTTTACATCAAGCGTTTTACTTTCTTTCATTAGTCGAACAAAGAAACGAAAAATGTTTAATTTTACACTGGCTTTTTCAAGTAAAAGTAATTTGCGTTCTTTTGAAGAATAACTTGCTTCTAAGACATATTCGAGAATATCAATCATTACATTTTCAGATCGTTCATAGATTGAAAATCTTTCATGTTTTGGGACTAATGTTCTGTATTCATGAAATGTTTTATATAACTCGTGAATTTTTCTTAGAATTGGCACATCATTTTCATTCATATGCGTGTATTTATCAATTTATTTAATTCATTAATTCAGCCAGAACACCTATTTTATTCATGGGAGGAATTTAAACGTGACAAAGGTTTAAAGGAAGATATTCTCTTATTTGAGAAAAATCTTGAAAGTGAAATATTTAAGCTTCACCGAGAACTAAAAGGAGAAGTGTATAAACATAGCGGATATGAAAGTTTCTTTATTTCAGATCCGAAACGAAGACATATCCATAAAGCAACAGTTAGAGACCGTGTAGTACATCATGCAATTATGCATACATTGTATCCTCTTTACGACAAAACATTTATTGATAATTCATTTTCTTGTCGTGTTGGTAAAGGGACCCATAAAGGTGTTCTTGCCCTTAGATCTATGATTGCCAAGGCGAGTAAAAATAATACTCAAACTGTTTACATTCTCAAGTGTGATGTTGAGAAATTTTTTGATTCAGTTCATCATATTATTTTAATTGATATACTTAGAAAAAGAATTAGGGACAAAAAACTCATGGATTTACTGATAGAAGTAATTGAGAGTTTTATAAGTGATCGTTCTACTTTATTTGATCGTGTAGGTTTACCAATTGGAAATCTTACATCTCAACTTTTTGCAAACATATACATGGATAAATTTGACCAATATATGAAGCATGAATTGAAAGTAAAATACTATGCTCGTTACACAGATGACTTTGTTATTGTGAGTAAAAATAAAGAATACTTGTCTAACCTTAAATTAGATATTTCTAAATTCCTTAGTGAGTCACTAAGACTTACTATTCACCCAAAGAAAATTACCATTCGTAAGTATACTCATGGTATTGATTTTCTAGGACATGTTTCTTTTCCACATCATGTATTGATAAGAAAAAGAACCTTAGAAAGAGCTACAAGAAGAATTAATGAGAAGATTGTTTTGTATAAAGCAGGATCTCTTGAGAAAGAGAAACTTGAAGCCACTTTATACTCATATCTTGGAGTCCTTTCTCATGCCAATGCTTATAGATTTTCTGAGAAACTGAAGAATGACTATTTTCTTTCGGTTAATAATCCTAATTAAAAAAATTCGACTAGGTTTTATAATCAGCTAATTTGATTAAAGCTTTACAGAATTACTGGCATTGAGGGCTTAATGTACGACTAGGAAATGAAGAAAGTAACGACTCTAAAGAAGTAAAGGATTTTATATATTTTTCATTTAATGACTTCCAACCATCACATGTTTCTGGATAATAATATTTAGAAGTTGAATATGATGATGTGTAATACTTTCCAGTTGAGTTGGTGGTGTTTGTAGAAGTAGAAGAGGATGTTGAAGTCGCAGTAACAGCAGAAGTTGTAGTATTACCATTACATGTATTAGTAGACCATAACCCTAAAAGATTTGCTTGAGCATATTTTTGTGCTGTTTTAAATTCAGATTGATATTTATATGGCGAGTTATAAGTATACTCATGTGCATATCCCTGTTCAATCATGTATTTATTATAAAATAGACCATCTTCTCTATATACATATGCTAAAGTACGCCCGTATTTATCGAGAGTGCCTTGAGTTGAATCACTTTCAATTCTAACTTTTTTCCCTGATAATAATTCTTTTGCTTTATTGGATGCCTCTTTACCAAAACATTGAACTGGTTTCCTTGGATCAAGTGTTTCTGGGGTGTCTAATCCGATAAGGCGAAGCGTTATTATTGCTCCGTCTTTATTTATTTTAATAGTATCCCCATCAACAACGCTTGAAACCGCATAATATTTATATTGAGAATTAGGCGAAGTTGTAGGTGTTTGTGCAGAAGTCACCGATTTAACTTCTTGTGCATTTTTTACTTCTTGTTTAGCGGGTATTATTTCATTATTTATCTGTTGAGCTGGATTTTTTGTTTCTACTTGAACATTTGTATTTTCTAAAACATTATTATTTTGTGGAGCAGGTATTATTTCTGTTTTCTTTGGAAGAAAAATAGAAGAAACAATTAATAAGACAATTACAGCAACAATTTTTATTGTCCTTGAAAAGGAAAAATTAAATTTCTTTTGAATAAATTTAGAAATGACAGGAATTGTAATTAGTGAAGCAAGAATCATAAATATTCCACCTAGAATACTTTTTTCTAAAGTACTAAGACCAGCTATTAACAACAATATACCTATGATCCAAGATAGAATGTTGATTAGATTTAATTTAATATTTTTATTCATAATTTGTAAATTACTTAAGAAATGATATTAATTAAAATAATTAGTCCTATAAAAATGGCTATAGCAATAAGAATCATTTTTCTCTGTTTGATATTTTTTACTTCTGCCTTTTTGTCCTCTGAAACAGCTTTTTCTATTTCTTCTTTAGACATAACCTCGCTTATTATCTTTTGTGCTCTTGGGGAGTCCATAGGTATTAGACTTGGACTTTTGCACTTAGGACATATTTTATGTCTTGATGAGGAACGCCAAATTGAATAGATTAGCCCTGGGATAATAAAACAAAGCCAAAGGATTACTTCTATACAACCATTCCCTCCAATCGCACCCTTTGGTTCACCGACATAATTACATTGAGTACAAACTAATATTTTTGATGACATATTTAAAAAATTAATTAATAATATTTATTCATATAAAACAGTTAAAATGCCAGTACCAGAGAAATCACCTTGGTTTGGGGTATGGATTGTTATTACAGATTTTCCATATTTGTAATCTATGTTAGGATTAACATTTATTTTTTCCTCTGGAATTCGTATCTTTGGATAAATACCGCCAAAAATAATTTGGTCTGAGTTGAAATGCTGAGTGTAAACAAGTTTATCATTCTTTGACATTGAATTACTGCCAGCGTATAACTTCACATCAGCTGTAATTAACATTTTTTCTGTTGCGTCACTAGTTATAATATCTCCATTTTTATCTAAATAAACTACTTCAAGAACAGGTCCATCATTCTCGACATCAGCATCCCAATTATCTTGTAGTCCTCCACTAACTCGTATGGCAGATAGTCCATCTATCTGTAAAGTTTTATTAGATGATATTGGTGTTGTTGGGACAACTTGAGTATTTGCGACCACTGGTACAGTTTTTGGAGTGGTAACTATTTTATTTTGAACCACTGTATCTTTTTGTATTACGTTAGTTTCTGCTACCGCAACAGGACTACTTACTGTTGATTCGACAATTGGAATCTCATCTTGTATTGGAATTTGAGCAATAGGTTCTTTTTTGTTTGAGAATTTAGAACCAACAAATAGACCAATAACAAGTATTGCAACTATAACAACGATCTTACCTGTCATAGTTTCCATAAATTGTTTTACATCTTTCATATTAGATTTACTTTTGCGTTTTTAGTGATAAAACCTAGTGATAAGACACAAAAAGCCCACCACATAGGTAGAGACCGAAGTCTCTCATATCAGTTTCCCGATACGGCATATCACGCGACCCCATATGATGGGTTCTTTATGCGTGATATGACTAACTTTCACCATGCCTTTATTTCTAAAGGTTTAGGCTACTTAAACTATTAACTTGTAAAGAAATTATACCTTATTTTTTAAGGTTGCACCATATTAGCTCACATTTAAATATTTGTGTAGTCGAGTTATCAACTAGAAGAAATAAGACTATAAAAATAGTGCAGTATTTACACTATTTATTTTTAATTTTATCCAAAATATCTGCATAAATATTTAATGGATTAGATAATATTTTATCACTTTTTGTTGAAATAATTTTATAAAACTTTTCATAAAACCAGAGTTGATCTTCCTTTGAGGAATTAAATTTATCCCAAATTGAATTATTGGTGGCCATCTCATCTAAAATTGTTTTTAAATTATGTATCTTATCACAAAGAGAAACAGTAGTTGCCTCAAGTGAAGCATTTTCTAGATGCTTTAAATATTTTTCTTTTCTTATTTTCCATGTTTCTTTATCATTACTTTCCATCTCAGGATCTTTATCTTCTGATACTTCTTTTATTATTTGTAAAACTTTTTCACCAAAAGTATTTTGGATAGAATTCTCCTTCTCAGACATTAAAACTTTTACATCTTCCAAAACATCATGCAACAAACAGGCAATAAAAATATCTTCATCATCAGTAAATTGACTAGCAATATACATAACCGAAAAAGGGTGAGAAATATATGGAATCTTTTCCTCACCTTTTCGAAAATAACCATCATGGAATTTTGCAGCAATTTGAATTGCTGTATTCAACCTAGAACTAAAATTCATATAATTTATTGATTGAGTGTATGTCCTAAGTATTCAAAACGATCAATCATTTTTCCATCTTTCTCAACTTTCTCAAAAAACATATCTAGTGGGCGTGCTGAAACCATAGAGCCTTTTCGATCCTTTAAATCACCATTAAGAGGAATATAAACAACGAGTCTCTCTTCTGTTTCTGTATGACGAGCAATAGCAAGAACTTGTACAAGAAGCCCCTTAAAGTGTTTATAAATACCAAGTTTAACATCTAAATTATTCATAAGTTTAAATTATTTTTATCTAATAATACTATTGATTATACCAAAATATATAGTATAATCAATATATATGAAAGAGGGTCAAGAAAGTTTTATACATAAAGATAATAAAATTGAACAAAAGAACTTTTTTGAAAAAGGTCTTAAAATTGTTGTTGGTGGACCGCCACATTCAGGTAAATCTGTATTTCTTGATGGATTATTAAAAAATCTTCCATATAATACTCACTATTTTAGTGGATGCCCTGATGGCGAAGGCCCATGGCTCCAAAGACACTATACTGAAGATGAGGTAAAAGCATTACGTCGTAAAGGTTCGTTTACGGAAGAGTTTGTAAATTTTGCACATGATGCAGTCAAAGACTTTGATGGTCAACTTATGCTTATTGATATTGGTGGTCGAATTACTCCAGAAAATATGAAAATTATTTCAGGGGCGACTCACGCAATTATTCTTTCTGGTGATACTAAAAATTTTGATGAATGGAATGATTTTTTTAAGAAGGAAGGTATAGAAATTATTGCAAAGCTTCATAGTGATTATGAGGGTAAAGAAGATACAATAACGGAAGATAATGAACAAATACAAGGTAGTGTTCATTATCTTGAAAGAGGACAACATCCAGAAGATAGAGAGAGTATAAAATTTGTTGCTGAACATATTACCGAACTTGTTAAAAAAAATGAAGAGAAAAAGAATATATCATTAGAGGATAATAATGAGCTTTTGAAAGTGGACTCATTAGTTTTTGAATATAATCTTAAGGCTAATTATGATAAAGAAACAGTTCCTGAGACATTAACTGGCTTACAAAAATATTTAAAAGATAATTATAGTGATTCTAAACAAATCAAGATCGATGGGCGTATAAATTCATATCTTGCTGGTTTTTTAGGAACTGAACTTGCAAATGGAGAACGAAAAATATCTTTCAATAGTCCAAATGGTTTTGTTGGATTAAAGGAACTCAATCAATCCGAAAATGGAAATGTTATTGATTGGGAACAAAAAGAAAATATTACAAAACATGGAGATTCTTTTCTTGAAATTAATTTTAAACTAGACCCATCAAAGCCTTTTAAACCAGAAGATTTAGATGAAATGAATATCCCTAAGATTAGCACGGGTAAAATTGTATCTATTGGCGGTAAGGGTCCACATTGGCTTAGAACGTCTATTGCAATAGGATATAAAAAGGATGCACAAGTTATTGCTATGTTCATTCCAGGAGAAGGATCTATTGTTGTACATTCAAAAGATATAGAAAAATATCCCCTTGGAACATTACTTGAAAATAAATAACCTCATAGATAAATCTATGAGGTTATTTATTTAGGAAACATTCAAACTAATTTAGCTTTTCCTCAATCATCTTGAACTCTGGAGTATTACCAAATTCAGATCGTATTTTTTCTAAAAGATTTTTGATCATCTCTTTATCCATTTTAATCATTCCAGATTCTTCAAGATTCTTACCTTCCTGTCGAAGTGATTGAAGCCCAATTACTTCAGCTAATTCGAATTGTCTTGTTTCTGGATTAGAAGCTAAACGAATCATATTAGGCCATTGTCCACTAATACCATAGATTGCTGTTGTTTGAAGTGTTCCTAATGCCCCCAAACCAGCAGGAGCGTAAGCAACCTTACCTGATTCCCAGTCACCAACAGTCATACCGGCTTTTTGAGACGCTTCAACAAGAGCGGAAATAATTTTATTTTTCCCATCACCAGAAATTTCTTCCGTAGTAATTTTATTGTCCCCAAAAGGTACAAATACAAGATTTTCTACTGTTGTCCCCATTTCTTCAGCAAGTGCTAAATGTTGATCAGCTGATATAGGGTGTCCACCTTGTAAAACAAATGTTTTACCCGATGCACTTCCTTCAATTCTCTGTCCACGAGCATCACGAGAAGCTTCATGTCGCCATTCAGACAAATTGATTTCAACGGGTTCTGATCCTGGTACAACAAGAAGAGCTTTTTTAGGTAATCCTGCTATCATTTCAGTGAGAGCAAGAAATATTCCAGATGCATGAGCCTGCCCAGGCAAAGCTATCTTGTCTGCATTTTTAATCTTACTAAGATTTGCAGAAACATATTCTTTTACTTGATCAATTAGATGCTTATCTTTTTCAAGATTAAGATTCAATACTTCTGTCTTTATATTTTCTCCAGTAATTGTAGGTACTGTTGAAAATGTGGATTCTGGTTGCTTTTCAGCAGAATTTACACGTTCAAATTTTGGTTCCATATATTTTATAAAGTTAATTACTAATAATTTGATTATAACATTTTTTTACAATAAAAAAGAGCGATTCCAATGTGGAACCGCTCTTTGCCAGTATGTTTAGATTACCGGTTAATTTTTCTCAATTCATCCCCGAGTAACGTTCCTTCGGGATGTTCATTGAGCAATTGCTCAAAAACATCTTTAGGAACAAGAACGGGAGCACTCCCAGCGTTTGCAGTTCTGCCAAGGGCTTCCATTTTTCCCAACTGTATTAAGTCAGTGAAATGGAAAGTTCCTTCTTTGTTTTCTGCAACTGGCTGAGAACACCAGCTTTCACAAAGAGCATGTAGAGCAGTTACCAAAATTGCATTTACTGGGGAAAGTCCCGCAGTAATCATGATAACTCTGCGACTGGCAATTGAGTTACTAACTCCAGCACTTGAAAGTGCATTTGTTAACTCTTCAAGAAGCCATTCCGCTAAACCATTTTGACCTAAGTCAATCTGGCCAAGCTGAAGGTTAGCAAATACCAGTGTTTCAGTCCCAGCCAACTCAGAGAGCTCGGCTTTTTGGTGTTCAGGTACTTCACGTCCTGAAGCATTCACAATAATCACTGCATCCTGGGACAAATTGTCCTCAGTTGCAAGGAATGTTGCACGCTTCGGCCTTGCTTGATTGTGACGGAAATCATGGAGATTTAACTCTCCCTTATTAATTCCATCAGGTCCAATCAAAGCAATCGTGGGAAATGTATTATTCTTTCCACGCAAGAATGCGCAGATTGAACTTCCAACTCCTGGTATCGGATGAAGCACTACTACCTCTTCTGTAGAGGCATTGACTCCAGAAATTTGAGCTTTAATCTGCTCTGCAATTGGAGTTCCGGGAACAATACTGAATGCGTAATTCTTTTCACCTTGTACGCGAGGGTTTGTTGAAAATAAAGTTTTCATTTTTTTATTTTTTAAATTAAAATTATTTATTATTCACTCTTGAAATGAATATTATAAGTACTTATTTAAATACCCATAATACTCATTTCAAGAGAATTGAATAAAATTTCAACAAACCTAATTGAGATATTTATTAAAGAACAATTTTATAAGGCTGAATTTTCTCCTAACCCTACTTGCCTATGATAGCATATTTATACTTCTTTGTCAAGTATTATATTGACATAAAATATAAATAATGTTAAAAAACAATTCTATTTTCGTCCTTTTGGACTCATCAGTCAGGGCACACACCCTGAGAATAAAGGGTTCAGGAATATGTCCATCCCCCTTATTTTAATTAAAGAACAATTACAGTCTCCTCAACACGGCCTCATCAAATACATTTATAGCATCAGAGCTTACTACGTTAGCAAGTTTAAAAACTTGTTGTACTAAATCTGTAGCTTCTGTTTTTGAGAGTTTAGGTTGTAGGTTCTGATTGATAGATTCTTGTAAATACCACTGTCTAGGTGATAATAACTTGAACCCAGCATCACTAACTTTTTCTCTCCATCCATCTTCTGGAAGAATTTCTTCATCTTCATGACCTTCATAAAAAGGTTTAGAGGATTCAGGCATCCACGAAGACATGTTTTGCGAACAGTATCGAAAACCTTTTACATCAAAATAATCATATCCGAGTTTTTTAATTTCTGTTAAAAAACTCAAGTCTGATACTCCTGAAATATAAGGATGTGCAATTGGCAAACACGATACACCGAACTCTTTTGCAAGAGCTAATGTATGCAAATGTTTTTGAAGAGAAACTTTTTCAATACTCCAATTTCCAGTTATACCTAGTATAAGATAAAAATTTGGATATTGTGCTAATTTTTGCATAACTTCACGACTAATTGGCCATTTTGTTACGCAAGTTGTAAGTTTTGCAACACTACTTGCTTTTTCCATCCATTCCCATAGGTATTTTTCAATTTTCGGGAAGAACGGATCAGTAATTGCAGTAAATCCTACAAAGTCACCTTTTAGAATTTTCCAAGGAAATTCTTTAAAGCGTTTTTGTTCATCCGAATCAGTATCAATCCATGGTGTGACATTCACAAAGCTACATGCTTTATTTATCCCCATTAATGGATTTTGATTCCAAATTTCTCTACGTACTTCATGCTCTGTGATGAAGCAGTATTTACAGGCAACTGGACATGCCGGCTCACCTGAAACGAATTTTTGTTTCATTATCAATTTTTGGTTTTTGTATCTCACATATACCAATGATTTCATCGAGCACCTTATTGGGTGATTGATCTGCATTAATTACATGTAAGAGATTTTTTGAAGAATAAAATTCAAGTAGCTGTGGTATCCTACCTAGTTCAATAAGTAAGCGTTCGTTCATTTTTTCAAGTGAATCATCTTTTCTGTTTCTGTCTAAGGCACGTTTTATACATAACTCATCACTGAGTTCAAAATATATAACATGTGTAGGTTTAATAGAAAATAATTCAGCTTGATGTACATTTCGTGGAAATCCATCAACAACCCATGAATCTAAATCCTGAAGTTTTGATTGTGCAATTTGCACAGTTAGTTCGTCAGGAAGTGGTTTCCATGTTTTTTGATTAAAGTGGTCTCGAATAGATTGATGCAAGGAGTGCTCAAGGTTAGATGCTATTTCGCGTGATACATCACCAATAGAAATATGTGGTATTTTGTATTTTTGCGAAAGCATCTCACCTTGAGTTCCTTTACCTGTACCTGGTTTACCTAACAATACGATTTTCATATCTTTCATTGTATTTTAAGATTAAGAATTCGTAAAGAGGTTATTATAGGTAAAACTTTTTTTGCAAACTTTAGTCTTTCTATCCTCTGGAAGCTCAATCATCTCAAGTAACCTAGAAGGATTAAAACCGAAGCTTTTTTGTTCATGAATATAATATTTCTCAATACAATATTTGCAATCGAAACATTTCTTCATTGCAGTAGCTATTGGCCACCATGAGTTCAAACAAGTGATTTCAGGAACTTTTGGGAAATTAGGAAAATTAACTTCTCCAACATCCTTCATTCCCTTATCTCTACAACCATCTTGCTGGCATATCATACCAGTAAGAAACCTCATAAAAGTGAGATCTCCTAAACGAATTTTACCTCTAACTTCTATATGAGGATTTTCGTTTAAAAAGAAACACGTCGTGCAACATGATATACATTTAAGGCGATTACTTGCCTCAACATCACATTTCTGTTGCACTTCATTCCCAGCAACAAACTTTACGTCGTAGCCAAGTTCTTTTAAAAACTCGATACTACCTTCACGAGGTTCAGATAGTCCTTGACAAGTCGTAAGAAGTGGACAACTTACCTCACTACATTTCACTAATTTTGGTGAATTGTAATAAGGGTTATATGTCCACTTATGCCCAAGCAAGAAGTCCACAGCACAGCTTGTCCTTGTGAACAACTGCACTCCAAACTCTTTACTTGCTGCTAAAGTATCAGACCAGATTTCGGGTGTAATTTGCTTTACCCGCAGGACCCATTCGGTCACTTCTGCGGGTTGCATTTCGTTAACAAGCATCTCATCCCCACGAAATCCAGCCACTACTGCCGCTCGACAATTGACTTCACTAAGACGACGGAAGATATAATTAATTGTCTCCCGATTAGTATTGTACGGCGGAGTCAATGGTCTTATATACCCAATAGCAGGAACCCCTACCTCATTTAAGAGGCGGATATTCTCGTATCGGTGCTCATGTCCTACATTTTCCATACTTCTAAGTTCAGAGATGGAAACGAGGACCACGATGTTCAAGCCTTTGTCCTTACGAAGACGAAGATCAGCGACCTTACCCTCGCAAAGACGACCCTTCAAAATCAAACCTACTGGACCCTCATGATGAGTCTCCAATAGATCATCCAGTTTTGTGAGCGTATCCGACCACTGAAGAGTCGGGTCCCCATAAAAGTTATTTATAGAGACAGGAATCTGTCGAAGCAAACTCTTATACATTTCTGTTTTTTCTTTCATTTTTTTATTTATTTTAGTTTACAAGAGTGATGATAATATCACCACCCCAAAAACTAAAATAAATTCTGAAAGAAAAGTTCCTATCTTTCTACTACAAAGCAATCTTATTTATTGCTTTAATAAACCTCTCTGCATCTTCTTCTGTGTTCTGTAATCCAAATGAAGCTCTCACAAATCCTGGTACTGCATTTTCCTTACCATTTTGTACATCCTTTATGATTTGTGTTTCATCTTTTATTTTAAGTAATTTACGGACTACATTATAAACACAGAAGCTTCCAGCTCTAACTCCAATACCATATTCTTTATTAAGTCTCTCTGCAACTTCTTTATTAGTCATGCCTTTAATATTAAAAGGAATGACTGTGTTTAAATGTTTTTCATTTACATAAATATCTATTTTTGGATTCTTCTTCATTTCCTCGTACACTTTCTTAGTTAATCCTTTCTCATATTCCTCTATATTTTTTATTCCAATTTCTTTAACTTTATTTAAGGCTATTGCCATAGACACAGCACCAATAGCATTCGGAGTTCCTGGATCATGAGCAATTTGGTTATGATATCTAAGAAATTCTCCATTTTTTGTGATATAAGGTAAATTTCCACCCCCAATTTCATAAGAAATAAATTGATCAAAGAAATCTTTTGGTCCTATTAAGAATCCTCCACCGTATGGTGCATAAAATTTATGCCCTGAGGCGGCTAAGAAATCTATACCCATTTCTTCCATGTTTATTTCATGGTGTTGTATATACTGACATCCATCAACGATAAAGTATGCACCATTTTCATGAACAATTTTACCTATTTCTTTTATCGGAGGACAGTATCCTGTAACATTTGATGAAGCTGTAAGAACAAAAACTTTGATTTTATTCTTAATAAATATTTTTTTAATATCTTCTAAGTCAAATTCAAATTCATCATTAACAGAATATTTTACAATTTGTTTACAACCTTCTTCTTGGATCTTTTTATTTACACTTTCCATTTCACTTATTGCCACTTGATTTACTCCAAGTGATTTTATCCCTTCATTTTTCACCCAAGGAAGCCATGATGAGCTATGTTCTATATCAGAAACAGCTACTTTTCCATCAAGAAATGAAAAGAAGTGAGAGATAGAATTCATTGCTCCTGTTGTGTTTCCAGTGAATACTACATATGAATCATTTGGTGCTCCGACAAATTTACAGATAGTATTTCGACTATCTTCATATATGTCTGTAGATTTCTCTGACTTAGCTCCTGCTCCACGATGGACAGAACCATAAGAAATCATATAATCCATAACTCCTTTTTCTACATCTATAAATGGTGAAGTTGTCGCGGCATTATCTAGATTCACATAAGAAACCTTTTCTAGTTTTTTTGTCTCTACTTGATACTCAAGTATTTCTTTTCGAAATAATTTTTTTGGATTAATTATATTCATAAATATTTTTTTGTATTATGTAACCATTTTTTATTTAGTTTTCAATGAACGATGAACCATTCTAATAATATCTTTTACTAGAATGAATTAATTAAAAATTGGTTTTTAACTAATTTATTCTAACAAAAAAATAAAAAAAGTGGTCGGGAAGTCTCTTCTATAAGTATAACGCATAAAACAATACTTAATAAAGAGATCTCCCAACCACTTTTATGTGATCAGTATCAACATATCTTGCGAAACAATAGCAGACCTCAGCTATGTTTCTTATCTATTTTACTAGATAGAATCTGTTGGACCAATTCTTGGTCAAAGTTTTACATTTCAATTAGCTAGGTATAGTATAAATAAATAAAAATATTTGTCAAGGGGTGTGGGTAATGTCTAAACACATTTGGCACTTTTTACTAAACTTAATAAATGAGTATTTTAATCAGTTAGTTACCAACAGTATGGACATGGGACGCTCTGGACTCCCATGGAGGGTTGCGTCATTAATGTAGATATATGAAAATAGATAACCCAAATCAAGAGAAAGGTGTCGAGAAAATTAAGGTCGAACCAAAGAAGATTAGATACTGCCTTTATGCAAGAAAATCAACAGAATCAGAGGAAAGACAAGTCCTTTCCATAGACAGTCAAATCAGCGAGATGCTCCAATTAGCCGATCGTGAGGGGCTTGAGGTGGTCACCATGAAGCGTGAAAGCCATAGTGCTAAAGAGACTGGACAAAGACCTGTTTTTAACGAAATAATCGAAGAACTCAAACAAGAGAAGTTTAATGCCATACTCACATGGGCACCTGACCGTATTTCAAGAAATGCGGGAGATTTAGGAAAGATTGTAGATTTAATGGATGCAGGAAAATTGCATATGATACGAACCTTCGGACAAACGTTTGGGAATAATCCAAATGAGAAATTTCTTCTAATGATTCTTGGCTCGCAAGCAAAACTAGAAAATGATAACCGAGGTATCAACGTTAAGCGTGGATTGCGAACGAGAGTAGAGATGGGATTATGGCCTGGGATGGCACCATTGGGATATTTAAATCAAAAATTAATGGATAGGAAGTGTCAGATAGTAATTGATCCAGATAGAGCACCGATCATAAAGAAAATGTTTGAGAAAGTAGTATATGAACATTGGAGTGGCAGAAAAGTATACAACTGGTTACGATTTGATTTAAATTTCTATACTCGAGGAAACAAACCCCTGACACTCTCAGGGGTTTATCGTATCTTTAATATGCCAATCTATTATGGACCATTTGAATACCCTAGAAATTCTGATAACTGGTATCAAGGAAGTCATACACCAATAATTACTCAGGAATTATTTGAAAAAGCTCAAGCACAATTAAAAAGAGATAGAATTGTGAGAGAAAATAGAGAGTTCGCATTCACTAAATTATTTACATGTGGAATGTGTAGTTCAGGGATATCTGCTCAAGAGAAGTATAAAGAGCTTAAAGATGGAACTACTGCTAAATATGTCTACTACTCCTGTTCAAAAGCAAGAGATAGAAATTGTAAAAATAAATATATCAGAGAAGAAGAATTGATAGATGAATTATTTAAAGTGATTGATAAGGTAAGTATTAATGAACTAGGAATGCGAATTAAACTTGAAGAAGAGATAAAGCGATTTAATCGACTTCAAAGATTAGCAACAAAAGGTACACCGAAATACTCAACCAATGAGGATGATGTAAACACAAGAGAGTATGCTAAGTATGTACTTAGAGAAGGCACACCGCTCGAAAAAAGAGAATTGCTTGGACATTTAAGGAGTAGATTGGTGCTGAATGATAAGAAAATTACACTCGTAGAATAATAGAAAAAATTTATCAAAAATGGTAAAATCTTCTTATGAAAAAGAAAACGCAAATATTACTAATTCATGGTGGAAATACCTTTAAAAACAGAGCAGATTATTTAAAGTATTTAAAAACTAAAAAGATTTCTATCGAAAAGAAAGTCCGTTGGTCAGAGAGTTATTTTGATAAAGAATTAGGCAAAAGATTTGAGATTATTAAACCCCGTATGCCTCTTCAAGATGATGCTAAATATGAGGATTGGAAGATTTGGTTTGAAAGATATGTTCCTTTTCTAAGAAATGGTGTGATTCTTATTGGGGGTTCTTTGGGTGGTATTTTTCTTGCTAAATATTTATCAGAAAATAAATTCTCAAAGAAAATACTAGCTACTTATATAATTTGTCCTCCATACGACAATACTTTACCAGATGAAGACTTAGTTGGCGGTTTTAAATTAAAAGATGATCTCTCTTTAATAGAGAAAAATTGTAAAAATACCACTTTTATTTTTTCAAAAGATGATGATGTTGTCCCAGTGTCTCATGCTGAAAAATATAAGAGTAAATTAAAAAATACAAAATTTATTATTTACAAAAGTAAAAATGGTCACTTCCGTGTTCCAAAATTTCCAGAGATAGTTAAGATGATAAAGGAACTAAAATAAAGTATATGCAAAATTTTGAAATAAAAAATAGAAAAGGTTTAAAAATCGTAGGAGATCTCTTAATTCCTAATAATCCTAAAGGTCTTTCTTTTACTTTGCATGGACTTGGTGGATTTAAGGATCAGTTACATATCCAAGCACTAGTTAAGGCTCTTACTGAAAATAATTACATTGTGGTAAACTTTGACGCTACTAATTCAATTGGTGAAAGTGAGGGTAAATATGAAAATGCAACAATGCAAAATCACTACGAAGATTTAGTTGATGTAATTAATTGGGCAAACACTCAAGAATGGTATAAAGAACCTTTTATAATAGCAGGACATAGTTTGGGCGGTTTTGCAGTAGCAAAATATGCAGAAGAATTTCCAAATGAAGTTAAAGCTGTATTTCCATACGCCGCAGTTTATTCTGGAAAAGACAGTTTTGAGGCTTCAGAAAAATTTAAACCTGAAGAAATTAAAGACTGGGAAGAAACAGGTTGGACACACAGAACTAGTACCTCTAAGCCAGGGACAAAAATGAAGCTTCCATGGTCACATATGGAGGAAAGATTAACACATGATTTGAAACTTAAAACAAACAAATTAACAATGCCTATATTGTTTGTTGTTGGAGAGAATGATACAAGTTGTCCGCCGTATCAACAACAAGCCTTCTGTGATTTGTTGCCAAAAGAAACTAAAAAAGAAATTCATATTATAGCAGGTGCACCACATACATTTAAAGAAACAGGTCACTTAAATCAATTAGAAAATATTTTTAGTAATTGGCTAAAGAAAATATCTTCTTAAAAAGATGAATTATCTAAATGATATCATTAATAATATAGATAAACTTACAATAACGATTACAATAGCTGTTGCTGTTATCGGATGGATCTTTGCTCTTTTTCTGCAAGGAAGAAATATTAAACATCAGCAAAAAGCCACTATTCGTTATGATATTTATAATCAATTTGTTCAGCTTCATAAAAAAATTCAGGGTACTTTGTCTACTCTAAATGCAAAATCATCTCCACCTTTCATTTTAATGAGCTCGAGCATGATTCCATTTGAACTTAAATTAAAAAAAGAATATAAGGGTAACTGGTTAGAATATAGCGAAATGGAATGTTTATTAGACGGAGAGAAGAAATGGAACTCTTTTGTTCAAGAACTCATACAAGCAAATATAGATTTTAATAATAAGTATATTGATTTGTTATATTTATTTGGAGATTGGACAGCTGTATTAAAACCACTCTTGATCACTAAAGATATTTTTTCAAAAGAGATAGAAATAATAAAGGCTGAGATTTCCGAAGATTTGAGTACATTACAAATGTATACTTCCAAGCAAGATCATGATTGGAGAACTTGGGACCAAGAACAAGTTAATAATATTGCACAACGTGTAGGAAAAAATGGTTTAAAAATTAGCATGTATATAGGAGATTTTATGACACTCATTCATAATAATCTTTTATCGAAATACTTTCGACAAAAAAGACCCATACGAAAAACCCTCGACGCAGAATATAAAGTTTTAACAAAGGAAGGAATTGTAGAAAAAGTTGATTGGAAAAAAGTAAGAAAGATGGAATCATACAAAAAGGAACTTATAGAAATTGCTCAAAAACAAATCGAAGGGTCAGAAATTGTTTCTCAAGAATATAAAGATTTTCTTAATTCAATAGTAAATGAAATATGTCCTTCATGTAAAAATCCATTATTAGTGATTAGTGCTGAGAACAATGAAAAGAATTTTAATTTTAAATATGCATGCGGACATGGATGGAAAGGATTTACATTGGAAGACAGTCTTACTATTAGGGAATTAATAAAAATGAAAGGAGCTCGTGAGGGTTTTGGTATGATTAGAAAAACAATACAAGGATGGAAACCTAGTGGGGATCCAAAATTAAAAAATGGGGTTGAATTTTATATGGATGTAAATGTAGAGAAAAATGAATATCATCAAGTAGTAAAAGATGATAAAACAAAAAAAGTTCTCCATGAAGAACACGAACCTCTTACTGAACATAAAAAATAGTTTTTAAAGTACAAAAAAGAGCGATCATTATCGCTCTTTTTTGTAACTTGTAGCTTTGTGGGTCACAGCTCAACGTCGAGCATGTAGGTCCTCAAAACTAACAGGTTGTCCCTGCGGAAGGGGGGAGATTCGAACTCCCGAGGAGCTTTCACCCCTGACAGTTTTCAAGACTGTTCCATTAGACCACTCTGGCACCCTTCCAAATACAACACTACCTTATTTTGAGCCTTTTTTCAAGCCTTAAAAAACTTAGAAAAAAAATTAATTTTTTGCTATAATACTCATATGGTTAAATATAATGCAACAACAGAAGACAATAAATGCATATTTTGTGAGATAGTGGTAGGCCGCCTCCCCTCTTATGTATTTTGGGAAGATAAAAATTATATGGCATTTCTTGCTATTGATCCAAATACAGAAGGAATGTCAGTTGTAATTCCAAAAAAGCATTTTGATGCAAACCCATTAGTATTACCAGATAAGGAATTAAAAAATTTAATTGTTGCGGCTAAAAAAGCAGCTCAAGTTTTAGAAAAATATTTTAAGGATGTAGGACGTGTGGGGTTCATAATAGAAGGCATGGGAATAAACCACATTCACATAAAACTACTACCTATGCATGAAACAGGTAATCTAAAGGGTGGTAAATGGAAACAGTTTCTTTCAAACCACACAGATCTCCCTTGGTATGAAAAATATGATGGGTTTATTTCATCAAAAGGTGGACCAATGGCCGACTTTGATAAACTGAAAATTTTAGCAAATAAAATAAAAAAATCAATAAAATAAATGATTAAAAATAAAAAATACGAAGAATCAATAAAGTTACACAAGAAGCATGGTGGTAAATTGGAAGTGGTAAGTAAAGTTCCACTAAAGAATAAAAATGATTTGTCCCTTGCTTATACTCCAGGAGTAGCTGGGGTTTGTGAGGCTATAGCCAAAAATCCAAAACTAGCACGGGAATTAACTATAAAGAAAAATACCGTAGCTATCGTTTCTGATGGCTCAGCAATATTAGGACTTGGAAATTTAGGCCCCTTGGCTTCCATTCCAGTCATGGAAGGCAAGGCTGCAATTTTTAAAAATTTTGGAGGAGTTGATGCCTTCCCTATTTGTGTAGATACACAAGACACAGAAGAGATTATAAAATTGGTTAAACAAATCGCTCCAGTTTTTGGAGGAATAAATTTAGAAGATATTTCTGCTCCAAGATGTTTTGAAATAGAAGAAAGACTACGTAAAGAACTTGATATTCCAGTAATGCATGATGATCAGTGGGGTGCTGCAACAGTGGTGCTATCTGCTCTCATTAATGCTCTTAAATTAGCCAAAATTAAAAAGGAAAATGTGAAGGTGGTTGTAGCTGGTGTAGGTGCAGCAGGTGTTGCAACTGGTAGACTCTTACATAGTTATGGTATTACAAACACCATCTTTTGTGATAGTAAAGGAATTATAAATAAAAAGAGAATGGATTTAACTAAAGAAAAGAAAGAGTTACTAAAAGGTAGTATTATAAAAGAAAGGACTGGTACATTAGCAGATGCATTAATCGATATGGATGTCTTTATTGGATTATCAAAACCAGAAACTATAACAGAAGAAATGATTAAAAGTATGGGGTCAAAACCTATATTATTTACACTTGCAAACCCTACTCCTGAGATAATGCCTGAGATTGCGCATAAGGCAGGGGCCTTCATAGTAGCTACAGGACGATCAGATTATCCAAACCAGATCAATAATTCTTTGGTCTTCCCTAATGCTTTTAAAGCAATGCTTCATTATAAAATACCTCAATTTAAAAATGAAATATTTATAACTATTGCAGTAGCATTAGCAAATGTTATAAAAAACCCAAATAAAGAGAATATTATCCCAAGTATGTTTGATAAAAAGGCAGGAATAGCTGTATATAAGGCTGTCGCATCTTTGGTAAAACAAAAGAAAGGAGTATAATATATAATATATGGAAGAAATTATTTTAAATAAAATAGAGTGGCAAGCACCTGAATATAAACATGAAGAAAAAAGCATAGATTTCTTTTGGACAATCGGACTAATAACTCTTATTCTGTTTGTAATTGCCATTTGGCAACAAAATTATGTATTTGCTATTTTTATTCTTGTTTCTGGTCTATCTCTTTTTCTTTTCTCTATTCGCCACCCACAAATAATGACATTCGTCATAGAAACTTCGGGATTTTCTTTAGGAAAAGATAAATATGAATGGAAAAAAATTAAAGGCTTTCATATTAAAAAGGAGTCTGACAAAGCCCTGCTTCTAATAGAGATCGATAAATATCTACTCCCTGTTTATACTATTCCCTTACCTCTTGATATAGCTGATCAAGTTCGAGACTCTCTAACCAAGGTCACTCCTAACATAGAACTTAAAGAATCCAAATCTATGAAGTTCATGGAGAAGTTAGGATTTTAAAAACATCATTAAAAAAGCCAGATTTATCTGGCTTTTTTAATTGTGATCCCGGCAGGAATCGAACCTGCATCGCAACTTCCGCAAAGTTGCGTCCTATCCATTGAACGACGGGACCCTCCTCTTACGACTCTAATTTACACTAATAAATACTTATCCGCAAGCTAAATTGCTTAAAATAATTTTGTGCTATAATAAACTTATAGTCGGTTTATTATAAATTAAATATTTTAAATTACATGGAAAACGAAGAAAAAAGAGGGTGCTGTGAAGGAAAGGAAAAGTGTGGCCATGATATGGGAAATTGTTGTCATAATTGGAAGAAGTGCCATATGATGAGAAGAATAATAATGATTATAGTTATAATCATTGCTTTCCATTTAGGTACACAATGGGGTGAAATGAAAGGAGAATATAGAGGAGGTGCATGTTTTGGAAGGGGTGGTATGATGAATTGGGATTATAGTAAATTCTATAATGATCAAGCTAAAGCTCCTGATAATGCATCGGGTTCTGTTACGGTACAGGTAAATAAAGCAGCACCAGTTGCTCCTACACCAGTACAATAAATTTATAAAATAAAAATCTCCAGAAGCAAGGCTTCTGGAGATTTTTATTTATTTTGTGATTCGAGATAACTGAGACTTCTTACGAGATGCTGTATTTTTCTTTATAACTCCTCTCTTTGCTGCTTTATCGATAACACTATAAGCTTCTGGAAGTAATTTCTTGGCTTCTACTTTGTTCTTTTCTTTTACTAATTTCTCAATTTTCTTAACTGATTCTTTGATATTCTTCTTGTTGCGATCATTCATCGCTTTCTTGACAAGAGATCCCTTTAAAGCCTTTTTTGCTGATTTTGTAATTGGCATTGTTTTGTTTAATTAAATTTTATTAATGATTATTGACTGAGACATTACAACAATACCAGAAATAGCCGAAAAGAGCAATATTTGCTATTATTTAAGTATGATCGCTTATTTAGAAGGTGAAATTATACACCTTACAGAAAAATTCATAATTATAAATACTGGGAATGTAGGTTACAGAGTATCTGTAACTCCACAAACAATATCCTTATATACTTTGGGTAAAAAGACTTCCTTGTTTATATACACAGCTGTTCGAGAAAATTCTATAGATCTTTATGGTTTTAAAGATATAAACGAACTATCTTTCTTTGAACTTTTACTAGATGTCTCAGGAATTGGACCAAAGGGAGCCCTCGGTATAATCGCCCTCGCCCCTGTCGAGACTATCAAGAGAGCAGTAGCCACAGGAGATGTAGGATATTTGAATAAAGTTTCAGGTATTGGTAAGAAGACTGCTGAAAAAATTATTATAGAACTAAGAGATAAATTAAAAGATTATAAAAATGATACCGATACTCCAGGCACACTACGCGATGAAAGCGACATATTGGAAGCACTTAAATCTCTCGGCTATTCACAGAATGAAGCTCGTGATTCTCTTCATGAAGTTCCCTCTACTGTTATTGGCACAAACGCTCGTATCAAAGAAGCTCTTAAAATTTTAGGGAAAAGATAATATGCCTGAATTACCAGAAGTTACAACAACAGTAAATGGTTTAAAAAAAGTCTTAAAAGGTCTTTCTTTTGGGGTTGTTTGGACAGACTTGGCAAAGAATAATCCTATAAAGCAGTTTGAGGGTACTATTAAAGATAAAGTTTTCTTTGAAAAGTTTAAAAGAGATATTAAAAATCAAAAAGTTATAAGTGTAGAAAGAAGAGCAAAGAACATTCTTATAAATCTCTCAAATGGAAAAACAATATTAATACATTTAAAAATGACAGGCCACATTATCGTGGGTAAATATATTTTTAATAAAAAGGTCGCATCCTCGGTGACCCACCGAAAAGGCGGGATATGGACTCCTGCACTAAGTGAGAGAAGAGAACTCCATGATCCATACAATAGATTCATCCATGCCGTCTTCCCTCTTTCGAACGGCTTAGCTATGGCCTTCTGTGACTCACGCAAATTTGGAAAAATTACATTGATAGACACAAAGAGTGCAATGGAAACAATTCATTTGAAAAATATTGGTCCTGAACCATTGGATAAAAGTTTTGATTTTGAGAAGTTTAAAAAGCAGATATTATTAAAACCTAATAAAAATATAAAAACAGTTTTAATGGATCAATCTGTAATAGCTGGTATCGGGAATATTTATTCAGATGAAATACTTTGGCTTTCTAGTATTCATCCTGAGTCCAAAACCAATAAAGTACCAGATAAATATTTAAAATTAGTCCTTAAATCAATGAGGGAAATTTTGAATAAGGGAATACATTTTGGTGGTGATTCTATGTCCGATTATCGAAATATAGATGGCAAAAAGGGTAATTTTCAGAACCATCATAATGTCTACCAGAAAAATAAAGAACCTTGTGGTAAAAAGGGCTGCAAGGGTGTTATAATGAGAAAAGTGTTAGATGGGCGCGGTGCACATTTCTGTAATACTCATCAAAAATTATTTAAGTAATGAACGGAACAAATTATTTTATAAAAAATAGTCTGGCCGAGCTGTAGCTCGGAGATCCGAGGACTTTTTTTAGAATATAATTTGTGCAGTTCTAAAACATATGGCAGAAAAATCAAAAGATAAAAAAGATGATAAAAAGAAACCAGCACCTCACTATAGTAGTGGTGGAATAAGTTTCGAAGTTGAGATTATAATATTTCTAATTATTTTGTTTATAGTTTGGATGTTACTTGGAAAACGCACAGGAAATACCGATAAGCCTTTCATTCAACAAACTAAGACGACTAATTTTGTTTCCCCTCAATAATTATCTTAAAATTCTAAATAGGGCGATGCCACAAGCAACAGAGACGTTGAGTGATTCTTTCTTGCCATGCATTGGTATTTCTACTATTTTGTCACATTTTTTAAGGATATTTTTATCAAGTCCATTAACCTCCTCTCCTAATATAAAAGCTAGTTTTGTGGGCTTTTTATATTTACGATAGTCGATAGACTTTTCATCCTGCTCTAGGGCTACAATTTCGTATTTTTCTTTTTTTAGATTATTTATTAATGGTAGAAGTTTTTCTCTGTATTCCCACTTTATCCAAGTCTCGGCTCCTAGCGCACTTTTTGCTATGTCTTTCTGTATTCTTCCGAATTGATCTGTTGGTCTTGGAGTATATCCTACCAAGTATATCTTATCTATCCCAACTGCATCGGCTGTACGAAAAATCGCTCCGACGTTCACCGCTGAACGAATGTCTGGGAGAATTAGGATATTGGAGGATGTTTTATTTATTTTCATATAATTTTTTCAATATCGGCAATAATTGCCATATGGTCACTGACATCATCTTGTAGTCTGACAATAATTTCTTAAGGCTTTTATAATTGTCCGCTCGGTGGGAATCGAACCTACGACCATCTCCTTAAAAGGGAGCTGCTCTACCGACTGAGCTACGAGCGGATATTAACTCTCTTAAAGTACCATATTTATGCTTTAAAATCAATAGATATAAAGAAAGGTATGAAAGTTATCCACAGCTCTACTTGCATGCTATATGTATTGGTTGTATAATATACACAAGTTCATTTATAAAAACTTTTTCTATTGTCACCCACAAATTTAGGGTATTATTATTACAGATAAAGTTATACGTTAAATATAGTTCATTTCATTGATTTGCATTATCATTATTAAATGCAAAAGTTCTTTGTGCTCAAGATAGTCAAAAGGCCTTGGAGCCGCTTCTCAAAGTTTGAGAGTCGACTCCAAGGCCTTTTTTAATTTTTATTATTCTAAATTATTTCTTTGCCTTAGCTTTTGCTTTCTTCTTTGGTTGAGCATCTTTCATCATAGTCTTCCAATGCTTCTTAACCTCAGCGACAGCAAGTGCTACATCATTTGCATCAATATTCTTAATCTTCGCATATTTAGCAGAAACTTCATCTATAATTTTGTGGTAGACAGGTTCTGTTATTTCTTTAGCTTGTTCTAACTTCTCTATTATTTCCCCTTTCATTTTTATAGACCATCCCTTAATAGCTTTCTTGTTTTTCTTTCCATTTGGCCCAAATAGTATATATGCTGCTGCGCCTAATGCTGCAACAGTTGCACCAATACCTACTACCGCTCCTGCACTCATTCCTTTTTTCATATTTTTCTTTTCCATATATTTTTTAAGCGAAACAAATTATTTTATAAAAATGGATTTTTTAGAATATAATTTGTTTCGCTTTCTTTGTTATTAATAATTACTTCTCATTTTTTCTTTTCTTTCCAAAAAAGAATTTAAAAAGATGACTTTCTTTTATATTATCCCCAACCTCCCCTAGAGATGAAGCTGCTCCGTCGACCGTTTCTTTTAATCTCTCTGAAATATGAGAAAAGTTTCTCATTGTTTTTATTAAATAAAAACCAACTATAACAAATATAATTGTAATTAAAATTACAGAGATAGAGCTAATAAAGAAAAAAATTTCTGATTTCAAAATAGATTCCATAGATATATTGTACCATTTATTTAGAAGTCAAAGAAGTGAGGATAAACTGTTCTAACCCAAGAGAAAGATCAAGCTCCCCTCTATGTGCCTTATGATACAAAGAGATTATTTTACTTGATTGTTGTTTGAGGTCATCCTGACTGAAAACATTTGATCCATTCATTAGCATTGTTTTTATTTTCCAAAAAAGAATTCCTGCTATAGCTTCTCCTTCTATTCCTTCTACAATTGCCTTATTATACAAAGTCCAAGCGAGAATCTTATTTTTATTAGCAAAAGCATCCGTAATACTAAAAACATTAAACTTGGGAACTTGAATTATTTTTTTTTCTTCAAAAATTTTTATCTCTCCGTATTTTTTATATTTATTCTGGAGAACTATTAAGAGTTTATCTTCTTTAAATATAAAAAGTGTGTTTGATTCTTTTATTCTGACCAGTTCTTCTGTTGAAAAATTAATTTCTCCTTCACTTAAAATATTTTCTAAAACTATAAAAAGGGGGTTGTTAAAAAGGTCTATTCCATAACAACAACTCATTATTGAATCCTTATTAATATTATTCTCTCCCAAAAAAACATTCTCACGATTACTCGTTAGGTCTTTAATGTAATTACTTTTATTTTTTGTATCCCCCCCTACTAAGATATGAATCATAGCCAATCTTTAACAGTTCTTTTATATTCTCTGAAAACATCCCCATACTTTTCCTCTAAAATAATATCTTGTTTTTTAATAAAAATTAATTTAGAAATAGCATAAACGATTAAAATAAATATAACTATAAAAAGTGAATTAATCAGAAGACCTAACCCAAGAACTGTAAGAGTCAAACCAAAATTTGTTGGATTCCTAGTGTGTTTATATGGGCCCTTTAAAAAAAAATTAATATCTCTTTTATCGGTAATATTGGTTGTACTAGTTACCGACTGAGCCCAGTAAACGATATATGATCCTACTATTATCATAAGTAGTCCTATATACTCATAAGCAATACCATTAAAAACGTATATAGGAAATAAAGCATCAAAAATAACTCCCAAAACAACAGCAAAGAAGAAGATTATATAAGAATTTGATAAAAGAACGTGAATTACACCAGCTGGTGCTTTATTCCTTTTATTTAAATTTTGATTATCTTTGTCCATATATTAATTCTATCACAGCCATAAAATTACGCCATTATTTTAACTCCCCCCAATTTTTACCAAACCCTACAGTCACATCAAGAGGTACGGGCACCATACCAACCAAGAATTGGCCTGGGATCACATCTATCATCCCTTTCTTTATAATTTTTATAGCAATATCTAGTTTATCTTTTTTTATTTCATAGACAAGCTCATCATGTACTTGCAAAACCATTTTTACTTCATCTAAAATGCCTGTGTTTTTTAGTTCTTCTTCTACTTTTTTCATACCAATCTTAATTATGTCTGCTGTTGCTGTTCCTTGGATCGGAGCATTAGTCGCCATCCGCTCTGCCATCGCTTTCATAAAAGGAAGGGACGAATTTATAGCTGGGAAATATCTTTTTCTCCCAAAAAGTGTTTTTGTATATCCATTTTTCCTAGCAAATATTTTAATACTTTCTAAATAGTCAGCAATTGTAGGAAATTGCTTAAAATAATTATCATAAAATATTTGTGCCTCTTTTCTGTTTGTATTTAAATTCTGGCTAAGAGCAGTCACTCCCATACCATAAAGAATTCCAAAGTTTATAACTTTAGCCCGACGTCGCATATCCAAAGTCACATCTTCTGCTGGTACTCCAAAAACTTTCATGGCCACAGCGCTATGAATATCTCTCCCTTCTTGAAATATTTTTATGAAGAAAGAATCTTGCGACAAAAGAGCAGCAATTCGAAGTTCTATTTGTGAATAGTCAAAAGAAACCAAAATATATCCATTCTCTGCCACAAAAGCATTTCTTATTTTCTTTCCGCGCTCTGTCTTTGTTGGAATGTTCTGCAAATTAGGATTGTTTGATGAGAATCTTCCTGTTGTTGTTCCATATTGCAAGAAGCTTGCATGAAGCCTGCCATCTTTCGATACCATCTTAGGAATTGTATCTATATAAGTTCCAAGTAATTTTTGCAATTCTCTGTGTTCAAGAATTTTATTTATTATAGGGTGTAAGTCGCGAAGTTTCTCAAGCTCACTTTCTTTTGTAGAACGTGCTCCGCCACTAGTTTTTTTTATTTTTATTGGAAGTGGTTTCCCATCTACTTCGCCTATTTTTATTTCATCGAAAAGTATTTCCCCTAGTTGTTTAGGTGAATTAATATTAAATTCCCTTCCAGAATACTCCCAGATTTCTTTCTCTATCTTATTAAGCTCATGATGATATTCTTCTGAAAGTTTTTTAAGATAATTAATGTCTATTTTAATTCCCACCTTTTCCATCTTGTTAATGATAGATATAATAGGCAATTCTATCTTTTTATAAACATATTCTAACCCTTCTTTTTTTATATCCTCTTCCATTTTTTCTAGCGCAATATCCAAAGAAGAACTGTTTTTATATTCTATTAATTCATTTATATCAGGATTAGTTTTTTCTGAGTCTAATAGCCAGAATGCAATCTTTGCTTTTTTAATCATAGGGTTTTCGTCGCCCCTAGACCCCTCCTCAGTCCTCCCCTTCGCAGGGGAGGAAGAAGAACCCAGCACTCTTAAAAATCTATCCTGCAAACTTTTAAATTCCATTTTTTTAAAAAACTCCTCAGCTTTTTCTGATATAACTTCTTCTTTCCATGTTTTGCTTGGCATTTTAAAATCGATGGGTGCATCGCGTCTTATAGTTGCCAATGTTTTCGAGAAAATTGCTTCATCCTCACCTTCTTTAAGTAGTACTAATACCCGATCATTTATTCCAATATCTTTAAATGTATCTCCATTCTTTTTAAGATCCTTATACATTTTTTCAATGCTTCCATATTTTGAAATTAAAATAGTCGCTGTTTTCTCTCCAATTCCTTTGATACCTATGATATTGTCTGATGGATCGCCTCGTAATCCCTTATAGTCGGGTAAATATTCTGGGTCGAAACCAAACCTTTCTTTTACTTTTTCTTCATTGTATAAAATCGTATCATTAATTCCCTTCTTCAAAGTATAGACTTGTACTTGGTCTCCTTCTACTAGTTGAAGTGTATCCATATCTCCTGATGCAATCACTATATCCAAATCTTTATTTTTTAAATTCTTTTCTACTATTGTTCCAAGTAAATCATCAGCTTCAAAACCTTCGCATTCATACATTGGGATAGATAATGCTTCGAAGAATTCTCTTGAACGTATTAATTGTGCTACGAGTGCATCATCAGTTTTTGCTCGGCCTGCTTTATAGTCATCATAAGCAATGTGTCGAAAGGTCTTCTTTGGTAAGTCATAGCAAGCTATTATGTAGTCTGGCTTTAACTCTGTGATTATCTTGAAGAGCATAGTAGCTAGACCATATATGGCCCCAGTCGGCTCACCACGCGAATTCATGAACTCAGGTAATGCATGATAGGCTCTATGAATTATAGCATGAGTATCAAGTAATATAAGCCTTTTTTTGTCAGTTTTTTTAGTTGCCATAAACTTATTATAGCATTTTTACTTGCAATCTAAACTAGAATTCTATCTGCCTCGTTTCTTCATCTATATGTGAGAGATAAATATTTATAGCATTTTTAGGTATTATATTTTTCATTTTCTCTGGCCATTCTAAAACTACTAGATTTTCTTTGTCAGAAATAATTTCTTCCCAATTAAAATTAATAAACTCTTTTGCGTCTTCTATTCTATAAGCATCAATATGTATTAATTTTTTAAAATTAGAATAATGTTTTGAATTTGATGTTAATTTATAAATTTTCATTATGACGAAAGTTGGAGAAACTACATTTTCTTTTATTCCTAGCTGTTTAGCTATTTCCTTTGTTATCGTTGTCTTACCTGTACCCAAGTTGCCAGACAAAGCTATTACTGTAGCACTATCTTTCTTCCCAATGAGAGCTTTCTTAATAATTTCTTTAATTATTTGTTCTTTATTATTTTCTTTCAACATCTTTTTCATATGTTCATATAATAACACAATTACCCCGCCGACAAAGTCGGCGGGGTAATTCGTAATTCGTAATTTTTTACTGTGTTGTTGTATGTGTTACGGTCTTACTTTCACTTATTCTATTGTTCCTATTATAAGAACGAGAGATTAAGATTATTATTAAGATCAATAGAAGTATTAGCAACCAACCAAGTAAACCAATTGAAAGTAGCCCTGCAAAGAAAGCATTACCAGTTAAAGTACTATCTCCAACCACAATACCTGTAATTTTTGGAGCATTCAATACATAAGCCATAGCATTCTCTTGAGATCCATTTGCACTTGTATACACAAGTATAGCTGTAGTAACAATCTGAGAATTATTCAATGGGACACTATCAACTCGTGCTTGCAAGTAGATAACCCCTTCTTGTCCAATTTCAAGATCCTCTAGAGGAGCTGAGAGAGTATGATCATCTACAGAGTAAGTGCCACGAGAAGCATTTATAAGTGTAAAATTTGTAGGAAGTACTACTTGTACCATTGGTCTTGTAAGTCTAGTGCCACCAATGTTTTTATAATCCACAACATAGTCTATCAAGTCACCTTGACCAATTAATTCATATTTGTTTGTGATATTTAGAAGTATTGGTGAAGCTGTACCTACTACTGTTGTTCCTTGTACAACTACAGTTCTAGTTGTGTTGGTAGTATTTGTAGTGGTGTTGTTATTTGTAGTTGATGTTCCTAATGTTCTAAAAACTTCCATAGCTCCTAGAGATTTACCGTTTTGACAATCAGAAACCATTCGGAAATAATAAATAGTATAAGGTGAAAGCCCTGTTACCATATCTGAGAAGTTAACATTACCGTTTACAAAACGAGAATTTGTTCTGTATCCTAGATTTACACTTGTACCATATTCGAAGTAAGTATTTGCTCCAACAGTACTTGTGATTATTCCATTTAATTGAGCACCATTCTGGTTTACGTTTGTTGCAACGGTTGTAACTGCACAACTATTGTAAACATGAAGTACTGGCTGAACGTATAAATTATTAACTGTTACATAGACAGATCGTGTTTGTGATCCTCCATAGTAATTACTTGCTATTAGGGTGTAGTTAGTACTATATGTAGGATAAATTGTCTGACTTCCATAAGCATAAACATTACCAATAGTTGAGACACTTATGTTATTACAATTACTTGTATTCCATCTTAATGTCACAGGGTTACCTTGATTTACGTATGTATCACTTGCGGTAAAGCTATTAATAGAACAATTTGAATTGTTATTATTGTTGTTACTATCTACATAGATTTTTACAGTATCTGTTTGATGTGTTCCATCAGTGTCATATGCTGTCAAAGTATAGGTTGTATCATCAGTTGGATAAACAGTTTTACTTCCATCAAGTGATACATTACCACTATAGCCTGAAAGTTTTACATGATCACAATCGGTAGTATTCCATCTTAATATTGTAGAATCTCCATCTTGTATGTTTGTATCACTTGCAGAAAAGTTTATAATTTCACAACTGTTTACTGGTTGAGTTGTATTGCTTACATGGAAACTTACAACGAGAGATCCCTGAGTTGCCCATCCAGGAGCAATAGAACCCAAGTTTAATCCACCGGAAAGAATTTCTGAACCAGATTGTCCACCTGGAAGTGATGTAAGTGTCTCGCTTGTATTATTTGTATACCACTTAACATTATTAAAAGTTATTGTCTGAGCAGAAGAAAGGTTCGCGGTAACAGAACTTAAAGATATTCCACCTTGGTCTGAATTAATGTTTCCAGAAAAAGATTTAGAAGTTGAAGCCGACCCTCCTATTGGAGCACTTAGAGTAACAATTGTATTGTTTGCTGTTGCTGTTCCTGTGTTATGGTAATAAATTCTGATATTCAAAGTATCTCCTGCATCTGCAGATACAGACGAAGAAGGCCAACAAGGATAAGCGTATCCTTCATTGGTTGTAGCATTTGCTATACTTATACTCCTGCAATCATTTGATGCTCCATTCCAAGTGGAAGCAAATGCATTTTGTGCAGCAAAAAGCACAGCTAAACTAAAGATTCCGACTATTATTTTTTTCATAAAATTTTTCATATTATTTATAATTATTAATTATTACAATTTTAAACCTTCAATTTCAAAGAATTAAAGACTTAAAAAAGTAAAGGAGATAGAAATTATCAGTCTCCTTACTTAAATTTTTCCCCAACTTAATGGGTTAATGGGTTAATGGCGATCCACCTGGACCACCATTTATTAGTATTGAGGATTTCTTCTTTAGAAGAAGAAATCCTCCTATCCCCACTATTGGGATAGTGACAATCCAAATTTTTATTTTCTTCTGCTCTTTTTGAACAGGAGAAAGATTTAAATTTGGAATTTCTTCCTTTTCTTTTTTGGGCGGGGTATAAATCCACCCTTCCTCTTTTTTTGGTGGCAGGAATTTTTCCACCTTAACAATTTTGACCAGGTTCACTGGCCGAATATAATCAATTCTATTGCCACAAATTGCGGCAAAGTATTGTCCATCTTCGTTGGAATATATTTTTTCCCCTGGTGGGAAAATAATATAATTCCTATCAAAATTATTGTGCTCTTCATCCGCAAAACGGATGAAGTAATTTTCACTCAGGGTATAAACCCTGAATCCAAGAGGATATGAACCTTCTTGGATAATTTTTGCTTCTGGCCTTTTGGACCAGAAAGCACCTTTGGTTATTTTTTGAAAACCGTCAGTTCTGACGGTCCCAACGAGGACTGTTTTGTCCCCGTTAATAAATTGTGCTTTGCACTCAAGCCCGAAAGCGAATGCGCACAATAAAACAATCAGAACCTTTTTCATTTTATTATTTGTGATTTTTAATATTGTTGTATTTAACTCCCAAAAAAGCCTTTACTTTGAGAAGGAAATACAACAATACTAGAAATCGACATTTGTATATATGATAGCATATTTGGTTATTATTGTCAACCCAACCTCCTGGGGTTAAAGCTGGGACAGTTTTTGAAACTTTGTTGATACTATCAACAACAAAAACTGCTCCGTCTTTAACAAAAAAATGTTGGTTAAAAAATTCTTCTTGTAGTCTTATTTCAGAACTATTATAAAAGAGAACTGAATCTCTTAAATTAATAGTCTTGAAATAAGACTGCATCCAAAGAATCGGTTTGTCTACCGATTCTGTTTGTTGTTTTTTTTCTGTCACAACTTTCGTTGAGACACAGCTGATGAAAAACAACAAAACAGCTGTAAAAATAAGAAAATTTTTCATATTTAGAGTATTAAAATGTTTTATTTACACCCCAAAAGAGAAGCAAATAAAACATTTTAATAGCCGAGCGTTTGAATATATCATATAATAATATATCTAATCTGTCAACCCCTTAATTTTCTCCTTATAAGTTATAATGTATATATGAGTATTATATTTGACGATGAAAAACAAAATAAAAATCTTGCTGATTTACAAAAACAAGAAGAGGAGGATCTAGTGCAAACATTATCCGAAGCTCGCTATGGTGTACCACCTGTCCACCTCGCTTCTATGCCTATTGAGAATGATGCATTACGTTTAATAGATGAAGCTGAAGCTCGTAAAGAGCAAGTTGCTGCATTTAAGCTTCTTGGTAAGGATGTTCATGTGGCTATGCGTTCTCCACAGCCAGACAATATTGCAAATTGGACTAAATTTTTCAAAGACCGTGAATATATTCCCCATTTCTATATGGCGTCCCTTGCCAGTTTAGAAAAAGCATGGGAGAGATATAAAGAAATTTCTTATGCTGTTGAGACAAAGTCTGGAAGCATGGCAATTTCCGGAGAAACTCTAAAAAAATTAATGGTAAATATAAAAAATATAGAAGATATTAAAAAAGCAGTTCAAGATATTGAGAAGGATAATATTCACACCACTTCACACATACTCGAAGTCGCTCTTGCTGGAGCTGTAGCTATAAACGCCTCTGACCTACACTTTGAGCCAGAAGAGAATACAGTGCGTTTACGTTTTCGTTTAGATGGAATTCTTCATGAAGTGATGGAGATTCCTCCTGCTGCACACAAATTTATTAATTCTAGAATAAAGCTTATCTCAGGGCTCAAGATTACAGCAAATTCTATTGCTCAAGATGGGCGTTTTAGTATTTGGCTCGATCAAGATGAGATTTCCCTTCGTGTTTCCCTTATCCCTGGAGCTTATGGTGAGTCTATTGTTATGCGTATTCTTAATCCTAAATCTATTCGCGTTAAACTTGAAGATATGGGCGTGGAGCCAAAATTGTATGATATTTTCTTAAAAGAGATCCACAAACCAAATGGTTTAATTCTTCTTACAGGACCTACTGGTTCTGGTAAAACGACGACTCTTTACTCTTTCCTTCAAAAGATTTATTCAACCGAGATTAAGATTATTACAATCGAAGACCCTATTGAGTATCATTTACCAGGAATTACCCAAACTCAAACAGATGCCGAGAAAGGTTATACTTTCTTGGAAGGTTTACGCTCTGCCCTTCGTCAGGACCCAGATGTCATAATGGTGGGAGAAATCCGTGATGGAGAGACAGCAAAGATTGCTGTCGAGTCTGCCCTTACTGGTCACCTGGTCTTCTCTACCCTTCATACGAACAATGCTGCTGGTGTTATCCCCCGTCTCATTGACTTGGATGTTAATCCTAAAATTCTAGTTTCTGCCTTATCTTTATCTATCGCTCAACGTCTTGTTCGCAGACTTTGTGTTCATTGTAAGAAAGAGAGAGTTGTAAAACCTGAAGAATTAGAATTAATAAATACAATGATTGCAAAAGCAAAATCTTACAATAAAGATTTTGCAGAGTATGGAGTAGACCTGAGTAATCCGTTTAAACTTTATGATCCAGTTGGTTGCCTAGAGTGCAACAACACTGGCTTCAAGGGACAAATAGGAATATTTGAAGCAATTTACAACGACGCAAAAATTGAAGACATAATAGTAAAAAATCCAAGTGAAAGAGAAATTAAAGAAGCTGCTCGCAACCAAGTATCCCTCACTATTCAAGAAGATGGTATGGTAAAAATATTAAAAGGTATTACTTCTTATGAAGAAGTAGGAGGTGTTGTGGATTTCTACGAAGAATAAAATAAAAAGCTACTCAAATGAGTAGCTTTTTATTTTAAAAAAACATAAATCTCTAAACAATCCTTTGAAAACATGCATTAACAAAGTAACATATGATTACAGGATAGTCCCAGTAAATATAAATATAAACCAGAGCGTCCTATGCACATATATAGAGCACGGGGCCGATTGCTTAGAGATTTATGTTCTCTTCACAAAAATGATGCTATAATTAATATATCAAAAACTTATAAAGAGAATATAGCATATTAAGAATATAATGTCAAGCAATAAAATAACAACAAAAGATGGCAAAGAAGAAGGGTTTTTAGACCAAACATTACGCCCTTTAGTATGGGAAGAATATATTGGCCAAGAAAACATTAAAGCCAACCTTAAAATCCTTCTTACTGCCGCCGAAGAGCGTAATCACCCCGCTGAGCACATCCTTTTCTATGGTCCTCCAGGCCTTGGTAAGACCACATTGGCGCACCTTATAGCCAAAGAGACAAGGAGACAGATTAAAATTACCTCGGGCCCTGCTATTGAAAAGGTGGGTGATCTTGCTTCTATACTTACAAACCTCGCACCTGGTGATATTGTCTTCATAGATGAGATTCATCGTTTGAATAAAATGGTGGAAGAAATTTTATATCCAGCCATGGAGTCAGGGGTCTTAGATATTATTATTGGTAAGGGTCCTTCTGCTCGCACTATTCAACTTGAACTTCCACCATTTACATTAATAGCTGCGACAACTCGTATTGCTCTACTTTCCTCCCCTCTTCGTTCACGATTCTCTGGTGGAGTTTTCCGACTTGAATTTTATACCCACGAAGAGATAAAAAAGATTCTTGCCCGTTCAGCAAAAATATTAGGTGTAGAATTAGAAAGTGATGCATTAGATGAAATAGCTAAAAGATCTCGTTTTACTCCCCGTACTGCTAATTATTTCTTAAAGCGCTGTCGTGATTACGCCCAAGTTCACAAACTTCCGTTATCCAAGGATGCCGTAAAGAAAGCTTTGGCTCTACTTGAAATAGATGAAATAGGACTTTCTTCTTCAGATAGGAGAATTATTGAAATAATAATAAATAAATTTAATGGTGGCCCAGTAGGACTCAAAACTATTGCTGCCGCAACAAGTGAAGAAGAAGCTACTGTCGAAGAAGTTATAGAGCCTTATTTAATACAACTAGGACTCCTCGAGCGTACTAGCCGTGGCCGAACTGTCACAAAGAAAGGCTATGAGCATTTAGGGTTTGACTTTGTAGAAAAATAGTATGAGAATTCTATCAATTGATCCTGGTTTTGAAAGAGTTGGAATAGCTGTATTAGATAAAACAAACACACCAAAACACACGCTAGTTTATTCAAATTGTTTTAAAACTTCTGCAAAAATTCCTTTTCACTCTAGGCTTAAACTAATAGGAGAAGAAGTAGAGAGGGTTATTAAAAAATATAAACCAGAAGCTCTCGCGATAGAGAAGCTTTATTTTACTACAAACCAAAAAACTGTTATGGGTGTCTCAGAGGCTAGGGGTGTTATTATTTATAGTGCTTCATGTAATGGTTTATCTATTTTTGAATATACTCCACCACAAATAAAAGTTGCTGTCACGGGTTATGGAAAATCCACAAAAGATGGAGTAATATCAATGGTTAGAAAACTAATAGATGTGAGAATTGAAGTAGTTTCAGATGATGAATTAGATGCTATAGCTATAGGTCTCACAATGCTTGCTTGTGAAAAGAGTCAATCTGTGGATAACCCCTTGCAAAGAAAATAATATTTTGATACAACTAATAATTATAATGTATTTTAAATATTAATTATGAGTTATAAAGATGACGAAGAAGAGTTGGGCCCAGTTGATATAAAAGAGGATGAAATTGATATATTGGTCCCAGAGGATCTTGATGATCCACTAGAAGATGAAATACTAGATGATGATTTGTTTACTGATGATGAAAATTTAGAAGAATTTGCAGGATTAGATGGTTCTACTTATTAAAAAATAAATAAAAACAACCAGATCTCTCTGGTTGTTTTTATTTATTTTTTAAGAAATTATAATTTTACAGAATCTTTTCTTTCCTGTTCTATAAACCCCATCTGTAACACCACCATTAACCAAAGAAACTTTTTTATTATTATTTAGATTTGTTATAGCTCCACTCTCTACCAATCTTCTGAACTCGCTTTTCGAAGCTACTATTCCATTTTTAAGAAAAACATCTACAAGTAATTCATTTTTATTTGCTTTTATCTCTTGTGCATCTTCTGGAATTTCTTTTTTAGAGAAAGTTTTCTCCCAATTTTCTTGTGCTTCTTTTGCTTTTTTCTCATTATAAAAAATAGAAACAATCTCTTTGGCTAATCTCATTTTCAAATCTCTGGGATTAAAACTTTTATCTATGGCTTCTAGTTCAGACATTGGAATATTGGTGCAAAGCTCAAACCCAGGCATTATCATTCCATCAGTCCAACTCATCACCTTTCCATACATTTCTTCTGGTGTATCAGAAAGTGCTATCATATTTCCTTCTGTTTTACCCATTTTTTTACCAGAATTATCTTCGAGGAGTTTCATTGTTATTACAAATTTTTCTTTACCACTTATTGTTTTCATTAAATCACGCCCACAAAGCATATTAAATGTCTGATCATTTCCTCCTATCTCTCCATCAACTTTCATAGCAACACTATCATACCCTTGCATAAGTGGGTACATAAACTCATGAAGATATATTGGTTTTTCTTCTTCTACTCTCTTTTTAAACATGTCGCGCTCAAGCATTTGTTGAACTGTCATGTTTGAAGCCAGGGAAAGTACTTCTTCAAAATTCATTTTTCCAAGCCATTTAGAATTAAATTTAATTTGAGCAGGGTTTTTGCCAGTAAAAGATATGAGGGAGCTGGCTTGTTTTTTATAATTTTTCAAATTAGTCATCACTTGTTTGTGGGTAAGTTGTTTGCGTGCTGCTCCTTTGTCAGTTGGGTCCCCTATCATAGCAGTAAAGTCTCCCATAAGTAATATAATTTTATGGCCCTCTTTTTGTAATTCACTTAGTTTTTTAATAGGAATAGCATGTCCCAAATGAAGAGTGGGGCCTGTTGGGTCTATCCCTAGATATATTGTAAGTTTTTCTCCTTTTTTTATTTTGTTTTCTAAAAACTCTCTATTGGGATAAATTGAGGATATTCCCCTTGTTAACAGTTCGTTGTTTGTCTTTTCCATAATAAATTCATTTTATCATATCTTTAAGTCTTTGTCCGCAATGTAAATATTGTGATATGATTATAAGGTATGATTAAAAACAAGAAAAATTCATCAAAAAAATTAAGGTTATTTAAAAATATATTGTTTTCCATATTTGGTTTAGGAATTGTCTTAATTGGAGTTCTTTTTATTTGGATCAGCAAACTACAATTACCAGATTTCAAGCTTTTTACGGAGAGAAAAATTCAAAGTTCTACTAAAATATATGATCGTACTGGTGAGATACTTCTTTATGATATACATGAAAACATTAAAAGAACTGTTATTCCTTATGAAGAAATAGGAGTAAATATTAAAAATGCCACTGTTGCTATTGAAGACTCTGATTTCTATAAACATAAAGGAATTCGAGTTTCTTCTATTATACGTGCGACGGTTTGGACCAAGTTAACAGGAAAGAAGGTCCAAGGGGGTTCAACAATAACTCAACAATTAATTAAAAATGCTCTTTTAACCCCAGAGGTAACTATTACTCGTAAAATTAAAGAGTGGATACTATCAGTAAAACTTGAAAAGATAATGAGTAAGGATGATATTCTTGCTTTGTATTTAAACGAAGCACCTTATGGTGGAAATGTTTATGGGATAGAAGAGGCATCAAAAATGTTTTTCAATAAGGAGCCACTTTTTTTAAGTCTAGCTGAATCTGCATATTTAGCAGCTATTCCTAATGGACCTACTTACTATTCTCCGTATGGAAAAAATAAAGAAAAGTTGAATGAAAGAAAAAATTTGGTATTAAAAAGAATGTTTGATTTAAAATTTATAGACGAAGCAACATACAATAATGCCAAGGCGGAAGTGGTTGTTTTCATGCCTGAGCAACCTATAAATATTGGGGCGCCACATTTCGTATTTTTCATTAAAGATTATTTAGAAAGTCGTTATGGAGTAAATACTCTTGAGGATGGTGGTATGAAAATAATAACAACACTTGATTATGATTTACAAAAAAAAGCAGAAGATGCTGCTAAAAAATTAGCCTTAATAAATGAAAAAAGTTGGAATGGTAAAAATGCTGCTGTAGTAGTAATAGATCCTAAAACAGGACAAATTCTCAGTATGGTTGGATCAAGAGATTATTTTGATAAAAGCGTTGATGGTAATTTTAATGTCGCTACAGCCAAAAGACAGCCTGGTTCTTCTTTTAAGCCAATTATATATGCTAAGGCTTTTGAAAAGGGTTATACAGAAAATACAACTTTATTTGATGTAAAAACAGAATTCAATGCTTCTTGTGATCCTAATGGCTACCCTCTTCCTGATCACAAAACAACTGTATGTTATCACCCCTCAGACTTTGATACAAATTATCGTGGGCCAATGACTCTCAAAAATGCCTTAGCTCAATCTATAAACATAGTTGCTGTTAAGCTTTTGTATTTAGTTGGAATGAAAGATTCTCTTAAAATGGCAAATGATTTAGGAATTACAACCCTAACTGATGGAACTAGATATGGATTATCTCTTGTTATTGGTGGAGGAGAAACAACACTCCTTGAAATGACTTCTGCTTATGGTGTTTTTGCTGCAAATGGAGTTCGCCATCCATATATAGGTATTCTTTCTGTAGAGGATCAAAATGGTACTATTTTAGAAAAATATGAGGATAAACCATATCAGGTTCTTAATCCTAATATTACAAACACTTTATCAGATATTCTTTCTGATGATGTAGCCAGGACCCCAACTTTTGGTGCTCATTCTATATTGAATATTAGTGGACATGAGACAGCAGTTAAAACAGGAACCACTAATGACAACAAAGATGCTTGGACTATTGGATATACCCCCTCTATGGCTGTTGGTGTATGGGTTGGTAATAATGATAATAAACCTATGAAAAAGGGTGGTGCGGCCCTTGCAGGCCCTATATGGAACGCTGTAATGTCGGAAGCTATTAAAAATAAACCTAATGAGTTTTTTGAAAAAACAACGTTGGTTGACCAGAATCTTCCACCAACTCTTCGTGGTTTTTGGCAGGGTGGAGAAACCTTTACAATTGATTCTATTTCCAATAAATTAGCTACAATCTACACCCCAGAAAATACAAAAAAGGAAATTGCTATAACAAATGTTCATACTATTTTATATTGGTTGAATAAAGATGACCCAACTAATATTATCCCAACCAAACAAACAAATGATGCTCAATATACAAACTGGGAGTATGGTGTACAAAAATGGTGGGCAAATAATTATATAAATTATAAAAATATCTCTGTATTAGATGTGCCAATATTAAATGATAACATACACACAGTGGAATCTAAGCCTGAATTTTCAATAAGTGGAGTACTTCCTTCTCCATATAAAAACAATGAAAATATTACTTTTTTAATTAACTCTCTTAAACAAACCCCCATTAAAAAAATAGATGTTTTTATAAATAATACTTATTTAAAATATTTAAAAACTCCACCATTTACTGTTTCTTTCACCCCCAAAGATATTTCGGGAATAAATAACGAAAATATCATCCGTGTGGTTGGTTATGATATAAATGGTGGAGTTGGAGAAGTCACTACAAATATTAATATATATAATTAAAATATTAATTATCTTATATCTTTAAAAAAAATTTCTTTGTATATTTGAGATAAATCTTTTAAAATTTTTTCTTTGTGTATTAGAATCTCGTTGCAAACAATAGGAGAAGTTTTTATGTATATAATATTACCCCTTATTTTAATAAATTTCTGTTCTATTTTGATATTAATATTTTTTTCAACAACAAGAGAAATAATTCTATACACCTCTTCTTTTGAAAATAAAAGTTCTTTAAATTTATTTAAATAATCCTTAATGTGATTATAATCCATAATTTATCTATTCATTGGCATAACAAGATATAGAAAAGAGGAGTCCCCTTGTGGTCTTATTATCATAGGACGGTTGCTGGTATTAAACTCTAATACAATAGAATCAGAATTTATAGAAGAAAAACAATCAATAATATATTTATAATTAAAATTAAGTAAAACATCTTCCCCAGAAATAACTCCAGGAACTAAACTTATATTTTCACCTATATCTGTATTCTTAGATTCTATTTCAAAAACTTTCTCACCGGGTTTTATATTAAAAGTAACCTGATTAAACTTATCAGAAAAGATGTTTGATATTTTTAAAGAGGAAATAATATCTTGTTTTAATAAAATAGCTTCTGTTGTTCCGTTTTTTGGAATTATTTGCTTATAGTCTGGAAAAGAACCATCTATAACACGTGATGTTAAATATATATTTGATGTTGAAAAAGATATTTGGTTTTTTTGTAGTGTTATTTTAATATTATCATCAATTCCATCAAGAACTTTAATAATTTCGGTTGTATTTTTAAATGGAATTAATATTCCACCAAAAGAAAGTTTTTGTTTTATTTTTACCTTCTTTTCTGCAAGTCTAAAGGAGTCTGTGGCAACAAAAACAAGCATATCATCCTCTGGATATATATAAACACTACCAATCTCTGGTTTAATTTCAGAGACTGAAGCACTATAATAAACGGATTTAATTCCATCTAAAAATTTCTTTGCTGGGATTAATAATTTCTCTCCTTCTACAACTGGAATTGTTGGAAAATCATCACTTGGAATACTTTTTAAAATAATAGTGTTTGATTTTGTTTTAACTAATAAATTATCATTAAACAATTCAAAAGATACAAATGAGTCACCAGATAAAACAGAAAATAAGGAAGATAATATATCACTTCTAATAGCAACAACTCCCTCTTTTTCAATTTTGGCTGGGATTTCCATCTCTATTCCAATATTTAAATTAGTTGCTCTAAGTTTAAGTGTTTTACCAGTAGCAACCCAAAGAACAGAACTTAAAACAGGTAGTGTTAAATTTTTACCAGTTATTCGGTCTACTGTTATTAATGCATTTTTAATTTTTTCTATTGAGCATTCTAGTTTCATATATCTTTGATTTAGTAGAATCATCTACTGGGTTTAATTATTATATTAAATTTATTATTATTACTAACACTGTTAATATGTGTATTACTTTTTTAACCTTATTTTAATTAACTTTATTACTATTTTATTTTTTAAAAAAAATAATAAGGTTTAATAGAAACACACAAACTTAATTTTAAACAACTTATTAACATTTTTATTTTTTCTAAACACACCTTATTCACATACTTATTAAACATCTATTTAAACAAAATTCTTATTTTTTCTATCTCTTGTAATAATCCTGGATCTATTTTTAAATCCTCTTTAATTTTTAAATGAGAATGTATAGCTGTTGTATGATCTCTTCCTCCTAATTTTTCTCCTATAAGAGGATAAGAGATATTAAAATCCTCTCTAAGTAAATACATAGCTACTTGCCTTGCCCTTACTATTTCTTTACGTCGTGTTTTTTCATAAATAACATTATTTGCTATTCCATAATAATTAGCTATAACCCCAACAATATCTTTAATTGAAACAGTCTTTTTGGGTTTTATATTATTTTTAATAAGAATTTTAACCTCATTTAAAGACAATGTTTTACTTTTAAGTTGAGACTGACAAACTATTGCATTTAAACTTCCTTCAAGTTCACGAATATTTCCATTTAATATTTCTGCCAAATAAGAAACAACATCACTCTCTATTATGGAATTTGTTTGCTCAAATTTAGCTTTTATAATTGCTACCCTTGATTCATAATCTGGTTCTACTATTTGAACAGTCATTCCAGAGGAAAATCTAGATTGAAGTCTCTCTTCTAATCCTTGTATAAAGTTTGGGTGTTTATCAGATGAAAATATTATTTGTTTATTACTCTCATATAATGTATTAAAAAGATGGAACAATTCCTCTTGAGTTTTATCTTTACCAGAAATAAACTGAATATCATCCATTATAATAACATCATATTTTCTATATTTTTCTTTAAATGAATTTGGATTTTTATTCTGAATAGAGTTTATGTAATCAATAGCAAATCGTTCCAACGACACATAATATATTTTTTTATTTGGGTATTTACTTTTAATTGTGTTTCCTATTGCTTGTATTATGTGGGTTTTTCCAAGACCAGTTCCCCCATAGACAAAAAATGGATTATAGTTTTGCCCTGGATTTGTAATAATAGCTTGAGCTACAGCATAAGCAAGCTCATTAAAAGGGCCAACAACAAAAGAATTAAAATTATACTTAGGGTTTAAATTATCTTCTTTGTTTAAATAAAGATCATTTAAAGGAAGTTCTTTATTTGTTTGTTTTATGTTTTCTAAATTAATCTTATTAATGGACTCACTTTTATGTATTACATATTCGATATTACGAACACCCTCCTCGTGACTCATAATTGTTTTAAGTATTAATTTGTGAAATTTGTTATAAAGCCAATCTTTTACAAATTCATTTGGTACTCCAACATATAAAATACCACCATCCTCTTTAATTATTGAAGTATTTTTAAACCAAGTTGTAAAATTAGCCTTTGATATATTTGATTCTACTTCTGCAAGACATTTTTCCCAGAGTTCTTTTGTATTCATGTTTTTCATTATACCTGTGTTTTTAAAAAGACAACAGCTAAAACTCTTAATTAAGCTGTTAATAACCTGTGGATATGTTTATACTCTTAATATTGCTTTATCTTGCATTATAGTATATATTTTTAATATGTCTCAAACATATCAACCAAATAAAAGGAAAAGAGCTAAATCTCATGGTTTTTTAGTTCGTGCAAAAACACCAGGAGGTAGAAAGGTTACTCAGGCACGTCGCCAAAAAGGCCGAGCAAAGGTTTCAGTCGCGAAATAACATGCTTCCTAAAAAGAAAAGAATCACTAAAGATATATTCCAAACTATTTTAAAGAAAGGAAATATCGTTTCTGGTTCGTTTTTTTTGTTTAGATATATAAAAGAATCTTATCCTAGATATGCTTTTGTTGTATCTAAAAAGATTGCAAAAAATGCCACCAAAAGGAATTCTCTTCGTAGAAAGGGTTATAATATATTAAGACAATATAAACTAAAAAACTGTGCAGGTATATTTTTTTATAAAAAAGAAGCCCTTGATGTTTCTGTTAATGAATTAAAAAAAGATATAGAGTTTATTTTAGAAAAAATTAAATTAATATAAAATGAAAAAGTTTTTTATTAACCTCATTAATATTTATCAAAAGACACCATCTAGATCTCACAGTTCTTGCGTTTTTATACCCACATGCTCAGAATATACAAAAGATGCTATTTTGAAATATGGTGTATTTATAGGTATTTATAAAGGGTTTTTAAGAATTTTAAGATGTCATCCTTGGCAAAAAAACAAGTTTGATCCGCTAAAATAACAAAATTCTTTGAAATTCTCCGCTTTTGATATACAATAGAGCAATGCAAGCACTCTGGAACACAATTTTTTATCAACCAATCTATAATACCCTTATTTTAATAGTTAATAATGTCACATTTGGTGATGTTGGTTTTGCTATTATTATAGTAACAATTTTAGTTAAATTTATTCTTTATCCTCTCACAAAGAAGTCTATAAAAAGCCAGATTTTAATGAAGAGAATGGAGCCAGAAATCAAACAAATCAAGAAGGATTATCCAAACAAAGAAGAGCAAGCTAAAAAAACATTTGAATTATATAAGAAATACGGCACCAATCCATTTTCTGGGTGTTTGGTTGTTTTAATTCAACTGCCAGTTATTTTTGCTCTTTACTATGTTTTCCTTAGGGACCTTACATTAGACGCAGGGCCTATTTATTCGTTTATAGCAAAACCAGCCGTTATTCATACTAATTTTTTAGGTTTTATAGAGATAAATGGTAAAAGTATTCTTTTAGCTGTTTTGGCTGGTATTACCCAATTTTTACAAGGTTATTTAGCCTCCCCTATTAAATCTAAGGTTGAGGTGATAAAAGAGTCTGACATAGAAGAAAAGAAAAGTTTTCAAGATGAGATATCTGGTAGTATGCAAATGAATATAAAATATATTCTTCCTTTATTCATTGCTTTTATATCGTGGAAGATATCAGCCGCAGTTGCATTATATTTTGTTATAAGTAATATATTTACTATTGTTCAAGAGTGGTATATAAGAAGAGCATTAGATAATAAATAAACAAAAATAATAAAAGATTATGGAAGAAGAATTAATAAAAAAAGTAATAGAAGATATTTTTACCTATACAAATTGTACTATTTCAAAATATGAAGTTTCTCTTGAGGGTGAAATGCTTTGGTGTATGATTGATACCCCAGACTCAAGGTTTATGATAGGGCGCGACGGAGAAACATTAAGATCATTAAATCATTTAGTTCGTAAAATTATTGAAAAGTCATCTGGTAAAGAAGAAATTTCTAATGTTTTTATAGATATAAATGGATATCAAAAGAAAAGATTTGATAGTCTTAAAAACATAGCTCATATGATGGCCGAACGCGCCAAGTATTTTAAGAGTAATATTGAAATTGATCCTATGCCCGCCAATGAACGTCGTATTATACACATGTTCCTAGAAGGAATTCCAGATATAAAAACAGAATCAGAGGGATATGGACCAAGTAGAAGAGTGGTTATTAAATATACAGGAAATAACTAGTGTTACAGGTCTAGGCTCCACAAAGTGGAGTCTTTTTTGTTTATAAAGAAGAGTTTGTCTTCTTTATTACTCAAGAATAAATTAGTAGCATCTATTGCCACTTCATTTGCTGAATTTACAAATGTCATTACACTTTTTGTTTTTGTATTTATTTTTACAAAATAATCTGTAAAAGACACCAATCCTTGGTACCAATAGTCAGGATACTCTATTCCCATAATAGTGTTTGGAAGAGCACAATAAACATTTATATTATCAAGACTCCAGATACACTTTTCAGGTAATCCATATACCCCCAAGTCAATAGAAGTATGATTCTTCACATCAAAAACATTTAATTTAGGGCCTATATTCAGTGATGCATTGTATAGAATAAAATTACCATCATTATTTGCTAGTGTGGTGAGACCATCAATCCCACCAAAAATTTTAGACAGAGTTCCGTTTGTTGTGTTTAAGATATAAATACTACCAGAGACTAAATATGAGGGTTTTGTTGTTAAATAAATATTTTTGTCCGTTACCCACTGTGGTAACCACTCAGAGAAAGAAGATGTGAAAACCTGATTTGTTTTTGTTTTATCAAAAGAGTTTGTTGTACCCGTAACGCCATTTGTATTTTTTATAATTGAGAAAAATTGTGTCTTGTCTGGCGACAAACTAATAGCCTCGATATCAGTAGGCAAAAAATTACTATCCCCTCCTAAAGAAGCGAGAAAACTCGTAATAGTCTTATCATCAGTAGATACATATCTATAAATAGTTGAAGTGGCCCTATTATTAAAAAGTGCTTCATATACACCAGGAATAGTAGAGTTTGATATTGTACCTGATTTTTTTGTATCCAGATACATTTGATATATATGGCCTGTGCTTCTCTCTACATAGCGTATAGATGGGATTAATTCGGATGTTGGAGCAGCTATATCACTGTTTGCTGGTAATGGCCTCATGTCTTCTAGAAATGCCGCCCCAGCAATTGCAAAGTTTGTTATTTGGTAGAATCTTGAATTTGCCTTAGTAATTTCACTGGTTCCATTATCATCTGTTCCTACATTTGTATTAGTATTTGTTGTATTTTTTGTACTTGTTCCAAAAGGATTAAATTTTTGTAATAGACTCGGGTTTGAATCTGAGGTACTAGTATTTTTGCTTGAGAAATAAAAATAAACACCAATAAGTATTCCTAATACAAATATGATTGTTACTATTAAAATGATTTTTGTTTTTTGTGGCATATATTAATTATGGAATTCTTTTTACATATTTAATACGTGGTTGATATTTTGAAATAGGAAAAGTACCAAGAGCTCCACCTATAACCTTGGTCCCATGTGAATCTGCAAGTTGAAGTTGTCCATTACCAATATATATCATAACATGTCCAAATTTTTCTCCATTTTCTCCAGCTCTCCACCCCACAAGATCGCCAATATTTAATTCCTTATTATTAATTTTTGTTCCTTGTATAGATGTTTGTATAACTTTTTCTGCATTTGAAAAAATACTAGCAGTTCCACCACTTATGGCATTTATGTCAGCACAACGCAAAACATAGTTTACAAAACCAGAACAATCTAATTTTATTGTATTTTCAGGACCAGCGACACCTTTTGCCCCCATCTCATATGTCATTTTTTTAGCAAAACTACTTACTATATTGGGGATATTTGCTTTTCCACCACTACATACAATTCCTGTTGGAAGTGTATTTTTATTAAAATTAATTGGAACATCTGTATCACCAGCAATTTCAATTTCAGCGGCAGAAATACTAAGCCCATTTTGCCCTGTTAGTGCTGGGTTGATAGTATTTAGAAGTGCC
>JAVHRS010000035.1:51274-75778 GCA_036171755.1 Minisyncoccota bacterium
AATACTAAGCCCATTTTGCCCTGTTAGTGCTGGGTTGATAGTATTTAGAAGTGCCCATGAGCCAAGGGCGATAAGTAGCCCTACTATTGCACCAAACATTTGTTTTTTAGCTTCTGTTTTTCCAAAGACAGATTCGTCACCCATATATTTAACGCCATTAATTATGAGCATTATTACAGCTAGAGCAGCAGATATTCCAATAGCAAGCTTAAATATAATATTTAAGTATTTACCTATATCATTTGTTATACATTTTGGATCTTGCCCACTTGAGTCCATACAGGTAATACCACCAATAGGAGCAAGCAGTTTATAAATAGATTCATTTTTAGATTTATTAACTGGAGATATACTAACAAGAGAATCACTTAATGTTTGTTCAATAAAGACTTTTTTTTCTGCTGCAACTACAGCTGCCCTCGCCGCATTTTCTACTATGTTGACCAATGAAGTTATTTGAGCTTCTAGCTCAGTAGTATTTAGATTATTTGCTTTGTCTTCTGATAATTTAGTATTCAAATCACGAATAATGATCTGAACTTTATTCAAATTTGCTTTAGCTTCATTTAATTCCCTTTGAGCAATCTGTAAATTAGTTTCTGCTGATGCAACATTTTTTTTAATATTTAATTTTTCCGATTTATTAAAAGAAATACTAAAAGGCACAGAAATGAGTACAAGTAAAGTAATTATTAAAAAAGAATTAAATAGATTAAAGTTATTTTTTTTCATATTTATAGAGTTAATTTTAATTGCCCAATAATTTTTTGGAATAAATCACTTGCACTTTCAATTGTTATACTTATATCAGCATAGCCCCCACGGGAAGTAGGCTTGATTGTTAATTCTGTTTTTTTCTTTGGTGTTTTTATGGGGTCTCCATTTATATTCCAACTATAATTAAAATTAAATTCAAGACCCTTGGTGGCTAGGAAATATGGTACAGCCACAATTGTCATTTCATCTTCAGAAAAAACAAAATTATTGTCTAAGTTTTTATTATAAATAACACCTTCTGTGGGTGATTTCTTATAGAAAATTACTTTTGGCGGATAAATTGGTATTTTAATTGTACTTTCTGCTCCATAATCCCCACTTACAGATGAAGCAAGTACTTTTATTTCATTTATATCATCAAACATACTATTTTTAAATGTATATGAACTTTTATTATAACCAGAGGCATCAAGCTTAGTCTCATTTGTGTTGCTCCATACATAAGCCATACTACCCACCCCTGATTTTATTGTATTTGTATTTGGTATCGCGACGACCCTAATAGTGCTACCACTTGTTGGGAGGGCTTTGCCTTTATAAAAAGGTGGAGTATATCCATCAATAGACTCCCACACGGCATCAACCTCAGAAGGATTGATAACAATTCTTTTATTAATAATATTTATAGATCCTACTGGAGTAATTTTAATATTAAAAATATTAGAGGTGTTTGGTCCTCCGGCCTTAAAAGAGTAACTTATTTCTCCTATACCTGAGAGTAGGGTACCCTTATCCCCCGTCCAAACTATTATGGCCTTATTTAAATCAGTGGCATAACTAGTAAGGTTAATTGTCACATCACCATATGGTTGTGGGTTGTTTGGAATTGTTTCTACACTTATTTCCCCTTCCTGTACCTCAATTTGTAATTCAGCGATAGAAAAAGACGACATAGATAATATTTTTAATATACAAACTATTAAGATAAAATATAAAAATTTTTTCATAAAATAATTTTTTGAGATAGTGCCTAAGGCGCTACGTAGCGCCTTAGGCACTATCTCCAGAGGCTGCTAATTCGTCCTTTGCTTTCTTTATAGCAAGGATTTGTGATGGATCAGATGTAATAATTTGATCCTCTGTGTATGAAGCTATGGTTTTAATAGCTACATGTTTCAACCCTGCAAAGAATATTCCCTCTCCAACATTTGCCTCAAGTAATAAATATTTCTCTTCATCTGTAAGGTTGAAGGTTTTCTGTAGGACGTCTACTGTTGCGGGAGACTGTTTAAGTAGAAGTTGAATTGATGAGTTTGTAACAATAGGCACACCATAAGGGCTCTTCATAAAATCACCCACATCCTGAGTGATAGTGGCAAGTCCTAGATAGTATTTACGCCCTCTTTTAGCGATAGAATAAAGGAAAGAAGCAGTATCTTCCGACTTCATCATCCACCAAGCCTCATCCACAACCAGCAAACGTTTCTTTAGATTTTTACGGACAGCATTCCATATAAAATGGGTAACAATATACATGGCTACTGGCTTAAGTTCATCTTCCATATCTCTTACAGAAAAGACTACAAATTTACGATTGATATCCACATTGGATGGTCTGTTTATAAAAGATGACCAAGAACCGTGAGTATACTTGGCAATACGCTGTATAAGAGAACCACTTCCTTCCATTCCAGCCAAGACAATTTCAAAGTCTGAAAGAAGTGGAGGTTCTATGTTTGCAAAGTTTGACTCTGCTGTAATATCTTTCAATGCGTATGTCTCAGTAATTGCTCTGTCTATTATTGAATCTTCTTCTGGAGTAAGCCCACCAAGCATTATTCTAAACAATCCTACTAGATTTATAGTATTTGATCGAAGCACATCAGCAGCTGTCTCATCTGGTCTTGGTATTGGTAAATCAAAAGGGTTAATATGGTGATCAGAAGACAAGGAAATATTAAAATATCTACCACCTATTGCTTCCGCTAGGTATTCATATTCTCTTTCAGGGTCGATAACTATTACTTCTGCATCAAACATTAAGGTTCTAATGATTTCGAGTTTTGTAGCATAAGATTTACCTGCTCCAGCAGTAGCAAAAGTGATAGAGTTATAATTTGGAAGAGAAAATCTATCAAAAATGATGAGACTAGAATTGTGTCTATTTACACCATAAAGGATTCCTTTATCGGAAGTGAGGTCAAATGAAACAAAGGGAAACATACTAGAGAGTGGAGCTGTATTTAATTTCTGGTGAATTCCTAATATATCTGTTCCAAGTGGTATTACACTTTTGAAGGCTTCATCTTGTTGAAAAAGCGCTGGCTTCAAGTATACAAGTTTGGCATCTAGGAGTGATTTAACTTCACTTTCTATTTTAAATAAATCATTTTCATTGTCGGCATATACAGTGATATAAAGTCCAACATCAAACATCTTTTCTTGAGCTTGCATTAGGTTGTCGCGTAGTCCTTCTAGGTCTTGATAGGCAGTATCTAGCATTGGATCACGAACTAACCCCTTTGATTCACGTACAGAAATTTGACTTTGAACCTCCGCTACTTTCTTTTGGAAAGATTTCAGTATTTCCGCTGTTTCTATTGGATGTATGAATATAGATACATCAAAAATTTTATCCAAATTAATTATTGGAGAGAACCAGTTATCTGTAAGATATCTAGGATAAGAAATGACGAAGAATGTTCTAGCTATCTTGTCCCCTAAGTTTAAACTTCTAGGTGTTATTTGTAGGGCGGAAGGAGCGATAACATCTTGGAGTTCTAGTGTTGCTGCTTTATAGATTTCAGTAGGTAGAACAGGCATCACTGCCCCACTTTGTGTTGAAGCTTTCCCTTTACCACTATTAAACATTGATGAAAATATTCCCATATTATTGTAATTTAATTCCCTGACTAATATCACCTGGATTAAAAGTTTTATAGAAAAGTTCTACTACTTCATCAGTCTTAAGTTGACTACTTCTTATTCCTATACCACTTAATCCATTTACAATCACGTTTGTTCTTTGTTCAAGTTGACTACGTTTTTCTTCAAAAGAGGCTAAGTCCATAGCTTTTTTAGTATCATCTACTTGTTTTTTAGGTGCCCCACTCCCCAGGAAACTATCTATCATCCCATTTTGTGATTTGATAATTGATGAACTATAAGGTACAACCACAAAGAAAGTTTTCGTCATTATATTTACTTCGTCTGTGAAAGATTTAATGAAAGTTATATATTCTTTTGTTTGTATTTTCAAAAGAGGTTCTGTTTGGTCCTTTAACCTAGTTTCAAGCATTAAAAGGTATGGTCTTATATCCAGTCTTCTTGATTGAATAACTATCTGTGTAGGAAAATCAAGACCATTTAAAAATGATTGGAATTGATTTATTATGGCAACTTGTTCATCAGATGATTTAAGGGAAAGGTTGATGGATGAAGCTATAAGGATAGCACGAAGACCACCATCTTTAAGTATTATGATTCCACTACGAACCTCTTTAATTGGGACGAATTCTTGTGCTGCTTTTGCATTAATTGCCATATATAAATATTATATCATACTAACCAAAATTATTAATTTAACTATAATTATTTTTTTTAATTACCCCTCATTATCTTGTTTATCTTGAATATCCAAACTCCATGATAAATCCTTCAATTTGCTATCAGAAAGCATTGGTACACTTGATATTGTTGTTGGAACTGATACTTCTTCTTCTTGTTTATCACCCTTTTTAACTAATCTTTGTTTCCAAATATATAATTTACTAGAGAATAGATAGTTAAATGAAGCTTGTAAATAATAAGCAAATGGTTTGTTGTTTATTTTAACAAAAACGAGGCAGATGGTGAGACCCCCCATTAATAAAATGGGTATTATAGCTATCACAAATGGAAGAAGTTTATATAAGACAAAGATTATCCCCCCTCCACCTATTAAAAAGGCAAATTGACGAAAAGTAAAAGGGCCAAAAATCTTATCTTCTATATCTATAAATTGTGGTATTTGGAATCTCATCTTTATAATTACCAATTAAATTTGTTCATGATAAGGATCGTGGGACCTCTCCGGTGTTTGATTATTAATTTTAGGCAGAGAATAATCGCTGACAGTTGTTTTACTTGTTGTATTCCCAAATAGTTTATCTGTAATAATGTTAGAATCCACTTTTTTTGTATTTTTTACAATAAGATTACCCATAGAAGGAGAAGGCATTTTTGAGAGTATGTCTTCTATTTCTTTTTGAGCAGGTTTTTCAGACCCCCCAGCCCCCTTAGCAGGTGATGAAAAAGACACTGGTGGTAATGGCACAACATCTTCTTTTTTTACTACATAAGGAGGAGTTGGAATTTTTTTCTCTTCATTGGTAGAAGTAGAAGCATTTTCCATAATTTTTTTAATATTTTTGAAAACATTTTCATTTAATTCTGCAACCATTTCTTTTATTTTATCATCTCCCAAATCTATTTTAGATCTTATTTCATTTTCATATTGATCTGTATGTATTGTATTTAGTATTACTTTAGTAGTAATTTCTTCCAGGAGTCCTGTTTGCTCTATATTAAGTTTAAACTTTTTAGCTATATCATACATTTTTTCTTTCCAGCCTGAATAAGAGATAGCTTCTTGAACTTCCTTAGGTAGGCTTATAAAGCGCGGATCAATCACAAAAGGCTTATTTGTATAGACTATTTTCCCATTTTTATCATTTCCCCCATTAAGTCTACTCTCCAATTCTTCTTGAATTTTTTTGAAAACGAGTTTATCTATTTCATTTATAAGTGATACCACATCAGTTTTGTGTAGATGCATTCTACTCTCAAGTTCTTTAGGATAGTCTTCTGTAGATACAAGTCCGCAGAGTAAAAGTTCTGTTTCTGTTTCAAGGTTTTCTAATTGATCCGCGTTATACTTTTTATTAATTCCACTTAGAATTAATTTCCAATTAACAGCATTAATAGCCGCTTTCGTCTCTTCAGAAAGATTTTCTTTAGCTTTGTTTATCATTATATCTAATGTTGTGACTTCAGTAATCATATATTTTATTTATCTAAAAAAACTGAGTAATCCCCTCCTGAAATGATAAAATTTACACTCTGTTCCCATTTTGGATTCCATGTTTTTATTTTTTTCTTGGTTAGCATTTCAAGTGTGTTAGCAATTGGAGTAAATATTCTTATGTTTAATTCATAATTCATTTTTTCTGCGTCGTCTACATCTATTTCTAAATTATTTATTAGATTTATTTTTAAATTGTCTAACAGTTCTGCTCCTACTAAAACAAGTAGTATTTCAGTTTGAAGTTTGTTTATTTTAATATCATCTAGTTGATATTTTTTACCAACCTCTTCTGACATATTACCCCAATCAAGACTATTAATAGCTTCCTGTATTTCTTTAGGGAGTTTTACTAGTTCGTCTTTAGTTATTTGTTTTAATTCTTCCTTCATATATTATTTTAGTGACCCTTAACATCTGCTTTAATTTCTGCATTCATTCTTATATTATGTGCAGCATGTGCGTTTGCATTTTGATTAAACCATCTACCTTGTATTTCATTGGCATACTCATTTTTTCTAGCACTATTTTCTTTTGAAATTGTGAATTTTGCATCTGGGACATCCTCAAAATCCAATTCATTCTTACTTCGTGCAACTTTTTGACCACTATTATGGGCAGTTTTAAGTGTATTTGCTGTTGTTCTAGCAGTGGCCGCCGCTGTTGTTTTGGTTGCCGCTGATTGAGTAGCATCAGTTATTGTTTGATTCATAGTATTATTAGCTTTAGTTGTTGCTTCTGCAACTTTTGTTGTCGCCTCTGTTTGGGCTTGTATAACACTATTATTAGCATTCGTTGTTGCTGTTACAACATTTGCTTGAGCATTATTGTACGCAACAACAGCTTGTTCGTAGGCATTTTTAGCATTTTGGTCCTGAGGATTCATCATTGAATTATTGAAAGCTGCTGTCTTAGCTTGATTTGCAGCAAGAGCATCAGCTTGGGCACGAGTAATTTCAGCTACTGCGTTGGTTTGTGCTTGGGTGATTGAGGTAGTAGCAGTAATTTGAGCTTGATTTATTTCTGCAGTTGATTGAGCATTAGCAGCCGCTGTTACGGTTGTAATATTATTTATTGCTGCTTGAGCAACAGCCTCTTTCTTTTGTGCATCTTCTTCTGTTTTTTGTACCATTGAAGAACTAATATTAACCATTTCTTTTCTGTCGCTATAGTCTTTAACAAGGTTACCGTCTTTATCTCTATATTCTGTCGCTCTATTAATAGCATTCTTCTGGTTTTTGAGTTCCATTACTTCTTCGTCTAACCTCTTTGCATCTTGTCTAAGGGCTCTAGCTGTTGTTATTTGAGCAGTAGTTGCTCCTGGTTGATTTGCAATAGCCTCAGCATTGATAGCTTGTCTTGATTTATCTGTGGCATCCATTTGTGTTGAAGCTATTTTCCCTTCTAATGTTTCAAGCTCAGGGGCATTTTTATCTTTTAGTCTTTGAAGAGCTTCTTCTTTTTCATGCAAATCATGCATCTCATGTTCATCATGTCCAACTTCAAGTGATTTTGCTCTTTCTTCTCTCCTCTTTTGTACGTCTGCTTTATGTTTAGCATATCCACCTTCTTTTGCTTTGCCTGCATCTACTCCCATACCCTTCATTGCATCCCCTCCAAGTTTTGTGCTTCGGACATCAAAGCTCTTACTACCAGTCCACTTACCAACATCTCCAAGCATTCTACCAAATCTTCCATTTGTTTTAGCAAATTTAGATTCTGCCAAAACATTACCCATCTTGCCTATTGTCCCTCTCATTGCATATGCTCCAGCCCCAACAGCTCCACCAAGAGCCATACCGCCAATTGCAGATCCTGCCTTGACAGCCATCTCTCCAAATTCTCCAGACATATCTATAGCAATTTTCTTTGCTTTTAACAGGAGAATCATAATGAAAGCAAAAGGAATTAAAATTGCTACAAAATATCCTAAACCATCTTCTGATATTGATTTACCAACTATGTCGGTTATAAGATCTGCTTGAAGGAATTTAAGAATTATATAAATAAAGAATATAAATATAGGAGCAAGAAATGCTATTTCCAAAGTCTCTGGCCACCAATTTTTCCAACCTATCATTTTAGCTCCAGCCATTTCTGGTAGTATATAAGTGAAGAATGCAAGAGGAGAGAAAATCATAGCGAGCCAAAGTCCTATAACACGAGCGATAAAAAGAAAAGCAACAGTTATGAAGACTATGAAGCCCACAATGTTCACAGCCGAAGCCATAATAATAACTAAAATAAATTGTCCAACACCTAAGCTTTCAGTATCTACTCCTTGAACACCACTAGTACTATTATTAGGTATAGAATTAACTTTAGTAGCACTCATAATTAAATTTTGGGGATTAACTTTATTTACAATTGCAGCAGAAAGAGGAATAACCCCATCAGCTCCAATATCAAGTCCTGGAGTTAATTTGGCGACACCATTTGCTCCTTTTTCTGTAATTTTTATTGTATTTGAATTATAGAAGACTCTAGCGGTAATATTAGAAGCATCTATGATAACTTGAGTAGCGAAGAGACTGAAATTTATAAAAAGTCCTATAATGACAAGATTCACAATAGTCTCCTTGGTCTTCATGCTATGCAGATTCAGTATTGTTCCTATGGCAACATAAAGCATTATAAAAATAAAGAACATATTACAAAAGTCACGAATGATCCCCCATCCTTGTACCACAAAGGCAGAGCTATAGGATTTATCTTGAACAGAATAATTAAAAGTATAATCAAACATTGTTCCAGCTAAAGCAAACAGATAGGAAGTAGGAACAAATAATACATAGTAAAAAGCTTGAATAACACAACCCATAAATGTATCGCTGGAGGCAGGATTCAGAAAACCATCACAACCTGGTAGTGTGCTAGATTTGTTAGGTGTAACAATAACATTACCTGTTCCAACACTTCCACTAAACCCAGATTGTTCGGATGGTATTGAAAAATTTATTTGATTATTAATCATAAAATAATCTCCATCATCATTTAAAATATCTAATCCAGCATTATATGCAGGTACGGGTGTTTTAGTATCGACACGACTGGCATATGCTCTATAATATAATGATGCAGTATAATCTAAATTAGCTTTAAATTTTTCAAGTCCATTAAGAGGTTGTATTGGACTAGCAGTGGTACCTATCGTTTCATCCTCTTCAAGTGAAACTATCATATCTGAAGAAGTTCTTTTATCCATATTATGAGCCAATAAGAGACTCTTTGTAATATTGAAATATCCTGTATTGCCAGTTGAGTTTTCTTTAAATAATATAATAAAATCATTTTCATTGAAATGACGATACGAACCATCCCAATCCGTACACCCGTACATAGATGAAGGATCTGTTTCAAAACCAGTATCTAGTTTAATATGAAAGTCAACTGAGGCAATACTTGTTTCCCCATCAACAATAATTCCATTAACTGAAAAAGTGCTTGCGCTGAATGCTGATTTATAATCATCTAGAGTATTACATCCAGTCCACTCCGCTTCCGCCTTAGAGTCTTGTATTTCTAAATTATTTTTATTAAACCCAACACTAATAGGCGCGAGGAGGTTCGCGGAGATTATGAGTGATATTAAAATATAAGATAAAATCTTTTTCACACTATTTTTATTATAACAATAACAAACTTTTTACCAAGCATTAACTATCTTTTCTAAATCGGCAATTTTTGCTCCTGGATTCCATATACATTTATTCTTCAATCCTTGTTGATATATTATATCTTGTGAATTTGAGCTGCCAACCGCGCTTAGTCTTATGGAAGCAGTGCAAGATGCAGGCTTTATAGTATAGAGTTGTGTATTATATGTCTCACAATTTTTACCATCTGCCCCATTTCCAGAGAACCAACCTGATACATATTTACAATCAAAAGTTTTAAGGTCTATATATGAACCTCTATTTGTACTATATTGATACCAAGGATTTCCAAATCTTGTAGTAGGCCCTCCAGCTGTTATATAAGCTGGATCGGCAGTTTGTTTATAACATTGATTTATCAATGTTTTTAAATGGTCAGAGAAGTTTTGATATTGAGTGATCTCACTATAAGCAATATTTATATCGTCTTCTGTTCGAAGGTTTGGAGCGATAAGGTAGAATTTACGAAGGAGCTCATCGAGTTGAGATTTTTCTACATCAGTAAATTCTAGTGGGTTACTATCTATAACCTTACAAGTATTTTCATAAGGTGATTTAGGAAAATCTACTTCTGAGCTCCATGTAGACACATACTCTTTAGTCAGGTCTCCATCTGTGTGGCAACTAGGATCTTCTGCATCTATTTTCTTGTCTCCATCATTATCCTTACCATCAGAACATTGTGTTGGAGAAACACTCTCAGAGTCATGTCTAGGTATATATTCTTTATTCAGATCTCCAGTTAAGTGGCAGTTTGGGTCATCTTTATCTATAAAATCATCTCCATCATTATCTATTTCATCAGAACATTGTGTTGGAAAAACACTTTCAGAATTATGTGTAGGTATATATTCTTTATTCAAATCTCCATCCGAGTGACAATTTGCATCATTTATATCAATTGTTCTATCTCCATCATTATCTTTTCCATCACTACACTGTGGTTTTCCACTTGTATCACCCCCACTCCCACTCCCACCCTCTTGTCCATTACCAGGAATTGTAATTGAGGTAAGATCAAATCCATTATTGTTGTTATTTAATATTATTCCTATACGAATAGATCCATTAATAGCATCAACATTAATAACGCTTCCCACTTGAACTATAAAAGATGGAGCGAATGGAGGATTTTTTGTCATTCCTCCATAAATTTTATCACTCAAATAAAGAGGGTTACTTGCTTTCCAAGGAGTTATTTCGACTCTATTTGTGGGGACACCTTCCAGTATTCCTTCTACTATTATATCCAACATATCCCCCTTCAGTGTATCTTTTGCTGCTACTCCAATAACTAATGATTTAATCTTATCATTTGCTATTGCTTTCATAACCACGGGGAAACCATCTATATTATAAGAAGCAGCATAGAGAACATCCCCCTTTTTTAAATCTTCCCCTGCTTCCGCTCGGATAACATTATTACCATTTTGGTCTGTAGTATAGTTTATGTCGGTTCCATCAATAACACTCAAATCTTTATTTTTAGAAGAACCCAAAAGAGGTGCAAAAACCTTTTGCATTGTTACAGACCCTTTAGTATTAAAAATAGTAGATCTATTTACAAATAAATAATAACCTGCCAATAAAAGAAGTAGAATAAATATAAATGCTATTATGAATGCTTTGCTTTTTTTAGGATTATTATTTTCCATAAATTTTTTATATTACTTTTTAAAACTAATTACCTACTGCCTTACATTTCAATCCCATTCCATCACTATAATATAGACTAGATGTACACTGAGCTGCAGTTCTCACAGTACAAGGAGCAGTATCTTCAGGTACTGGATCAGATTCGCTATCATCTTGTAGAAATATTTCTCCATTAGAATCTTCAGTTAAATCAGTTATACAAGCGTAATTTGGTGCTACGGGGGCTACATAATTTTTACATGCAGGATCTAGGTCATCCACTAATCCATTTAGGTCATTATCCAAATCATCGTGACATCTATCAGCTTCACTTGAAGGAATACCCATTATTGAGAAATCATCGTAGTAAACTATCTGCTCTTCTGCTAAACAACCAGCATATTTTAATTTGTATTGTGCGAGAGTTAAGATAGGTCCATTGCTATCAATAGCTTCTTGTTTTAGGGTTTCAAGTAATTTTGCATCACGACGGGCTTGAGCAGCTTTTATTATTGCACCAACCTTATCTTTAATTTCATTAAGACTGCTTATATTTGCATTAGCTTTAATAACAGAATCCTTATAATCATTTGCTGTTGTTATGATGTCGTCATTGTAAGATACGATGTTTTTAGTTATATCAAGACCTTCTGATGCCATTGGTAACCATGCTTTGTTTGGTATCCTGTCAGGTGTATCTTCTCTTTGAAAAAATTGAGTTTGCATTAGACTATTGGCTCCATAAGTTTTGTCTATATATTGAGTATAAACATCATAGAATATTTTTGTATCAGTATTTATCTTTTCTAGAAGGTCATCTATTACTTTTTGAAACTTATCGAGATTCTTCTGACTTCCCTTTATAGTACCTGTATGCCCAAATGCTTGAAGTCTATTCCAGAAGTTAGTCTGTGTTATGTCTTGCCACCAACTATAAGCCGTAGGTTTGAAGACATTAAAATAATCATCAAATTGTGGGTCTCCATATGTTGCTATGCTGTAGGTATTAGCCTTTCTTTTGAAAATTTTACCCCTTTTAAATTCGGCATTTACAGAACTTGCAAAGTCAGCAAACAAAGCGCTCGTGTCTGCGGAAATTCCTTGAAAATTTGGATTTGGACCTGGTATACAGTAATCAAGTTCCCCTATCTGAGGCATGACAACTGGTAGAGCCATAAGTATTTGCTTGGCGGCAACCACATAATCTTTTTGTATTTGGATAACACCTCTCTTTGCTATAGGATGTACATTTATCATTCTCCCTTCTTTATCGGTTGTAGTTTTTTTCCAATTTTGCCACTCTGTTCCATCCCAGAATGCTCTGTCGCCATTCTCCCAGTAATTATATCCATTTTCAAAAAGTTTAGTTTTACCAACGATAGCCTTACCATTACTATCTACGCCATTTTTTACAATATAAAATACATTTGCTTCCGAGGTTTTACCGTCGTCCATAAGTGGAGCCAGTCCAATAGCTAATTGTGGTTCATTAATTTTTGCATTCCAAGTTCCGATAGAGTTTATCTTGTAACCATGGATAAATCTATTCCCCAAGTCATGTGTTAAATCAAAAGAACCATTTATATATCCACTTCCTCCTGTCGCGTCACTAAACAAATCTATATTATCAGTACCAGGTCCTCCACCCATATTAGTGCTTGTGTATTGATATTTTTCAGAAGAAAGACCTGAGAGTCCTTGGTCTTGGAATTTTGTAATTAAGGCAGAGAACAGAGAATTAAGCGAGTTATTTATTGTATCTGCAAGTTCAAGTTGACGCTCTGGTGAATTTATATAAGTACTAACCTTATCTTTTATGAGGCTTCCTGGGGTAACCACTTCCCATCCATCTGGGGTACAGGTTCTTACAAAATTCTTAAGTTTTAATTGATCTTGTTTTACTAGATCCTCTGCAGTCCAGCATTGAGTTTCATCACTATCGATCTCCTCTGGAGTACAATATTTAGCAGCAAATTCTTTGTCTATCGCTAATATTTTTTCGAGTTCAACTCTATCTGCATCATTATAAGTTTTACACTTTTTTTGACTCAAGAAACCATTGTTTTGAGCAACTTCATTTTTGATTTCTGCCTTTTTTTCTTCTGCTTGATCTGATAGATATTGACTTACCTGCATAGAGAACCCAAGTGGATTGTTTGCTTCGTTCATAGTGAGACCAAGCCATCCATTCCATCCACCTAGAGAGAAATTATTTGCGAAGCTAGCATTTGAATCTTTTGCTTTTTGTACAGCTGTTCTTTTGTCTGGAGTAGTTGCTGTGAAATTATAAGACTGAGGATCAGTTACGAAGTTACTTAAAGTAGATGTCATATTGGCAAGGAAATTACTTGCACCATTTGCTAATGCCCCTTCAGATTTATTATTGTTAATAATAGCTGTTGAAAAGCTAGCTCCATATGGGTAAGCTTTATCAGTTCTCGTTAATTCTAGTACCCCATTATTGATAGCATCTTGACTTATCTTATTAGTAAGCTTATTTATATTTTGTACATACATAGGGTTACCACTAAATCCAGAATTTACCCAATTCATAGTGTATTTTGTCATAGCAGTGAGCTGGTTTCTAGCTAAGGTTATAGCAATACCATTAAAACATTCATCTCTGGTTTTTGCAGCAGCTTCATCTTGTTTTAAAGAAATTATTTGTGCCACAGTTTGTCCATCTGCTGTTTTTTGTATTGGTTTGCAGTCGGTTAGGTCTATTACGTCTGTTAATGATAAGTTTGGTATTCCTGCCACACTTATCATCCCAGTTTTTTTCCCAGACTGACAAGCTTTTACGGCAGCTGCAGTTATTTGGTCCATTGTTTTTTGTCTTAATACCGCCGCCACCACTTTTCCCGCTTTTCCTTGAACGAAACCTATAACAGCAGCTGAGACTTTATCTACGACGCCAGTACATCCTACAACTTGCATGATAAGCTGTGAATTCAAAACATCTGCAGGCTTAAATTTATACGGGTTATTGCCATTTTTATTTGGATTATCCCAGTTGAGTCCTTTACTACTAGCAGCGGAAGCTTTTGATGGTAAAATACCGCTCAGAAAAAACATTGCAAAACTAAATATAATTGCACCTCCAATTATTTTTATCGCAATTCTTTTTTTCATAATAATTATATATTAGTATACCATTTTTTAATGTTTATTGTAAAACTGTTGAGAGTCTATCTAGGTCAGAAACAATTGCGTCGCTATATTGTTTATAATTTAGAATTGCTCTCATCCCTATTATTGGATCGGTGAGTGTTTTTGTGAGTCCTTCTATTGATTGAGCTGTCTTTTCGTAATCATTGGCTAAGTTTAAATGAGCATTAAAGGCAGAATCTGGAACGGGTATCTTTATTAGATCGCCGGCGAACGACCTATAGGCAGAAGCGACGGATTGCGCAGCAGCTAGGGCTTGAGGGTCATTATTCCCTATACCTTGAGAAATAAGGGTTAATTCACCGCCTATGTCTGCATTTTCGTATTTTGTTACAAGAGTGCTAAATTCTGTGTGATAATTGTCATTTGCGGTAGCAGAGTCAGCTACTATTTTAAGCATATTTTTAACGTATATATTGGCGATTGGTGTCGCTTCTATTTTTTGTCCAACAGCATCGGAGATAGATTGTATTGAATCTGCACTCAATTCACCTGTTTGTTGTAAGGACATAATAGTGGCAAAGAATTGTCTAGAAAGTATGTCATTTTCTGTTATTGTTTTAAAATCATCGGTTGGTGTCATTTCTCCGCTTTGAGACAAGGTGTTTTTCTTTGAAATGATAAATTCTTTATTTGCTACTCCATTCTTATTTGGATCAAGTCCCCACAAATATTCTTCCCAATCAGGAATACCATTGTTATTGCTATCTTTTTGTATTATTTCACTAACTGTTATTTTGGCTGGTTCTTTGCTCGTTATTTTTTTGCTTTTAATTAAAGAAAAAATTCCTTTTACTGTGAAAAATAATGTAATAAATACAATGATAATTAAAACAATTGCTTGAAATTTTTTACTTGGGAGATAATTTTTATAATCACTCATAAGATTAACAAATGGTTAATTAAGAATTTAAAATACTCTATTTTATATAGAAATACTATCTCAATAATACAACTTATTATTAAAATATCCTAATCTTTTAGCAACAAAAGATGTAATATTTGAATCCATTTTTCAAATTTAATATCTTCAGCTCGAGCTTTAGGATTTATATCTAATTTTTCAAAAATTTTATCTATCTTTGGAAGTCCGACTTCCAAAGATGATATATCTTCTAGATTTTTGCGAAGGACTTTCCTTTTATGAGCGAAACCAGCTTTGATTAGATGAAAAAAAGATTCTTCTTCTATTTTATTTTTAAAAAGTTTATTAGATATATTGTTTATAGAAATAATTGCTGAATCTACTTTTGGTTCAGGTGAGAAAAATCTTTTGTGAACCTTCATTATGTATTTAGGTGTAGCATAGGCCCTCACACTCAAAGAAAGGATACTTTCTTTGCTATCTCGAGCAACAATTCTTTCCGCAACTTCTTTTTGCACCAAGAGAGTCATAAGAGTTGGTTTGTTTTTTACATCACTTAAAAATTTTCTGATTATTGAGCCAGTGATGTTGTATGGGATGTTGGCAATAACTTTGTAGGTTGTGGGTTGTAGGGCATAGATTGTAGGATTAAAAGACAATATATCTTCATTTAATAAAATTAATTTCTTTTCTTTTATTTCTTTTTCAAATTTTTCATTAAGTATTTCTATTAAGTCACGGTCTTTCTCTACAGCTATAACCAACCTTGCTCTTTCTAAAAGCTTTTCTGTCAGAGCTCCTTTCCCCGGTCCTATCTCTACTATAATATCTTTACTCTCCACACCGCCAGCTTCACACATTTTTAATAACGCTTCTTTTGATTTAAGAAAATTCTGCCCCATTGATTTTTTTGCTTGGTGAACCATATTATAAGTATACTATTTTTTCTCCACTAATAGAATTACTCTGTGTGAATTCTGTAAGGTGTGATGGTATATCATAAATGAACTCACTCGGAGTATTTACTTGCTTCATTCCAAAAATTGTTCGCAAAGATGCGTAAGTCAGGAAAAGTTTCTTCTCTGCGCGCGTGAGTGCCACATAGAAAAGCCTTCGCTCTTCCTCTTTATCTTCTTTATTCCCTTGCCCTGTCCTTGAGTGTGGAAATAGATCTTGTTCAAGCCCTGTGACGAATATATATTTAAACTCAAGTCCTTTAGAAGCATGCACAGTCATAAGTCTAACTCCGCCAGTTTTTGCTTTATTTATAAGGCTATCTTGGTCGCTTGATAAAGATGCATCTTCGAGTAATTTCTCTATGCCGTCTTCTTGTGTATCGTATTTTACAGCAAGGGTTACAAGCTCTCTCATATTTTCTAATCTCTCCATCTCTTCATTTGTTCCGTGAGAAAGCTCGTCTTCTAACCCACTTTTTTCAATAATAAATTTTATTACCTCTGATGGTTTATGAGAGTCTATGTATACATGTATTTCTTCTAGTAATAAATAAAATTTATTTATTTTTGACTGCATACTTGCTGGTAAATCGGTAAACATCCCGGCAAAAAGTTTCGTAAGCGTGACCTTCCCTACTCCACGTGTGGGTGTATTTATAATTCTTTTGATGTCAGTTAAGCTATCTCTATTTAAACTTGCTTTAATATAAGCGAGCAAGTCTTTGATTTCTTTTCTCTCGAAAAATTTTACACCGAGAACTTGATAAGGTATTTGTTTGGCGAGCATTGCTTCTTCGAGGACTCTAGATTGAAAGTTTGCTCGGTATAGGATTGCAATGTCTTCGGGTTTATTTTCTTTGAGAAGTTCATGGATTTCTATTGCAACAAAATTTGCTTCTGATACCTCGTCATAAGCTTCACATACAACGATTTGTTCACCGTCTACATTCTTTGTAAATAAAGTTTTAGGAACTCGATACTGATTTTTCTCGATGATGCTATTTGCTGCTTCAATGATTTTTCCAGTTGATCGATAATTCTGTTCAAGCATTATGATTTTTGCATTCGGATAATCTTTTTCGAAGTGAAGCATATTTTTAATATTTGCCCCACGCCAACTATAAATATTTTGGTCAGTATCTCCGACCACACAAATATTTTCTTCCTTACCCACTAGAAGTTTTGTCATCTCATACTGAACTTCGTTTGTATCTTGATATTCATCTATATGTACATATTTCCATTTTTCTTGATATTTATTTTTTACTTCCGGAAATTTTCTTAATATCTGAACAGATTCTAAAAGTAAATCATCAAAGTCGAGACCTTTTTCATTTTTAAGTCTTGCCTCGTATCCTCCCCAGACGAGTGCCACGATACTTTGCTGACTACTTTTAACTTCACCTTTATAATTTGCGAGTGTGATGAAGTCGCCTTTTGATTTAGAAATTATACTTTTTATTTTACGTGGCTCGTGCTGTTTAGGATCTATGTCGTGTTCATGCATGACATCTTTGATTATAGAAATAGCATCACTCTCGTCTATTATAGAGAAATGCTTGGTAAGGCCTATTAAATTGGCATTTTCTTTAATAATATGTACCCCAAGCGAGTGGAAAGTAGATACAAATGGTACACTTCCGTGGGTTATAGGAGCGCTGACGCCATGAACTCTTTCTTCAAGTAGGGTTAAAACTCTATCTCTCATCTCTTTGGCTGCTTTATTTGTAAAAGTTACCGCTAATATTGAACTTGGATTTATGCCATTATGTATTAAATGTATTATCCTATGAGTTATTGTCTTGGTTTTCCCTGCCCCTGCCCCTGCTACTATCAAAAGAGGCCCATCTGTATAGAGAACTGCCTCTTTTTGTTTATCATTTAATTGATCTAAATATTGCATAGCTACTATTGTAGCATTTTATTTACCTACTTCATTTTGTGCCTGTGCATAACTTAGTTGACTATATACTACATATGAGATACCCTTATGGATAGGGCCTCTTAGGTGAGGCTTCTTATGCCGAAATACTGAGAAAAGCCATATTTTGCAAGGCTTGCTGAAATGACTGAAAAAATTATGCATACAAAACCAACAAAAGATTCGAAAATATCTTTATTTACCAAGTCTTATACTATCAAGGCTTATTTATTTTTCCTTCTAGCTTTTCTTATAGTCAGCACCCCTTCACAGGTAAATGCTGGCTTTTTTGATTTTATTATTGGGTTGAAAACTCAAGCAGCTGATACAAATGTAGATAATTTTGGAACAGACAATTTCTCAAATAATTCCCAAAATATACCACTCCTAGAGTCTTCTATAGATCCAGACATGAAGAATGCAACTAATGGTATAGACATAAATACATATGACGGTGCTCTTTCTGTAGACAGCAATAGCCCTTTTGGTAAGGGAATGGAAAGTGATTTTTTTGAAGAAATGAGAGTTTACGAGGTTAAAAGTGGTGACACACTTTCGGAAATTGCTGATCTGTATGATGTTTCTCTTAACACTATTAAATGGGAAAACAACCTTACAACAGGAAATATAAAAATAGGCCAGAAGCTTAATATTTTGCCAGTAACTGGCGTGAAGCACATTATAAAGAAAGGTGACAATCTTGATAAAATAGCAACCAAATATGAGGCTGATGTAACTGATATAATGGTATTCAATGATGTTTCAAAAACAGAAGGATTAAAAGTAGGAGACATACTTTACGTACCAAACGGTATTATAAAACCTGCAGCTATTGCCGATAAGCCATCAAGTAAGAATCTTGGTTCTAGTCCTAGTTATACTCCATCTACAGTAGCGTCTGGTTATTATTTGAGACCTGTAAACGGTTATGTTACTTCTCCTTATGGTTCACGTAGAAGAGGATTTCATTATGGTATAGATATAGGAGTAAGTCGTGGTAGCACAGTTCTAGCAGCTGCTACAGGAAGAGTCATTGAAACTGTTGGTTATTGTATAGAAGGAAGAAGTAGTTGTGGTGGTAGATATGGTAACTATGTAATGATACAGCATCTAAATGGGACAATTACGCGATATGCTCACTTATCAAAAGTTTTAGTTTCTGTAGGTGATAGTGTCTCACAAGGAGAACAAATTGCTAAAAGTGGTAACACTGGTCGCTCTACCGGCCCCCATATTCACTTCCAGATTGAAAAATCCAACGGCTCAACTATCAGACCAGTATTCTAGTTCTCTCTCGGTCTATATTGTAGTGCCTCTAATATATGCGTTTGAGAAATATTTGGAGTTCCTTCTAGGTCTGCTATAGTGCGGGCGAGTTTGATGGTGCGGTGATAGGCACGAGCAGAAAGTTGAAGTCGTTCAGCACTTTGATTTAGTAATTTTTTAGTTTCATTATCTAGTGGTGCATAAATATTTAATTCTTTTACATTCATTTCACTATTTGTGCTTATTTTTCTAGGTGCATTTTTAAAGCGCTTTGTTTGTATTTCACGTGCATTTTTCACCCTCTCTTTTATTGTATTTGTCTTCTCTCCTTCTTGGATTACACTTGAAAGTTTTTCATAATCCACATTTTGTACCGTCACCCATATATCAATACGGTCCATTATTGGTCCTGAAAGTTTTCTTTTATATTTATCGAGGTCGCCTTGTTTACAAATACAATCTTTTTGCTTATTCCCTTTATTTCCACAAGGGCAAGGATTCATAGCTGCAACTAATATAAAATTAGATGGAAATATTGCCGAACCGCGTATTCTTGAGATAGAAACGATGTTGTCTTCAAGAGGCTGACGGAGAGACTCCAAAACTCTTTTCTCAAATTCTGGAAATTCATCAAGGAAAAGTACTCCTCTATGTGCGAGTGTGACCTCCCCTGGCTTAGGATTTGCTCCGCCACCAATCATTGAAACGTAGCTTGCTGTATGGTGAGGTGCGCGAAATGGTGGCTCTGTGATGATAGCATCTTCTAGAAGTCCTACAACGGAGTGTATGCCTGTAATTTCAAGGCAATCATCCTTATCTAAGTCTGGAAGAATATTTGAGAAGACTCTTGCGAGCATTGTTTTTCCTGTGCCTGGGGGCCCAGACATAGCGATATTGTGTCCACCACTTGCAGCTATTTCGAGACCTCTCTTTGCACCTTCTTGGCCTTTAATATCTGAGAAGTCTATAATATTTTCTTTCTCTTTATGGATAATTTCTGTTTTTGGAAATGGAAGAATTTTCCCCCGCTCTTTTTCAAGCAAATTTCCCTTTCTATCTTTCTTGGGGATAAAAATATGATCAATAACTTCTTTTAAATTTTTTGCTCCATAAATAGTTATATCATCTACAAGTGCTGCTTCTGATGCATTATCTATTGGTAAAAATATTTCTTTAAAGCCAAGTTTCTTAGCTTCCTGTGTGAGTGGCAGCGCTCCTTTTATTGGCCTAAGTTCTCCATTAAGAGAAAGTTCTCCAAGGAAAATTCTACTTTCTGGATCGAAGTTGATTTCTTCTGCAGAAAGTAAGTATGCAAGAGCAATAGCAAGGTCGAAATAAGGACCTTCCTTTTTAAGATTAGCTGGTGAGAGTGATATTACTACTTTTTGATTTTTATTTTTTGGAGATTCAAATCCAGAATTTTTTAAAGCTGAGCTCATTCTATCTTTTGATTCGTCGACAGCCTTATCAGGAAGCCCAACTAAAGTAAAAGAATGCAAAGTTTTCTTTGTAATATCTACTTCGACTGTTACAATCTTCCCTTTTAAAAGATGTGTTTGTGCTGAATATATTCTTGAAAACGACATATAAATTAAAATCCCCACAACACCATTATATGTTAATGAGGATTTTAAACTAAATAACTTTTTCCATACAAGCAATGCATGTTCTTGAACTTGGGTTCACTTCTAGTCTTTCTTTTTCTATTTTATTTCCACAAACTTCACATACTCCATACCCTCCTTTCTTTATTCGTGCGAGAGCATCCTCGATATTATTTAATTGTGTCTCTAGGGCTGATAGAGTACTTGATCTTTCTTCGTAATCTTCTGCTCTCTCTGCCATATCTCCCTCATCTTCCACTTCTTGAGATTTTATTTCACTCTCAGGAGTTGCTTCCCAATCATTTGTCTCTTTATTAAACTTACCAATACTAGCCAATTCTTCTTCTAGTAGTTTTTTTTCTTCTTCTAATTTTATTTTATATTTTTCCATACACTTATATTATCATTAATCTAATAATTGGCAATCTATAGTGGTTTTATGTTTTTTAATATTAATTTTGCCACTATTTCTTTTATGGTAGATTCATCGCTTGTTATAACCAGATTACTTTTATTAGTAAATAAGTAATAGAGTATGATTTTATCATTTTCATTTACAAGAGCTCTTACATCTTTATTGTTTATAATTACATCTTTCCATTTTCTGTCCCTTATTTGTATTTTACTTTCTTTTGTATCAAGTTCAAATAAAGGAAGCATATCACCAGCCAAAGTTTTCTCCCACTCCAGCATTCCAGCATAAGTATACTCATAATTTTTAGTTTGGAAGATTATAAATAAATTTTGTGTATTATTTGTGTAGGTTCCTATCATGTAAGAATCTGAAAGAGATCGAATCAAGGATGAAGGAGCTGTAAACCCTAAATCTCTAAATAAGTCTTGTACAAGAATTTTCTCTTGGATTCCATTTATTTCTTGTGATAAAGATATGAATTTTATAATATCAATTTTACCATTTGCATTAGTTTCTTTTTTGATTGTGTTTATTTTATTAGTTAATTCATCTGGATTGGTTACATTAACAGGAGAAATTTCATCATAAGATATGAGGGTTTCCTTTTTTTCAATTTGTTCCACGATATTTTGTTTGGCTTTTTGTTGGATAATAAAATATGTTCCACCAATAGCAATTGCAACTAGAATTATTCCGCCAATAACCCAAAAAACTTTTTTTGTAGGAGTACCTTCTACTTTTCTATACAAGTCTTCTCTCTCGTGTTTGTTTTGTTCAGCAAGAGCTATTTTTATGACAGATATCTCATTGTCGCGCACAGTATCTGCCATATCAGACATATAAGTTCTAACTGTTTTTAATCCATCCTTTTTATTGTAATTTAATTTTTCTTCTTCCATGATATTTGTTTTTCCGCCTCTTCGGCGGCCACCCTCAAGGCGATTAAACCTTAGGTTTAAAGAAATCTTTATTGGCTTCTTTTATTGATAAACTAAGTCTTCCTTTTTCGTCAAGTTTAATTATTTTCACTGGCACCTTGTCTCCTTCCTTAAGGATATCAGAAACTCGCTCAACATGGAATGGGGCGATCTCTGATATATGCACAAGTCCTTCTGTTTCTCCACTTATTTTTACGAAAACCCCGAAATCCATGAGTTTCATAACTGTTCCCTCTGCTGTGTCTCCGATTTTATATTCATGAGTCATCTCCTCGATAATTTTTACAGCTTTTTCTGCTCCACCATTCTTACCTGTTACAAAAACTGTTCCATCTTCTTCAATAGTTATTTCTGTACTAGTTTCTTCACGGATTGCATTTATATTTTTACCTCCAGGGCCGATGACCATACCTATTTGATCCTTTTTAATTTTAACAGTTAAAATTTCTGGAGCATTCGGGGAAATCTTTGCACGAGGCTCTGCTATCTCACTCGTGATAGTTTCTAATATTTGTATACGCGCAGTTTTGGCTCGAAGTAAAGCTTCTTTAAGAATTCTAATTTGAACTCCATCAACTTTCACATCGAGTTGAATTGCTGTGATTCCATTTTTTGTTCCTGCAACTTTGAAGTCCATATCTCCATAGTGATCTTCTGGTCCTTGTATGTCGGATAGTAATACATAATTACTTTTATCTTTTTCGTCAGACATTAATCCAATAGAAATACCTGCTACTGGAGTCTTGATAGGTACACCTCCATCCATAAGAGCAAGAGTTGTCGCACATATAGAAGCCTGAGATGTAGATCCATTAGAAGCAGTAGATTCTGATACAACACGAATTGTATATGGAAATAATATTTTATCTGGGATAACTGGAGTTAGTGCTTTCTCTACTAAGAACCCGTGTCCAAGCTCTCTTCTATTAAATCCCCCTACACGTCCTGTTTCACCACCTGAGTATGGAGGGAAGTTATAGTGATGCATGAAACGCTTTTTAGACTCGGATTCCATTCCTTGCACGAGTAACATATCTTCAGGCCCACCAAGAGCAAGAACGGAGAGGACGTGAGTCTCACCTCTGTAAAATATTCCAGAACCATGTAACACTTCTGAGATACCTCCAGCCTTAGCAAAAAGATTTCTTATTTCATCTATTTTTCTACCATCTGCACGCATTTGATTTTCAAGTGCTTTAATATGAAACATATTATCTAGATATATATGAATATAATCTTCTGCTACATTCTTAAGATTTTCATCTTCGGTATCTTTATATTTTTCATCAATTATTTCTTTCCAAAGTTTCTCTGCTTCACCTGTTACACTTTTACTTTCTTTTGAGAAAAGTTTTTCTTTAAGCATTGGTGCTACTTTTTCATTAAATACAGATAGCATACTTTCTTCTACCTCAGTTTTAGGAAATAGTAATTTTTCTTTACCTAGATCAGATGCTATTTTTTTCTGGAAGTCTTCCCATTTTGAAATCTCACCAGAAGCAAGATCAAGATGACTGCCCATATCTTCTTCACTAGATTCGAAGGTCATAGCCTCTATCATATTTATAGTTTTGTCTTTTCCACATACTAGTAGATCTAGGTCGTATACAGGTTCGTTACTACTTGGAATATAATTATTTATTTTTACTTCATTTTCACCCGTAGCTTTACTTATGTGTACAGCTCCGACTGGGCCAGCCCAAGGTATATCTGATATATGGAGTGCTATAGAGGCAGCGTTGATACCTAATGTTTTAGGATCTGCTTTCCCTACTGCTAGTACGGTCACTATTACTTGTACGGCATTTTTTATAGATTGATCAAAGAGCGGTCGTATTGTTCTATCTATCATTCTAGCTGCTAGGACGGCTTGATCACTTGGTCTGCCTTCCCTCTTGTTATATTGTCCACCAAGTATTTTACCTGCTGCATAAAACTTCTCTAAATACTCGACAGTTAGGTTAAAGTAACCCATGTTTCTACTTCCGTCTTTAGAGATGACTGCTGTAGCCATCACTACTGTATCTTCACTTTTTAAAATAACAGAACCATTTGTTTGGTTTGCTAGATCAGTAAACATAGCTGTAATTTTCTTACCACCTATTTCTACTTCGTATTCTTTATTTTGCATATATTTTAGTTAATCTGCAGACTCTAGTTTTGAAACATTTGCTTCAACTCTAATTGTCTGGAGACCAACAAATTATTTCTTAATAATATTTTTATGTTAGCATAAAATATCCACATTGACAAATATAGCTATGTGTTATAAAATTTAGAAGACTTAAATCTTTTTATTAT
>JAVHRS010000035.1:75878-85934 GCA_036171755.1 Minisyncoccota bacterium
TTGACAAATATAGCTATGTGTTATAAAATTTAGAAGACTTAAATCTTTTTATTATTTTAAGCTCTTTCTTTTTATCTCATTAGGAATTTTTGTGGGTTGGTCGATAGGTCTATGAAATCATCCGCTTGCTCTTTTAATTTCATAGATGAACTTTTTCCAAATGATACTACTTCTACTTGTACGCCATATGTACTTTGTAGATATTCTACAAGAGGAATAAAGTCCCCATCTCCTGCTACTAGGACTATAGCATCTAGCTTAGGTGCCATCTTCATAGCATCTACTGCGATACCAACATCCCAATCTCCTTTCTTGGCACCACCAGCAAATATTTGCAGTTCTTTTGTCTTTGTTTCTATCCCTAGCTTTGTAAGTGCATCAAAAAAGTTTTTCTCCTCTCCTCCCTCTGAGGTTATAACATATGCGATAACTCTGACGAGTTTTCTTCCAGCTACAGCTTCTTTTAATACTGCACCGAAGTTCACTTTTCTTTTATATAAATTTTTTGCAGAGTGGTATAGGTTTGATGTATCTATAAAAACCCCTACCCTCTGTTCTTTATGTTTTATTATCATATATTTTTTTATTAAAATTATTTATTAAAATTTCGACCTCCATAGTAATAATACTACTTTATCAATTAATAACAAAAACCCCTGACTAAAGTCAGGGAATTTTGTTAAGCTTTTATTTTTTTAACTTCATTTTCATAGCGTACCTTGTCTGTTCTTTCTAGGTATTTAAGGTGAGTTCTACGATCTGCTACCATTTTGATCAATCCGCGGCGTGAATGGTTGTCTTTCTTGTGGATTTTAAGATGATCTGCAAGTTCGTCTATTCTTTTAGATAAAACAGCAATCTGGACCTCAGGACTTCCTGTGTCTTTATCATGAAGCTGATTCTTCTTTATAATATTTTGCTTTTTCTTTATTGTTAACATGATAGGTATATACTAGCACAAAATTCCCGAGAATACAAGGAGGAAGAAATCAACTCATTTGTGTTATAATTATTTTACGACATTAATTATGACCTCACAATTAGAACAACTTAAGAGGGAGTTCCTAGAACACGTAGAAATAGAGAAAGGAAACAGCCTAAAGACTGTGAATAATTACGATCACTATATCAGTCGTTTTTTTTCTTTTGCTAAAATAAGCGGTCCAAAAGATATTACAGATGACAAGATTCGTGAATTTAGACTTTTCTTGAATAGGCAGCCAGGAGTAAAAGTGCGTGGACAGTCTGCGAGTACTCTTAAGAAGAATACACAAAATTATCATTTGATAGCTCTCCGTTCTTTTTTGAAATATCTGATGAAGAGAAATATATCTTCCCTCTCGCCCGACCGTATAGATCTCGCAAAGATAAAAGAGCGAAGTTTGGATCTTATATCTGTCAGTGAATTAAATAGATTACTTGAAGCTCCGCTTAAGAATAATGAGAATAATAAAAAAGATAACACTCTTAAAAATTCTCGCGACAAAGCAATCCTTGAATTATTTTTCTCTACTGGCCTTCGTCTCTCTGAGCTTTGTTCTCTTAATAGAGATTTGGATTTATCGAAAGATGAATTCTCTATTCGTGGAAAAGGAGAAAAGGTACGAGTAGTCTTCCTTTCTGAATCGGCGAAAGTTGCTATACGTGAATACTTGAAGAACAGAAAGGATTTAGATGAACCATTATTCATACAATATTCTAGAAATATTGGCAAAAGTAATTCACCCGCCGGAAAGGATGGCCGATTAACACCACGATCCATAGAAAGGATAGTGAAATATTACGCGATTAAGGCTGGAATTTCCAAGAAAGTTACTCCTCACGTTATTCGCCACTCGTTCGCAACTGATTTACTTTCAAATGGTGCTGACATCCGCTCGGTGCAAATGATGCTCGGTCATGCGAACATTGCAACTACACAGATATATACGCACATCACAGACAAGCAACTTCGTGATGTGCACAAGAAGTTTCACAGCAAGTAAATATAGTTTATCCTAATGTAACGTTTTAGATTTTTTGAATAGCTTCTCTCGAAATACACGCATAAAATTCTGCTGAATTTTTGCTCTGCTCGGCCCAGTCGGCCTGCGCAAGTTATTTCTTAAGAACTATTCTAAAAAATCTATACGGGCTAATTATTGTAGCATTCCATAGTCCCTGAGAAGGAACTTGGGAGGCTGTCGAGCCGAGCACGAGGAATTTTCTAGCAAGAAAATATCCGTGTCCTTCGAGAGGAGCTATGAAATGCGGAGATGTATTTATTTTGTTGTATAATAGAATTATGAAAATAATTTCATGGAACACAAATGGATTACGGGCGACGGCGAAGCAAGGATACTTTACTCCATTGTTTGCTTTTAATAATCCAGATATTGTTTGCCTACAAGAAACCAAATGTGAGCCAGAACAACTAGACGAAAGCACAAGAAATTTAAAAGGCTACAATTCCTATTTTTCATTTTCTAAACTTAGGAAGGGTTATAGTGGTGTTGCTATTTATTCGAAATTGAAACCCGAGAAAGTGGAATACGGACTTGGCATCAAAAAATTTGATGACGAAGGACGAATCCTTGTCGCTTACTATTCTGACTTCATTTTAATAAACTGCTACTTCCCTAACGGGGGTGGTGGTCCTGAGCGATTGAAATATAAATTAGAATTTTACGACGCGTTTTTAGAATTTATAAATAAATTAAAACAAGAAGAAAATTCTCCTTTGCATAAAGCTACGGCGGGACGTAGTGTAATTTTCTGTGGTGATGTGAATACTGCTCATACAGAGATAGACCTTGCTCGTCCAAAAGAAAATAAAGACAATACAGGCTTCCTGCCTGTTGAGCGTGAATGGATGGATGAGCTCGTGAACAACGGATTCACAGATATTTTCCGTAATTTTTATCCAGAAAAAAAAGATATCTACACATATTGGGACATGAAGACTCGTGCCCGTGATCGCAACGTCGGTTGGCGCATTGACTACTTTTTTACCAATCAATCTTTCATAAAAAATATAAAAAGTTTCAAGACCCTCTCCGACTATTTCGGCTCCGACCACTGCCCTATCCAAATTGAAATAAAATAAAAAATAGCTGGATTAATTCCAGTCATTTTTTATACCCCATGCTTTTTGTGTAACTTGTCTATTTCTTCTTCTTCAAGTTTATCTTTTGTTTCTTTTCCTCTCTTTCCTAGTGTTTTAAGTTCGGCATTGCCAAGCATATCTAATGATCTTACGAGTTCAGATAAATATACTTCTGTATTCTTAGTAGGGTCATCGAGGACTTCTTCAAGAAGTGCATTTAAGATCCAGCCCATTCGTGGCCCTGGTTTCATGTGTAACGTTTCTATCAAGTATTTTCCATCAATAGCTAACTGCCCGACGGATATAGGGTCACGGACAACTTCCTCTATCATTGCGTGATATTTACGTAAACGGTATGGAGCTTCGGATTTACTCATCCCTACCCTATCGCATTCTCGAACATTCATAAGTTCCCAGATGTGCTCTTTTCCTACCTTCTGAACAATTCTGCGTACGGCGGATAGAGTTATCTGTTCTGTATCAGAGAAAAACATATGGTTGCGAACTAGTGAGACGACGAGGTCTGTGGACTTCTTAGGATATTTAAGGCGTTCCATTATTTGCTTAGCAAGTCTTGCCCCAATAACCTCATGACCATAGAAAGTGTATTCCTTCTTAGTTCCAGCTCTTCGAGACCTTGGCTTCCCTATATCATGGAAAAGGGCAGCAATTCTTATCTCAAGTGGCCAACCTTTCTCGCTTGCATGGTTTAAGGCTTCAAGTAGGTGGATAAATACATTATATTTATGAGCCCCACCTTGCTCGCATCCAATTCCCTCCTCTAATTCAGGAATTATATATTTCAGTAAACCTAGTTTTTGTAAAAGCCCAATCCCCTGCATACTATTGCGGCTTTCTATTATTTTAGTGAATTCATCTCTGATTCTTTCAAATGAAACATTTTTAATAAGACTAGCATTATCAGCTATGGACTGCATAGTTTCATATGAAACTGCAAAATCAAGTTGAACGGAGAATCTAATAGCTCGGAGCATACGTAAGGCGTCTTCTTGGAATCTGTCATCTGACTTCCCTACTGCTCTTATAACTTTGTCCTTTATATCTTCTTGTCCTTTATATAGGTCAATTATCTGTCCCTTTTCTATGTTATAAGCCAAGGCATTAATTGTAAAATCTCGTCTTTTTAGGTCATCTTCTATGTTTTTACTGAATTTTACTTCATCGGGATGGCGAAAATCGCTATATTTTGTCTCTGTTCTATATGGTGTAACCTCAATTATGTGATATTTCGTTACATGTGTAACAGTATTTTCCTTCTCTGCTAAGGGAAAGTGGCCGGAGGCCGGAAGGGTCTCCCCTTGCATTAGTACACAAATTCCTACTGTCCCAAATTTGTTTTCATATATAGTTTTTTCAAACAAAGCAATTATTTCTTCTGGATTAGCATTTGTTGTAATATCCCAGTCCTTAGGTTCTCTTTTTAGAATAAGATCACGTACGCAACCACCAACAAGAAAAGCCTCAAAATCTGCACTTTCGAGTGTTTTTGTTACATGTGTAACATAATCAGGTATTTTTGAATTATTTATAGTAGGCGTCGTTGCCATAAAATATTTTGTTATATATTTGTGCGGGGTAGGAGAATCGGACTCCTGACACTAGTTTGGAAAACTAGAGTTATACCATTTAACTAACCCCGCAATTACCTTATAACTGCTTGTTATTATAATATTTTTAATGATTAAATGCAATTAATTTTTTTTTAGATTGGTAATTAAGGATATTTTGTAAAGAATCCTTAATGATGTATAATAAATATGTTGAATAGTTTATATATGCCCTTGTAGCTTAATGGATAGAGTACTGGTCTTCGGAACCAGTGATGGGGGTTCGATTCCCTTCAGGGGCACACATAAATAGTATCGTAATATTTTGACCTTTATCCGTCTTTTATCCACAGAAAAAATCCTTAAAAATCAATATTTATGTGCATAACTATGTGTGTATTGTTTATAAAAGACATATATTTTAAAGGTCATACTTCAACCTAATTTTAGTATTTTATAAAAATAGTATTATATTATAAGGATATATTTGAGAGACATTATTATAAAATACTTTTGATGTTTAATAAATAGTTAATCGTTTCATGTGAAACGATTTAATAGGTTACACATGTAACCATTATGATTATATGAAGATTTTTACTTCAAATTCTCAAAAAATAGGTGAGTTGGGGGAAGATATAGCTTGTGAGTTTCTCATGAAACATGGTTTTTCTATATTGGAAAGGAATTATACTAAGAAATGGGGTGAAATAGATATAATAGCTCAAAAGGACGAAAAGAGATATTTTATAGAAGTTAAGTCTAAGAGTGTCTCTAATCTAGATTCAAACTATATGAAGTCAGTGGATGATGGGCATGAAACTAATAGACCAGAGGAAAATATGCACCCAATGAAAATGAGAAGACTAAGAAGGGTAGTGGAGACGTATCTGATAAGTAAAAGGCTAGGGTATATTGATTGGCAGTTTGATCTGCTTGTGGTTTATATTGATGTAGAAAAAAGACTCGCAAGGGTGAGGGTTATAGATAATATCATATTGTAGGATAATAGAGCTGTTTTTTATTTGTGCGGCGTAGGAGAATCGAACTCCTGTCTCATCCTTGGCAAGGACGTGTTCTACCACTAAACCAACACCGCAATTGTATTTAACTAATGACGATTATAACTGAAATTTGAATAATTTACAAATGCTTTAAAATTTTAGAATAATTGTAATTATCCTAAAATATGATACTATATGAAAATCATATCGGGGTGTAGTATATCGGTAGTATCCGTGTTTTGGGAACACGAGGGCCGGGTTCGATTCCCGGCACCCCGACATCATGCAATACATATTTATAATATTTGTTTTTATTTTTACTATCATTGGAGGTTTTTTGGCTTTTAAATTTAGGAATAAATTAAATCTAATTCTTGGTTTAACAGCCGGAATAATTCTTGGAGTTGTGTCTTTTGATATATTCCCTGAAATAATAAAAATGACGAATGTTCTTGGAGTTGATCCTCTAACTCCGATGATATTTTTAGTTGTTGGATTTATACTTTTTCATATTGCAGAAAAATTTATATTAGCTCATCATTCACATGAAGATAATTATGGGCCTCATACTCATCCAACATTAGGTAAGTTTCAAGCCTTGGCTTTAGCTGGGCATTTATTATTAGATGGAGTGGGGATAGGGCTTGCTTTCCAGATATCTGTAAGCACGGGAATTTTTATGGCTATAGCAGTTCTAGCTCACTCTTTTTCTGATGGGCTGAATGTTGTTTCTCTAATGCTTCATAATAATAATTCTAAACAGAGAGCAATGCAGTTTTTATTTATTGATGCACTCGCACCTGTTGTAGGTTGTATATCAACGTTATTTTTTACACTTTCAGAAAAAACCTTACTATTTTATCTAGGATTCTTTGCAGGTTTCCTTTTATATATAGGTGTATCTGATATTCTACCTGAAGCACATAGTAAAAATTCTTCAATGAAAACAGTCTTGATGACAGTACTTGGTGTAATATTCATATTTATAGTTACTAGGTTTTTATAAAAATAGAAAAACCACTCCTAGATAGAATAGAGTGGTTTTTTCTTTATATTAAAAAATTGTGTGAACAATTTAAATATTATTTTACAGCTTCCTTAAGAGCTTTTGCTGCTCTAAACTTTGGAACTGTTGTTGCTGCAACCTTTACTTGCTCTCCAGTTTTTGGATTGCGAGCCATTCTAGCTGCGCGAGCCTTTACTGAAAAGATCCCGATTCCTGCTATTGATACTTCGCCTCCTTTTTTCAAAGTTGCTACAATAGCATCAAATATTGAATTCACAATTTCTTCAGCTTGTACTTTTGTACCGCCTAATTTTTCGTGAACTAATTCTATTAAAGCTTGTTTATTCATTTATTTTAGTTTCTTATTCGTAAAAATAAGAATGCTAGCTAAATAATATTCGACCGTTTGCAAACGATCCCTAATAAATAGGTATAATATTATTATATACCAAGCTAATTTAAACACAAGGGGGTGAGGCTATCTTGCGTACTCGATGATTCGGTTTTCACGGATGAGAGTGACCCTTATTTCGCCAGGGTAGGTGAGCTCTTGTTCAATCTTTTTAGCTATATCACGAGCCATTTCTTTGGCAGCGACATCTCCCACTTTTTCAGGTGTGACGAATATACGAATTTCGCGTCCTGCTGAGAGGGCATATGACTTCTCAACACCCTCAAAGCTCGTAGCAAGGGCTTCTAACTCTTGTAAACGCTTAATATAATTTTCTACACTATCTCTACGTGCTCCTGGGCGTCCTCCTGATATATGGTCAGCAGTCTGAACAATGACAGCTTCTATAGATTCGTGTGGAGTATCATCATGGTGACTCTTCATGGCTGTGATAATTCTTGGATCAGCCTTAAATTTTTGAAGAATTCGGATCCCTATATCGATGTGTGTACCTTGGACTTCATGGTCGAGAGCCTTACCTATATCGTGGACGAGTGCTCCTGCCTTGGCTATCTGTACGTCAGCGCCGAGCTCTTCAGCGAGCATTCCCGATATGTGGGCCATCTCTATAGAGTGTTGGAGGACGTTCTGTCCATATGAAGTACGGAAGTATAGACGTCCGACAATAGCTATAATGCGTGGGTCAAGATTGAATATTCCACATTCATATACAGCTTGGTCTCCTTTATCTTTTATTATTTTATTGATATCTTCTTGAGCTTTCAGTACCATTTCCTCAATTTTTGCTGGTTGTATTCTACCGTCTAGTATAAGATTCTCAAGCGCAAGGCGAGCTACTTGTCGGCGAACTGGGTCAAAAGATGAGATAACGATTGCTCCTGGTGTCTCATCAATAATGAGTTCAACCCCTGATGCTTTCTCAAATGCTCTGATATTCCTACCTTCTTTACCAATTATTTTACCTTTGATTTCATCATTGGAAATACTGACTGAAGTTGTCATCATTTCTGATGCGGTAGAAGAGGCAAGGCGGTTGATACTTGCAGAAAGAATATCTTTTGCACGACGATCCAATTTCTCAGAGTTTGATGTTTCCATCTTTTGCATACGAATAAGAAAATCTTCTTCGTACTTTTCTTCAATATCTTTGAATAATATTTCTTTTGCATCTTCTGTAGAAAGTCTGGCTACTTTCTCTAATTCTTTCTCTTTCTCATCTTGCATACCATCGACACGCTCTTTAATCTTCTTTACTTCTTCAACTTTCTGTTTAATTTTTTCTACCTCACGATCTATCTCTGTCTGACGAGCATCAAGAAGTTCGTCTTTTTTAATGAGACGATTTTCTGTGTGTTTCCACTCTTCTTCTTTGACCTTTGTTTCTTTGTTGACCTCAGCTAGATGAGCCTCTCCTTTCTTTTTTGCCTCATCTATTACTTTCTGAGCTTCTTCTTTTGCGGCTAGCATTACCTTCTTAATCTCAAGTTCCATAGAACCCTTTTGACCAAGTGAGACAATGAGACGCAAATAATACCCAACACCGGCTCCTATCACTAGGGCCAAGGTTGATATAATTATTATTGTTATCATCGCGACTTTTTGTTCGCCTTAAGAACACAGGATTAACCCTCTTATTATAAGGGGTTATTCTTGAACAAATATGATTGATTTAGAACGGAATTCGATTGTAAACAAGTAGTTCATAAATAAGTATATATGTCGTTACTGCATTAAAAAAGTAAACATGTAAATAAAAACTTTTAAATTTCGATATTATTATAATACTCCAAAAATCGAGTTTTGTCTATAGATTGTTCGGTGCATTCAATATTGTATTTCACAAGGACTGTCCTTGTGAAATAATATATGTGAAATATTAATTATTTGACCCTAGATAAATTTGGTCATTTTCAACTTCCAAAGATAAAAAAATATGTTTAGGTTTTGCATTAATGTATATTTTTATTTTTCCTAAAATATTTATATCCAAATAATCCTCGGTAAAATTCCTAGACTTCATATCTATATATTTTTCAATTATTTTTTTACTGAATTCATCATTTACTATCATAATATATTTAATTATTTATAATACAAAAACTAAATTATATAAAGCTATTTATTATTAAAGTTCATTACGCTTGCTATAATATTTTTAACCATTTTATCATCATCCTTAAAATATCCATTTACATATTCATAATGACCCAATTTATTGTTATACATACTAACCCCCTCCTCATATGTATAATCACTACCTGTACCAACTGTAGCAGTACCAAAGTCAATGATAACTGCATCTCCATTTTCATTTATCATTACATTATCAAAATGTAAATCTCTGTGATATATTCCAGCATTATGTAATTTTAATATTTGTTCTTTTAATGAATTTATAAATTTTTCTTTATTAAAATTTATAGGTAGAAGATCCATATTTCGAACTATATCACCTACTGTATTACCATTAATTCTCTCCATCACTAAATATTCTATATTTTCTATTGATTTAAATGAAAATAATGCGAGTGGTGTATTTACACCAATCATTCTTGCCATCATTTGGTATTTATGTTCCTCATCTATATTGTTAGAATTAATTTGTGGTTTTTCTTTTATTTTTTTAAGACAAGCATTTTTAAAATCATCTATATCTGAAATATAAATAATAGCATTACCTCCTTCTCCAATTGGAATTGCATTAATTTCAAGATTTTTAATACATTCAATTAAGGTATCTACTTCTATAGAATCAATAAATTTTCTTAATGTTTCAGGAGATGCTCTTAGTTGTTTGTTTATATATTTATCTATTTCTTCCATATATTTTATATATTATCATATAAATTAATAAAAATATAATTTATATATTAATTGTATATTATAGTAAATCTATATGTAGCAAGAACCGTTCTTGCTACATACGGTTCTTGCTACATACTCTAAAAACCCTATTTTGTCCAGATATGTAAAATTTGGTA
>JAVHRS010000035.1:86034-90338 GCA_036171755.1 Minisyncoccota bacterium
GTTCTTGCTACATACTCTAAAAACCCTATTTTGTCCAGATATGTAAAATTTGGTAGAATAGGAGATATGAAACAAGAACAACCACCTAAAATAGAAAAACAAAAAGGATGGAATATATCTGAAGCAGAAAAAGAAATATTAAATCCTAAAAACGAAGAACTAGAAAATGAAACTATAAAAAAAATTTTAGAATTAACACCTGCTAATTTTAATGAAGAAGAAATGAAAAATTTTACAAATATTTTAAAAAATTCTAAACCCCCTATATTAAAATATGAAACATTATATAAATCCATAAGACATGTTACAGAATTACTTTATAATATATATTTTAGAACAAATAATTATGATGTGGATAGATGTAGAAATAATAATGGTGTACGTTCCTATGATCAAAGTGGAGAAACTTTTTCAAATTACTTAATTTCTTATTTTTCTAATGATGTAAAAGATAAGGAAACAGGAGAAAGTACTGCAGATAGGTCTTTTAAAATAATTACTAGTTTACCAGAGAGATATAAAGAATTTGTTTCTCTAATATTCCAAACAGGATATGCTACAACAAATGTTAGACCAGAAACTTTTTTTAGTTGTTATGAGGATTCTTATGAAGGGAAAACTGAGGCTGGGTATAATTATACTGGTGATTTTTATGATGAAGTAATCTTTTATATTGGGAAGACCTCTGAATATAAAGAACGTATTATTTCTTTATTTAATCTAATAAAAACTAATGATTTAAATGATATAGATAAATCTTCATATTATTTAGATATAATTTTTTATATTTTAAAAGAAGCTGCTCAAGGAGAATATTATTCTAAATATAATGTAATTGAAGAAATTATAAAAAATCTTAATAATGTATCAAATAAATTTGATACATTATATTTTTATTCTTCTAAGATAAAATATCAGTTAAATAAATTTGAAAATAGATTAGATGAATATGAAGATTTTTATTGGGCTTACAAAAGAAGAGAAAAAGAAGATGAAGAAAAAAAAGAAGGCAAAAAAGAAGAAAATGTTTTAGTATTAAATACAATTGGATCATACATAAACAACGATGATAAATGTATAAATAAGATTTCTAGAGATATGATATCTGTATATGATTATGATGATTTTTATGAGACTAAGAAAAATTTTAAAATTGGTATAATTGATGAAAAGATGTTAAACAGACTAAGTGAAATTAATAAAAAAATCATGGAAGCTTTTAGGAAGTATGATATGTTAAGCCCTGAGGGAATAGAGATAATTATTAAAGAAAATAATCTTACTTCTTTAGTAGAAGAAAGTAATAATATTAGAAATGAAATTTATTTAAAAGTAAATCCAATCTCAACAGAAAATATTTTGTATAACAAAAAAAATATTATTTCTAATAAGGATTTAGATGATTTTATTGATTTTTTTAATTCCGAGTTTGTTAATTTTATTGAATATGATTTAAATATATCCTTAATAAAATTAAAGTTAAAAGAACAGTATTATTTATTCCAGATATTTAAAACAAGTACGAATGAATCAATAGCTCCACTAAAAAAATTTTCAAATAAATATAAAGAAAGTGGACTAAGAACATTCTTTTCTGTTGCTTATGGTGGTCAAAAAATGGGAGACAAAATATTAACTATTGGAGAGAAATTACCAGAAGAAGTTGCATCCAAAGTATTTTCAATATACGGAGAGATAATTGATAATGTTAATAAAATAGTTGAATTTACCAGAACCAAATTTAAAGATGAAATTGAAACAAACCCTGAATTAATTCAAAAAATTGAAGAAACACTATATATTAAAGGGGAACAATTACTTTCTCAAATATATAAGGATGTAGATAATGACAAAGAGGTAAATATTAATGAAATATCAAATGAGCTTAACCGTATTAATGCAGACACCCTAACAACTTTTGCAATATTTAAACAAGCATCAAGAAATGGAGAGAAACTATCACTTGAAAACATAGAAGGTGCTGTATTCTCAAGAAAAGAAGCAACAAATATTGAAGAAGAGCAACAATCTGAAATGTTACAACTATATCAAACAAATTGGAAGAATCATCCTGATCAAAACTTTGTTGAATCACTTAAAACATATTTCAAAACGGCATTTAATCCAGAAGAAAATAAAGAGAAAAATTATTTCTATACATTCGAAAAAGATGGTAATACTAGAGCCTTTGTTAGATTTGAAGAGCAAAAAGATGGTCTATATGCTAGTGCTTTGAATGTAGACGAGGCGAGTAAAAGTTTTGGTTTAGGTGAAGCCATGATGGATGAAGCTCTTATACAAGAAGCAAAAGAAAATATTCTTCATGCATCATGCAGAAAAGATAATCCAAGTAATATGAGATATTTTGAAAAGGGATTTATTTCAAAAGGATTCAAAAAGACAAATGAAACAGAAGAGTTTGATTTAGTTTGGGATGAAGAAAAAAACAAAGATATCTTAGCTAAGCAAAAAACTCAAGAAGAATTAATAAATATGTATGGAAATACAATTGATGAAGATATTGAGATTAAGAAATCAGATAATCTTGAGAGATTAAACGATTCAATTCCTGAAGGAAAATCATTGGTTAGATGCTTCTTGAATAACGGAGAATGGTATGCTGTATATGAAACAGTTAAGGAGGGTTATGGGGTGAAGGAAGGAGAGACTAAATAGAGTGCTTCAAAAATACTTTTAAATAATTTATTTATTCTTTCATCCTCAATAATAATGCTAATTAAATTATTATTTGAGATAGTAATTATTCCTATTTTATTATCATATATCTGAATAGAACCCTCTACTTCATTAATGGGCGTTTCAACTATTTTTAAATCTGTAACAGAAAAGAAATTAGGATTTTCAGTATTCCATTTTTTAAATAAATTTAATGTATAGTCATTTTTAATTACTAATAACCTTTTTTTAATATTTAATTTTTCTCTTTTAGTAACATATTTACTATTAATGTCTTTAAAGTATTTCTCAACAATTTCCATATCCACATATGTCAGAATTTCCCCACTAGTATTTAGCGTATCTTCTAGAACTCTCTCCACACCCTCCTTCCCCTCGAAAAATTGCACATTTGGCTTACCTGAAAGAAGATTAAACTTAGAGGATAGTGTCCCTATCGAAGACATGAGCATTCCTTTAGCTAGTTTTATTGATTTCTCCTTTCTTTCAATAATTTGTTCAAGTTGAGATGGGTGCTCAGGTGAAAAAACGGCAACAGTACCATCCCCACCCTTTTTAGTTATAAGACCCATAATTTCTAGTTGATCAAGGACTTTATAAATAAGACCCCTTTTTATACCCGTCCAAGAAGAGATAGACCCTGCTTTCATTGGGCCTTTATCAAGAAGTGCACTATATACAGCAGATTGCTCCTCAGATAGGCCAGCATCAATTAATATCTTTTCATCGTTATTTTGATCCATAATTTTTTATAGTTAATTAATAACATAAATTTATATTTTAATTGTAGCATATTCATTATTTTCACGCAAATGTGACAAAACAGCTAAACAAAATATCCTTATTTATCAATATATTTTACTATATTATTTTATCATTATCACATAGCATTGACATTCTGTAAACAAAGTGCTATACTATGACCAAGAGAGTTGAGGAGGAGAATTCAAAAGAATAATCCAAATCAAAATGAGGAGAGAGTACATTAAAGGAGATATAGAGGATTGATGTTCACCTCTGAACCCTGATAAAGGGGATGGCACCTAAGCCTGTAAGTTAGGTAGAAAGAGAGAGTGTTCTAGAACAATCTTCAAAACATATCTGTTTGCACCGTGAATAGTTTAATAGTAGAAGCCGCAAACCGAAACTAATAAACAATATTCACAACCGTGATTTCTCAAGCGAAAGTTTGAGGAGACATAGGCAGACCATAAAGGCTTAACCCACTTTTGTGATCTGAAATGTCTTTACGAAGGAGCTTGTTATTAAAGAGAGAGAATAACAAGAGCACAAAGAGGAGAGAGTCTGGATTTGTGGTAAGGATAATTTCTTTGAAAATAAAACATTGTGCGATTAAGAATTTAATGGAGCTATATGTTTTTCCTGTGTCGTAGTGAATACGAAGAACTAGGTGATTACTATGGAAAACCCATAAGGTTTTTGAGAGTACAACAAGCCTCGCAAATTATTAAATTTGCGAGGCGGATAGATTTCATTTTTTGATTTTTATTTTATTTGTCATTTCGGCATCCTCTTTTTTGTTAATTTAAAGAAGTTAATAAAAAAGAGGATGCCGAAAATCTTAAACAGAGTAGGCAAATAAAAAA
>JAVHRS010000036.1:0-2850 GCA_036171755.1 Minisyncoccota bacterium
ATTTTAATTGTGTCTCTATGGGTAATCCTCACACTGTTACATTAGTAGAAGATTTGAATAAGATAGATTTGAAAACTATTGGCCCCAAAATAGAAAATGATTCTCATTTCCCTAATAAAATAAATATTGAGTTTGTAGAAAAAATAAATGATGATTATTACAAAGTCAAAGTCTGGGAACGTGGTTGCGGAGCAACTCTTGCTTGTGGTACCGGTGCTTGTGCAGTATTTTCAATTTTAAATAAACTTTCCCCTAGGTCTAACCTAGGGGAAGAAATAAATCTGGAATTCCCCGGTGGAAAGCTTTATCTATCTAAGAACAAACAAGACCACGTAATTTTACGTGGTCCCGCTACTTTTGTATTTGAAGGCGAGATAGAATAAAGATTATTTTATAGTATTCCCTGTTTTAATTACGTGATCTACAAGTGTGTATGTATACCCCATTTCGTTATCATACCAGCCCATGACTTTTACAAGATTACCTCCGACGACGCGAGTCATCTCAAGGTCTGCAATACAAGCATGACTTTCTCCGAGAATATCTGAGGAGACTAGATTGTCTTCTGTAACAGCAAATAGTTTTTCCCATCTTGGATCAAGAGCAGCCTTTTTCATAATTTCATTTACTTCTTCTACTGTAGTATCTCTCTTAGCAATAAATGTAATATCTACGATTGAACCTGCTGGTACTGGCACACGAATAGAAATACCATCAAATAATCCCGTAAGTTCTGGAAAGGCTTTTGTCACAGCAATAGCTGCACCTGTAGAACTTGGAATAATGTTTTGAGCGGCTGCACGGCCTTCACGAAGGTCTTTTTTGCTTGGGCCGTCTACGAGTGCCTGAGTAGCTGTATATCCATGAACTGTGTTTAATATAGCTTTTTCTATCCCAATAGATTCATACATTATTGCAATGAGAGGACTTGCGGCATTTGTTGTACAAGATGCATTTGAAGTAATATCACATATACCAAATTTTTCTTCGTTTACACCAAGAAGAATTGTCTCACCTTTTGTCTCACTTTCGCCTTTAGCTGGAGCTGAAATAACAACTTTTTTAGCACCTTGGTCTATATGAAATTTTGCCTTATCATATGATGTAAAAAGACCTGTAGATTCAACAACTACATCAACTTTCAAATCATTCCAAGGAAGTTTAGTTGTATCTTTTTCAGAAATAAATTTTACAATTTTTTCATCAATTACTAAATCCGTTCCAACAACCTCTACTTTATGTCCCCAGTTACGATAAACAGTATCATGGCGAAGCAAATAAGAAAGACTTTCAATAGAACCCAAGTCATTTACGGCAACTATTTCAATATCTTCTCTTTCCCATGCAATTTTTAAAAATGCACGACCTATTCTTCCAAAACCATTTATAGCTACTTTAATTTTTTTCATATAATTTGCTAAGCATCTAGTTAATTAATAATTCTTTTAATAATTTATGAACAAGACTTGGATTTGCACTACCCTTACTCTCTTTCATAACTTGTCCAACTAAGGACATTATAGCATTTTCTTTTCCTCCTTTGTAAGTAGCCACTATTTCAGGATTGGCATCAATTATTTTTTGAACAATTTCCTTAAGTGCACCCTCGTCATGATTTTGTATTAAACCTTTTTCCTCTGCAATTTTAAGTGGTGAATCGTCTTTTAATACTATCATAGCTAGTATGTCCTTAGCTCCACGGGAAGAAATCTTACTATCACTTATCATCTGTATTAATTCTGCAAAATTTTTAGAAGAAGGTAGTGTAATATCAGAATTTACTTTTTTCATTCCAAGATAGTCTGAAGTAATGTAATTTGAAGCGTTTTTAATTTTCTCTTTACTATTTAAAATATTAGCAACTTCTTCAAAATATATTCCTAAATTTTGGTCTACAATATAACTTTCTATATCTTCATCTTTAATTCCATAATCATCTCTATACCTATTTCTTTTTACTTCTGGAAGTTCTGGAAGTTCACTTCTTAATTTTTCTATATCAAAAACCTTACTTAAATAAAGTTTTGGTAAGTCTGGGTCTGGGAAGTAACGATAGTCATTGGCATTCTCTTTCTTGCGCTGGGAGAAAGTTGACTGTTTATTCTCATTCCAACCACGAGTTTCCTGTACTATTTCTTCTCCTTTACCTGCATCAAGAAGAGCAGCCATTCTTTTCGTCTCGTATTCAGCTGCACGTTCCATTGCCTTAAATGAATTGATATTTTTAACTTCTACCTTTGTACCAAGTTTGTTTTTGTCTTCTGAAATGGAAATATTAAGTTCTACTCGCATTTGGCCTTTCTCCATATTTGCTTCAGAGACTCCTAAATATCTTAAAACTATCTGAAGCTCTCGTCCAAAATCCCCTGCTTGTTTTGCAGAATGTATTACTGGTTCAGTTACAAGCTCCATAAGAGGTACTCCTGCACGATTAAAATCTACCAGAGAATAATCTCCTCTGTCGTGTTTACTTGTGGCTGTATCTTCTTCTAGGTGTACTCGAGTAATATCTATTCCTTTTAGTTTACCACCTGAAACAATTGGATATTTATATTGAGAGATCTGATATCCTTTTGGAATATCTGGATAGAAATAATTCTTTCGATCAAATTCTGTAAAGTCAGCAATATTTGCATTAAGAGCAAGACCTACTTTTATAACACTCTCCACGGCCTTTTTATTTATTACAGGTAAAGTTCCAGGATAAGCCATACAAACAGGACAAATATTTACATCTGGATTAGCTTCATCAGGGTCATTCTTACAACCACAAAACATCTTTGAATTAGTGTGTAATTCTGCATGAATTTCAAGTCCTATAGTGGTGTAATATTGCTTCATATATGTGCC
>JAVHRS010000037.1:0-2814 GCA_036171755.1 Minisyncoccota bacterium
GGATCACTTTCACCGACTTTCGTCTCTGATCGACTTGTAGGTCTCTCAGTCAAGCTGACTTATGCGAATACACTATCATACCGATTTCCATCCGGTATTAGTCAACCTTTGTGCGCCTCCGTTACTCTTTAGGAGGCAACCGCCCCAGTTAAACTACCCACCAAGCACTGTCCTCGAATTTTCGAGTTAGAATTACATTTTAAGAGGGGTGGTATCTCAAGGTCAACTCCATGAAAACTAATGTCTTCACTTCACAGTTTCCCACCTATCCTGCACATCTTAAAACATAACACAATACCAAGTTATAGTAAAGCTCCATAGGGTCTTTCCGTCTTGCTACAGGTAGTCGGCATTTTTACCGACATTGCAATTTCACCGAGTCCATGCTTGAGACAGTGCTCAGACCGTTATGCCATTCGTGCGGGTCGGAACTTACCCGACAAGGAATTTCGCTACCTTAGGACCGTTATAGTTACGGCCGCCGTTCACCAGGACTTAGGTTCAGAGCTTGCACTCATCCCCGTGATCTTCTGGCACTGGGCAGGCATCACCCCCTATACATCATCTTGCGATTTTGCAGAGAGCTGTGTTTTTGGTAAACAGTCGCATGAATTCATTTGTTGCAACCAATAAAGTAAAGTACCTTATTGGTAGGTCTTATCCCGAAGTTACGACCGTTGATTTGCCGAGTTCCTTAAGCATATTTATCCCGTTCGTCTTAGTATTCTCTACCAACCCACGTGTGTTCGTTTGCGGTACGGTTACTAAATAATTTAAACGTCTAGAGGCTTTTCTCGGCACCAGAATATAGTAGAGGCCACTTTCACATATATTGCTATACGATCCAGCTTAACTAAACTCGACTTAGTGTAATACGGATTTGCCTATATTACAGCCTTCGTTTTCGTAACAAGAACATATTAATTGTCCTCTATATCCCGATGCGTCCCCCCTTCAACATATTATTTAATAGTCATGGAATATTAACCATGTATCCATCGGCTTTCCATTTCAGGTGCACCTTAGGACCGACTAACCCTGCATCGACTGACGTTGTGCAGGAAACCTTGGGTGTTCGACGATGAGAGTTTTCATCTCATTAACGTTACTCATACCAACATTTTCACTTCTGATACCTCCAGCCAACATCACCATTGACCTTCATCGGCATACAGAACGCTCCGCTACCACTTATACTAACATTAGTATAAATCTACATCTTCGGTTAATAACTTAGCCCCGTTGGATTTTCGGCGCAAAATCGCTAGACCAGTGAGCTATTACGCACTCTTTAAAAGAATGGCTGCTTCTAAGCCAACTTCCTGGTTGTCACAGCAATCTCACATCCTTTGCCACTTAGTTATTAATTAGGGACCTTAGATAGTAGTCTGGGCTGTTTCCCTTTTGACAATGGCACTTATCTGTCACTGTCTGACTCTTGAAATAATTTATACGGTATTCGAAGTTTATCAAGATTTGCTAAGTCCGTGAAGACCCGCTAGTCTTATCAGAGCCCTACCCCCGTATAATAGTTAATCAAGGCTAGCCCTAAAGCTATTTCGCGGAGAACCAGCTATCTCTAGGATCGATTAGCTTTTCACTCCTACTCACAAGTCATCCAATAGACTTGCAGCTCTAATTGGTTCGGCCCTCCATGGTGTCTTACCACCACTTCAGCCTGCTCATGAGTAGCTCTCCTAGTTTCGGGTCCAGTATGTATGACTTATCGCCCTATTCAGGCTCGCTTTCACTTCGGCTCCGACTATACCTGTCTTAACCTTGCCACATACACTAACTCGTTGGTCCGTTCTACAAAAAGTACGCAGTCACCCTTGCGGGCTCCTACTCTTTGAAAGCACAAAGTTTCAGGTTCTATTTCACTCCCCTCCCGGGGTTCTTTTCACCTTTCCCTCACGGTACTTGTTCGCTATCGATCTTAAATGCTATTTAGTCTTGGAAGATGGTCCTCCCAGCTTCAGTCCGGATTTCTCGTGTCCGAACCTACTCAGGAATAAATACATACATAATATCTATATTTTAAAATACAGGACTTTCACCCTCTATGGTTGAGTTTCCCAACTCATTCTTCTAATAAAGATAATTTATATCTAGGTTTAATAGCCTCCCTATATATTTTTCCTACAACCCCGTAAAACAAAAAGCTATCTATACTGTTTTTACGGTTTGGACTGATCCCCGTTCGCTCGTCACTACTAAGGGAATCTCAATTGATTTCTTTTCCATTGCTACTTAGATATTTCAGTTCACAATGTGTCCGCTCATATATGAGCAATACAGATTAAACTGTATTAGGTTCCCCCATTCAGAAATCCTAGATTAATATCGCTTCTTATCAGCTTATCTAGGCTTATCGCAGATTAGTACGTCTTTCTTCGGACATTTAAGTCAAGGCATCCACTTTGTGCTATGAGTTATTTTTAAAATTCTCATTTTATTAACTATTTAAACTACTTGTTTAAACATTAACTAACTTTAACTATTCAGATTATTTTAAAGAACAAATAAATGAGATATTAGGAGAAAATACAATTTTTTAAGATTCTCTTTAGAGAATTTATAAGGAGATAGTCCATCCGCAGGTTCTCCTACGGATACCTTGTTACGACTTTAGCCCAGTCAGCAGTCCTACTATGGGCCCCCATATTACCAGAGGGACTTCCAATATTACTGCCTCCCATGCCATGACGGGCGGTGAGTACAAGACCCAGGAACATATTCACCGTGACATATCTGATTCACGATTACTAGCAATTCCAACTTCATGAGGTCGAGTTTCAGACCTCAATCCGGACT
>JAVHRS010000038.1:0-12189 GCA_036171755.1 Minisyncoccota bacterium
TGTCGTTGCTATGCTATTTTGCGAATTAAAACAAGGGATGATGATGGAGATCATTAACTAAGAATCTTTCTGATAAATAATTTTGCGAATAATATGGCACTATTCATATATACAAGAAAAAAATTAACTCCATGATTGCGAAGTAACTTGTTATTTTCAAGATAAGATGTAACTCCTCCACTCTGTCCACCAAGTCTAAAAACACCCGTTGGTAAATTTAATCTTTTCCCCATCACATTGCCCTCAATCAGCCGTAAAATAAAATCATAATCAGCACTTAACTTGTAGGATGTGTCATACAATCCAATTTTTTTATAAACCTCTTTTTTTATAAACATTGTAGGATGTAAAAATGGCATATGTCTAAAAATTTTATATTTTATATTTTCCAATCCCAGTGAATATGCTTTGCCAAAAATTTCTCCATTATCGTACGCTAAATCTAGATCTCCATAGGTAAACATTGTATCTTTAAGTAGGGCATCTTTTACATTTTCTAAAGTTTCTAGGTAAATGAAATCATCTGCATTAACGATGCCTATTATCTCTCCGACACAAAGTGTTACACCTTTATTCATAGCATCATAGATTCCCTTATCTTTTTCGCTTATCCAGTAGTCTATTTTATCTTCATATTTTTTTATGATTTCCAAAGTTTTATCAGTAGAACCGCCATCGATAATGATATACTCCACATTATCGTACGTTTGATTTATAACACTTAAAATAGTTTCTTCTAAATATTTTTCGCCATTATAAACGACAGTAACTATTGATATAAGTGGTTTATTCTCATAACTTTTTTTGAAATACCCTTTTGTGCGTAAACCACCTTCACCCTTTCGGTTTTCATTTGCAGGTAAAAATAAAATGCTCTCAAATTTATCTTCTATTGTTTTTGCCATAATTATCTTTTCTTGTGTTACTAATCTTGTGGTGCTGTAATTTTCATCTAAACATATTGTATTAGTCATTTAAAATTTCCATATACAACTTTATATATTTTTTTGCAACTATATTTGCCATCAAATTCTCTTACAACTTTCTCTCTCGCACTCTTACAAAGTGTCTCATAATCGCTTACATGTAAGACCCATTCGATGCATTTTGCCAAATTATAAGGGTCAAAAGCTTGAGAAAGGTAACCATTTTTTTTGTGATTAGCTATATCCATTTTTTGTTCACCTTATAAACTCATGTACATTATGAAATTTTTTAAAATTAACTTTTAAATATTCAATATCCAGATTCCACCACTTTAATTCCAAAAGTTTTTTAATTTCTTCTTTTTCAAATCTATATTTTATAATTTTAGCAGGTACACCACCAACAATTGAATATGGAGGCATATCTTTTGTTACAACCGATCCAGCAGCAACTATGACTCCATCGCCAATTTTAACTCCATCAACTATAATGACACTAGCCCCAATCCAAACATCATTACCTATTTCAATATTTTCAAACTCTTCAAAATAATTTTTATCAGCAAATGTAATTTGAGCTTGTTTTAAAGTTGAAAAAAATATAGGATGTGTTGATACAAACTCTCTACTTGGGTGCCTTCCTAGTCCAATTTTACAATTTGGACCAATACTACAAAATTTACCAACTTTTGTTTTAGCTATATTTGTATTTGCTGCAATATAAGTAAAATCTCCTAAGATAACTTCATTTAAACTTACATCATTATAAAGAGTATTATAGACACCTAACTGACAATTTAGCATACTTGACATATACCCTATTTTCAAAAATTTTTTTCTATTTTGATATTCTAAAATTTTCGATCTTATCAATTTTATTAGCCAAACAGATAAAGGATTTTTAATAAACATTAATATTTTCATCCTAATATAAATCTTCTATTTTAACTCTAATAAACGCATCAATGTAACTGTTTTGTGTTATATTATATATATTTTTATTTAAATAACGCGAGTATTTTTCAAGTATCATATACCCTTCAAAAGTTTTAGACCATGCCATTAAAATATCCTTCATATTCCATACTTCATCCGATGTATGACCTTTAAAAAATATTTTTTTTTCTAATCCATTAAAATGTTTATCTAAGATACACAATTGATTCTGATCATTCACGCAGAGATCTTGACACCAAGAGTGATCAGCTCCAAGTAAATAAATATTTTTATAGCCCATATTTAAGCTAAAAAAAATAGCAGCTATCAATACATTTTGGGCTACAGGCATCGCATAATTATTTTTATAAAGAAAAAAACTAATTTTTTCAAATCCATTCGCTAAATTTGTATTAATAAAATTTATATTTATGTTCTCATTTTTTTTTCTAAGAGAATCCCATTGTTTATACATATCTGTGTGTGCTGGAATAAAAAGAGTCATTGGCCAAGTAACATTTTTTTCTAAAGCAGTAAAAATATTTTCTTGTAAAACTAAAAATCGCGAAGAAGTATTTTTTATCATAAAAAAAGCAGAATCTAATAAAATATAGTATTCTGGCTTTATCAGAGTAAAATATTCTGACATACAAAAGTTATTAACACAAAAAGTTTTTTTTGTTTTTAGTAATTCCAAATGATCATCTAACATCTCTTTAAGACTAGGACCATTACCAAGTATAAAAACTTCTTTATCTAGAGCAATAGGAATCGAAGTATTTGTTACAAAAGTTCCATTTTTCAAAACTCGATAGAAGCTAAATAGTGTTTTTTCAATATTTTTAAGTATTTTACGAAGTTTATTCATTATTCCAAACTTTCCATGGCATTTTGTAAACTCTACTAGCCAAGATCCAAACTGCAATAAAAGTTACTGCAAATGATATGACACTAGCTTGTGCGGCTCCTATGGCTCCATTTAAATTGACAAACAAAAATAAAAGTCCAATGTGTAAAATAGCTGTTGCAAAAGTCACATATGCTAATAAATATGTCTTTTTTACATAAAAAATATAATTAGTTACCATAAAATACATACCCTGAAATGCAAATGCAATAGCAAACAATAATATAAATTCTGTAGATGCTATAAATCGTTCTCCCAAAAAATAAGGTATCAAGATTTTTGCTAAATAACCAAATGCATAAGCAAAAAGAAAAATACCAACAAAGTAAATATATGTATATCGTACTATTTTCTTTTTATTTTCAATAGTTGGATTATTTGACAATACTTTAAAAATATACGGACTCCAAGCTTTATTAAAGGCTGTTACTAACACTAAAATCACCATTCCTATTTGATATCCTACCGCATATAACCCCGTAACTGTTGCCCCCAATACAGACATAAGAACAAGCCTATCTACTCCTGTTTTTACCCAATCAGATAAAGCATGTGGGATTAAAGGTATTCCAAATCTAAGAGCATCTTTTATATACTCTTTATTAGGCTTAAATATAAAGTATCCCCTTTTAATAATAAAGACAAAACTTATGACAGAGAACAATAAAATACTTATTGCTGTTGCTAAAAGTTGTCCTTTCCAATTCATACTAAAACCAACGATCAAAAGTATAGATAATGCAGTTGTCATAAAAGTTTGTAATATTTGATAAATACTATACTGTATTGATTTTTGTTCAACTATCCATAATAAAAGATTTACCGTTGTCAAAAACTGAGCAAAAGCCAAAACTACAGCGAGCATTAGCCATTCCATGTTAATCGATAATCTTTCTATAAAAATAGGATGCAATAAATATACAAAAATTAATAATATCATAGTAGAGATATTCAATACAATTATACAATTTCCAATAAAAATTTTTAACTCTTCTTTTTGCATCTTAAAATAATTTATATTTATCACTCCATGAATACTTAATCCAGTAAAGACCATAAATATTGATACTAAAACGGTGAACATTGATATAATTCCATAATCTTCGGGAGTTAAATACCTTGTAAGTACTGGTAACATAAAGAAAGGAATAGATTTATTTAAAACATCACCAAGTATATAGATAAATGAATTTTTAAAAAGTTTTTTAGTCATTTCGTCTCATCAAAACTTCCGCTATCTTAAAATCAATCTCTTCATCAATATCAATAGAGCTTTTTCTATCCATCTTATATGCAAAAATATTATCTTTAAGAAAAAAACTTTTATTTTCTAAGAGCTTATTTGTCTCACAGATATAAATGGCACCATTTAGTCTGTAATATGTATCTAAATCTTGACTTCGTTTATTTAGTATTTCATCTCTTAAGAAGTTACTCATGCTATTGTCTTCTGGTAAAGTATTACTCCAAAGTGGACTATGATCCATCTCACATATACTTACCACTGCATCAGCATTTTTTGCTTCTAAAAGCTCTATAGCTTCATTTATATGGTATGCATTTCTCAGTGGACTTGTAGGTTGGAGTAAAACTACATAATCATATTTTTCAAGATTATCTATTGTGTGTTTTATTGCATCAAATGTAGTCGCAGTATCACTTGCTAGGTCATCAGGTCGTTTGATAGTTTCTGCTCCAAATTTTTCAGAAAGCTTTAAAATCTCATCATCATCACTTGAAACAATAACCTTATCTATACATTTACTATTTAATCCAGATTCTATACTCCAAGCGATAAGAGGTTTCCCGCATAAATCAAGTACATTTTTTCGTGGAACTCTTTTACTCCCACCTCGTGCAGGAATAATAGCTAAAAAGCTTTTCTCTTTATACATCAAAAAACCTCGTGATATTCATTATTTGCTTTTTCAAACTCTTCTATTCTTCCTATATCCAGCCAGTATTCTCGAATGGGAAAAGAGATGCTTTTTTTACTATCTGCTATGATGTTTTCAAATAAAGTCGGCATATCAAAATACTCATTTTGAGGAATATATTTAAGTGTATCTGGACTCAAAACATATACTCCGCCACTTACATAAAAATTATGAACAGGCTTCTCTTCTATGCTTTTAATCTCTATTCCCTCTACATGTACGACACCATAAGGAACTTGAAAATCATACTCTCTTACTCCCATAGTCGCAATCGAGCCATTTTGTATATGATAATCCATCATATGCTCAAAGTTTATATTTGTAAGTAAATCTCCGTTCATAACAAAAAAAGGCTCATCAAGTGTATTTTGAATCAAGCTTAAAGCACCTGCTGTTCCCATGCGTTTCTCTTCATGGATATATTTTATATTCACGCCAAAGTTGTTACCATCTCCAAAATAATTTTCTATGATTTCTGATTTGTAACTTACACTTAAAATAATATTTGTAAATCCATACTTTTTAAAATTGAGTATGATAGTTTCAAGGATGGGTTTATTGCCAACTTGAAGCATAGGTTTTGGAGTGTTCTTTGTTAATGGATAAAGTCTCGTTCCAAGTCCTCCGACCATAAGAACTACTTTATTTGGTTTGTTTGTAGTTTTGAGTAGCTCATCTACTTCCTGTATGCCAATAAGCTTTCCATTATTATCTACGATTGGAATTTGATAGAGTTTTTTTGCTATTGCTACTTCAAGGATTTTTTCTTTGCTATCTTCTATGTTGCATACAGTTGGTGTTTTAAAGACAATAGTTTCTATAGTATCACTTAAAGTCAAATCTCCTAAGAGTCCTCTTCTTATGTCTCCATCTGTAAGCGTTCCAACAAGCTTTTCATCTTCATCTACAACAATAGCGAGTTTCATAGCACCACTATCTATAATTTTCAAAGCTTCTTTTATAGTCGAAGTGGGTGTTAATACAATGTTTTGAAAGTTTTTCATTATACAACCTTGATATCAAAAAACGTTTTTTTTATAATTGTATTTAAGTCAATCTTTTTAATCTCTTCAACAATCTTTTTACTTGCACATCCATCACCATAAGGATTTTGTACAGTTTTTAATGTTTCTTGAAACTCTTTTGAATAAAGTTTTGTAAAGGCTTCCATCACGCTTTTTTTATCAGAAAAGCAGTCAATAACACTGTGTGCTTTGATACGTCCTTTTTGTCTATCTCCGATATTTATAGTTCCTATTTTAAAACTCGGTGCTTCTGCGAGTCCACTTGAACTATTCCCCACCATCGCATCTACAAATTGCAAAGCACTTAAATATCGTAGTTGTCCTAGTGAAGTAAATCCTACTGATTTATGAGAGTTTTTTGCGACATATTCATCTATCATCTGATTTATCACTCTTCCATCAGTATCACTATTTGCTTTGGTAAATATTATGTTTGTTTCTTCAAGTGTATCAATGGCATTGAGCAGTTCTTGAAACTGATTTTTTGCAGTTGAGTTTTCGAGTGTAACGGGATGAAACGTCACTAAAATATTTTTTTTATTGAGTTTAAAATCTATTGATGTTTCAAACGCTTCTTTTGTAAGGAGTGGTAATCTTTTTATATTTTCTATACCCATTCCACCAACATTGAAAACTCTACTAGGATGTTCACCAAGCTGAATAACTCTGTTTTTATATTCATCTGTAGCTGTAAAATGTAGATGACTCATTTTGGTAATACTATGTCTTATAGACTCATCAAAAGCACCTTCTGTTGTTTCTCCACCATGAAGATGAACAATAGGAATTCGAGCTACCATTGCCGAACTTACTGCAGAAAAAATTTCATACCTATCCCCAAGAACAATTAAAATATCTGGTTTTAAATCTTCATAGGCTTCGGCAAAACTTATTTGAGCCAATCCCATCGATTTTGAAATACCAATAGATGTATCTGAGGATAAAAGCATCTCTATTTTTTTATCGATTTTAAAATCTTTTTCAATCTCTTTATGCGTTAACCCAAATTCGGGACTTAAATGCATTCCCGTAACGATGATTTGAAGTTCAAGTTCATTATCTGCCTCAATCTCTTTCATTAACCAATAAAGCAAACCATATTCAGCTCTAGTTCCTGTTACTACACAGATTTTTCGTTTATTTTGCAAAATATCCTCCAGTTTTTGAGCTTCCTTGAAACTCTATTTTCTGTTCCTCTTTGAGTTGTTTGAGCCATCGCTCAATTGTTCGTTTTGTTACTATTGGAAAATTCTCTGCAATGATACTAGCTTTTACGGGCTGATGCTTTTTGATATATTCAAACACTTCGTTTACACCGACATTTACACCGACATTTACACCGACATTTACACCGACATCTAAGGGCTTTTCATTTTTATAGAAAATATTTTTCATATAGTTTTGTTTTATTACAAAGTTCTCTTGCGTATAGGTTTCTAGTATTCTGTTTAGTCCAGAGCCTAGATGTTCCACAAGTTCTAAATCTTTGTATATTCTCATAAGTTCTCTACATGTAGGTTTAGAATACCCAGAGAAAAAATCTTCAATATTTTTAATGACACAGAGCCCACCAGTAGAAGTGATCTCGATTCTATCTGAAAATATCTCAAAAACAGGAGGATTTTCTGTAGTGTAGTCATTGTGTACTATTGCATTAATCACTGCCTTTCGAAGAGCTACTTTATTCCAAAGAGGTTGCTCTTTTCTTGTAGTAGAGGTGATGAGTGCTGCTGTCTTATTTTCAATCTCTAGTTTTTCAAGCACTCTCTTGGTAGCTTTTATAAGAGAGCAATAGCCATATTCATTGTTTTCTATAAGGTTCACTTTATTAGTGCCTGCATATTTTGCAACCTTGATAGATACTCCATTACTATCAGCCATAAGGTATGCCACGTAATTGTAGTAACCATCTTCGGTTAAAAGTTCTAGATTCGATGCAAATCTATCATTGAGTTTAAGAGCTTTTTCTTCATAGTAAATTTTCAACTGTTCAAAGCTCAAATCTTGCCTACGAGATCGAATGTTTCCCAAAGAGTTTCGTACTCTTGAAGCAAATAGTTTCTCAATCATATTTTGACTCATAGGCTCACTACTGCTTCCTATGCGTATAAAACAACCTTTTTCAGACATACCATTCTTTTTGATATAGTAGGGTGTTTCTCTTCCACTCGCGACAATGATTTTTATGATATTTTTATTTTCAGTTGTTTCAAGTATGACTTCAAAAAGTCCAAGACAAGATGGAGAGATGTTGTGTTTAAGTTTGTCTTTTATTTTGAGTTGTATTTCATCAGGATTTTCACAACCTACGACTTCTCCACGGCTATTTATCCCGATGTAGACAATCCCGCCTTCATGGTAGTTTAAAAAAGCAACCACTTCTTTTTCAAGAGAATCAGTCAGTGTTTGTTTGTATTCTACTCGATGTGATTCAGTCATATCAAATCATCTTCTTTATAATCTTTTTGTGCAATAGTTCCAACTACTTCATCCCAACGCATTGGGTTTATTCCATTTCCAGGTCTTTTTATAATAAGGTTTTCTTCCGTAAAAATCTCACCTTTTTTTATCTCGCAACTAGCTACTATCGATTTTCTAGCGATTTGCATATTTGGCATTTCACTCTTTGAAGGTTTTTTCACACTACTTCCCAAAGCTAACTCTATGTTTCGGATAGCCTTGACCATTGCTTGAAGTTCTTGCGGTTCCAAACTTGCTTTATGATCTGGTCCGTCCATAGTTTTGTCTAAAGTAAAATGTTTTTCTATACAACTTGCTCCCATAGCAACAGCAGCAATATCCACTTCTATGCCTAAAGTATGGTCACTATATCCAAAAGGTATATCAAATGTATTGCCAATCGTTACCATCGCTTTTAAATTGACATCTTCCATAGGTGTTGGATACATTGTATTTGCATGTAAAATAGTAATATCTTCTTTTTTTGTTCCTACTTCTATTAAAATATCGAGTGCATCTTCGATCTCTCCAATATCTGCCATCCCAGTTGAGAGTATTACTTTTTTACCCAGCCTTCCAATATGTCGTAAATATGGAAGGTTCGTAATTTCACCGCTAGGAATTTTAAAGATTTCTAGACCTAAATCACTTAAAAGTTCAATACTATCATGATCAAATGGAGTAGATAAAAATAATATTTTTTTACTTTCACAATAAGCTATAAGCTCTTTATGTGTATCTAAATGAAGTTCAAGTTTTTTTATCATATCAAATTGCGATTCAGATTTATCTGTAGTTTGTTTTTGATAATCTGCTTTTTGAGCATTTTTAGATACCAATTTTTCAGCTTTAAATGTTTGAAACTTTACAGCATCTGCACCTGCTTGACTTGCAACATCTATTAGTTTTTTGGCAAGTTCAATTGAACCATTGTGATTGACTCCAGCTTCTGCGATTATGAATACTTTATTCATTTTACTAAACTCCCAGCTTTTATAAAACCATCTATTTCAATATACTCTTTTGAAGTCGCATTACTTCCAAAAAATGTATTTTCTTTTACAACTACACCACCATTTAAGACACTTGCTGTTGAGATATGGCAATTATCTTCGATTATAGCGTCGTGTTCTATCAACGCTTTTGAATTAATAATACAATTTTTACCAATCTTGGCATTTGCATTGATTAGGGCATGATGCATTACAATTGTACCTTCATCGACGAAAGAGTGTTTTGAAATATATGCCAAAGGTGAAACGATGATAGGTAGATGAAATCCTAATTGTTTCAATTGTTCAAATAGTTTGACACGTATTTTATTTGATGTTATTTGTCCGACTGTGATGAGTGCATTTTGACAGCTATCTTTTATAGTTTTTAGTTCATCATCACAAGCAATTATTTTATATCCTAAAATATCGTTTCCTATAAACTCTTTTTTATCAACTATTCCAATTATTTCAAATCTATTTTCTTGCTCAATAACATCAATAACACTACGACAATGTCCACCACCGCCAACTAAAACTATCTTCTCTTTTTTCATAATCTCACACTACTTGGAATGTTTACAACTCTCTCTTCTAAGTATTTTGCATTTTCTAAAGATGTTTTTTGACAATCTTGAAACATCTCTAACTCATTCATAAGTCTCCAAATAGGTCTCGTCATCACACCATTTTGGTTTGTAAACTCTAAGAACTCATTTCTCTCAAGCTCATCACGGAGTAAAACGGCTTGAAGCCAATAGTTTGATTTTGAATCTTTGGGTTCTTCTATAAAATTTATATTTTCATTTGAAAAAAACTCTTTATATTTTAAAGCTAGTTCTCTTTTTGATTCTAAAAATGTATCTAATTGTTCGAGTTGAGCTACTAAAAGAGCAGCATTAATATTTGGCATCCTGTAGTTATAGCCTATCTCATCGTGAACATACTCATACTTGTGAGGGATTTTCGCCGTTGTTGTGATATGTTTAGCTCTTTTTGCTAAGGCTTCATCGTCGGTGACGATTACTCCACCACCGCCAGAAGTGATGATTTTATTACCATTAAAACTAAATGCTCCCACTTTTCCAAAAGTGCCTGTATGCTTATTTTTATAGTAGCTTCCTAAGCTCTCAGCAGCATCTTCAACTAAAACAATATTCCATGCGTCACAAATCTCTTTTATCTCTTTTATTCTACAAGGATGCCCAAAAGTGTGCATTGGAACACAAGCTTTTATGATTTTTTTTGTAGTTTTATTTATACATTGATTCTCTTTTATTTCACAATGAGTTTCTAAAAAATCTTTTAATGACTTTGGACTTAAACCCATCGTATCTAAATCAACATCTACAAATATAGGCGTTGCACCAATGTAGCTAATAGCGTTACATGTAGCGATAAAAGTAAGTGGTTGCGTGACAACTTCATCATCCTTATTTACATCCGCTAACATAAGGCTTACATGTAAAGCTGCTGTGCCATTGACAGTGGCTATTGCAAATTTGCATCCTACTTTTAATGCAAACTCTTTTTCAAAACTATCTACATATTTTCCAACACTTGAAACAAATGTAGAATCTATACAATCATTCAAGTATTTTTTTTCATTACCAATAAATCTTGGTTCATGTAAAGGGATAAACTCTTGAGTTTTAAATGTTTGTTTTATGAAATCAACTATATTTTGCATATTACATTTTTCCATCAAGATATTTACCAGTTTCTTTGTGTCCAAAATCTGGAATCATTGCAAAAAACTCTTTTACGATGTCATCTTTTGTCCACGACAAATTATTTTTATAACTTTTGATAGTACCCTCAAAATAGTTCAACTTCTCTTCATCAAAGATAGCTTCATTTTTGATTACACCCAAATTTTCAAATCTATCCATATCTAAAGTTTCTGCATCAGTGAAAAACTCTTCAAAATCTTTTTCACCTGTTGTATCACTTGAAGTAAACAGACAAGGCCATTTTCCTTGTTGTGGCAAAGTCTTAGAGAGTTCTCTGGCTTCATCTTCATCTTTACAAAGATAAGGTTCGTAACCCAAAGTTTCTAAATATTTAACAGCAATCTCTGCAAAAGTGATAAGGTGCAGATTCTCACTTAATTTTGGAAAAAATATATCTCGATTTTCTCCAAAGATACAAGACATCAAACAAAGTTCACCACTTTCTTGCGGCGTTACAAAATATCTTTTTATATCATTTGGAGCAACTATTGGTTGATTTTTCTTGATACGTTGGTCAAAGCCATGTAAAAGAGACCCATCACTAAAAGCAACATTAGCAAATCTTGCCATAGAAACATTAATTTGCTGTGACTTTCTCATAACAAACATCTCCATAATTCGCTTGCTGGCACCCATCATATTTACGGGGTTCGCTGCTTTATCTGTAGATACACAAAAATATTTTTTAGTGCCATTTTCGATAGATTGCTGCAGAGTTTTATCTGTATTGAAAACATTTGTTTCAATCATACGCATAAGAGTAAAAGGATCTTTTTCACTACGGACATGCTTTAAAGCTGAAAGATTAAGAACATAATCATATTTCCCATCAGCTTTAATAAAAGCATCATATTCTAAACTTCCAATATCAAGTGCAAAAGTAGCAAACTCCCCATCAATATATCCAAAACTACTTCTGATATCTCGAACTAATTCAACCATGTTATTTTCAGATATATCAACGACATGAAGCTTCTGAGGGTTTCTTTTGAATATCTCTTTTGTGACGGCTTGACCGATACTACCTGCTCCACCAATAACCAGAAATGAAGATGAAGAAACAATATTCTTTAGTGCCTCATTGTTTTCTTGAATATCATCTGTAAAAAGTTCTTTATTTCTTCCTATGAGGTTTAATATTTTATTCATATGTTTGCCCTCTCTCTATTTAAGTACCACTCATAAACTCTTTGAATTCCCTCTTCTAGCTCTACTTGGTGTTTCCAGCCAAGAGAGTGCAATTTGCTTGGGTCTGTGAGTTTTATCATGGTTC
>JAVHRS010000039.1:0-2695 GCA_036171755.1 Minisyncoccota bacterium
ATTCGCTCGGGCGTGGCGGAATTCCCCCCAAACCCCCCTTCCGCCACGCCCTCGCTTCCGACGGCAATTTTTTTGGCGGAATTAATTATTATTTCTAATTTTTATTGCTTCTTCGACCGCATTTGCTATATTTCGTGAAATCCAATCATATCTTTCTTTGCTATTAGCTCCTGCTGGATTATAACATTTTACAATCGTAGATAGTTTTTCCTTGGTTCCTCCATGGGTTATATAATCGAAAGGATTATTTCCCTTTTCAGAAATCAATTCCTGACTGTTTTTTAGTCCGTGGATATATATGCCCACAACGCCCATTCCTGCATCCCACGACTTCACTATTTCGTAATTTATCCATTTTCTATCTGCGGTTTTGTTACCAACAAGAACAATCGTGCATGAACGATACTGCATTTGATCTTTTATCCATTTCTTAATTGCTTCATCGCCACTGCTCGTGATTGTCTCCCAATCATTATCAGGGGCTGGTTTATTCCCCTCAATAACACCAATATTGCGCACCGTTGAAGCACGCCAGCAATCTGGTTTGTAATGAAAACTATAAAAAACTTGTCTTTTTGTTGTCATATTTTTTACTTAAAGAAGTGTTTTTAAATTTTCCCAACTCCACCTATATAGCCGACCGGCATTAGCAACAGGAGTCGGATTTACAAGATCAGAATAAGCAATAATCTGCGCAATTGGCTTATTATATTGTCGTGCAAATTCTACTTCTTTTAGCACGCCACTTGCTTTATAAGTTTGCCTTCCGACCATAACGAGAACAATATCACACTGCTTTATTCTTCTTTCTGCTTCGTCTTCCCATTTGGTTTGTGCCACCGCTTCTTTCATTGACCAATCCGCACCCCAAAATGGAGAGGTTAATAATTTTGCTTGTCCCATTACAAAATTTTTAATACCACTATCATTATCAAAATCGAAACTAACAAATACTTTTTTTGCCATAATTTTATTTTATTTGGTACGCAATAAATAATGCGGCGCCAATCAATGGTAAATAGAAAATTAAAAGGGTTGGCGAAAACATAGAATATATCAGAGTATTTTTCTTTAATTTTTGATATTCTCTTGTATCCATAGAAAAATCAATTTCTTCCTCTTTTAATTTTCTAACATGGTTATACAAGTCTCTAAATAATCGTTCTTGAGAAAGAAAATAACCGTCTAAAATCCAAAATACGAGAGTGAGGACTATAAGAAAATAAATAATATAATTTGAGTTATTGCCTTTTGAAAATAGTGCGAGCAATGCGCCAATCAAAGTAATCGTCCAACCTCTTAGGAAAAACAAATTGCCAGCCATTCTGGAAATGATTCCTTGTATAAATTCAAGATGTTTTCGTTTATTTTCCATAATTTTTTACTCTATTATTTGCCAAATCAATATATTTTTTGTCTTTTTCAATTCCTATCCAATTTCTATCAAGAGCTTTCGCAACAACGGCAGTTGTTCCACTGCCCATAAACGGATCAAAAACCAAATCGCCTTTATTGCTCGCTGTTAGTAAAATTTGCTGGATAAGTTTCAGCGGCTTTTGTGTTGGATGCGCCTTTATGCCGTTTTCATCTTTCAACCTTTCTTTTCCTTTGCAAAGTCCAAAGATCCAATCGGTATCTTTCATTTGAATACCGCCATTCATTTTCTTTAGAAATTCGTAATTGAAAGTATATTTTTTACAATCTTTATTTTTTACCGACCAAATTATTGTTTCGTGATTATTTGTAAAACGACGACCATTCAAATTCGGCAAAGCGTCAGTTTTTATCCATATCACATCATTCAAAAACCAAAGTCCTAAATTTTGCATTATTGTTCCGACTCGGAAAATATTGTGATACATTCCGATTACCCAAAATGTGCCCGTCGGTTTCAAAATTCTTTGACACTCTTTAATCCAATTTTGAGTAAAGTTGTCATAATCTTCGTATCCTTCAAATTGATCCCAATCATTATCAACCGGAATAATTTCGGAGCCGTCGGCTCTTTTTAAGCGTTTTCCTTTTGGAAGTTGTAAATAATAAGGTGGATCGGCAAAAATTAAATCAACAGAATCATCGGGAAGTTTTTTCATTTCCTCTATGCAATCGCCATGTATAATTGTGTTGATAAATTTTTGCATACGACATCAAAAATTATAAATGACAAGGTGTTCAACATCTCTATCGTTTCTGCCTTTAACATTGTAGAGATAGGTTTTGTCGAATTTATCAATTTTTATTCCTTTTTTATTTTTGTATAAACTCGAAATGAAAGGCGTGTTTTTGATTATAAGAATAAAATTTGCTTTTGTGTCATAAAGACACTTCGCCAATCTTTCTTGATCTTTTTTCTCAAAAGATTTTTTTTCATAATCACTGAAATCAGTATCGTATGGAGGATCAAGAAAAATGAAATCGTTTTTTGAAAATTGATACCCATTAAAAATCTTTTCAAAATCTTGATTTTTGATAACAGTATTTTTAAAAAGATTTTTTACTTCATCGCTAAAAATATGATCCACTTTGCTTCTAAAGTCTTTGCTATTGTAAGCAATACCACCATAAGGAATATTGAAATGACCGCTACTATTAAAGCGAAACATTGAGGCATAGCAAAATTCACGGATGAAGTAATAATTTGCAATTTTTTTAGGAAGACTCGTCGGAAATCTGCTTCCGTTGTAGTTCATAACAT
>JAVHRS010000040.1:0-2405 GCA_036171755.1 Minisyncoccota bacterium
AGGACAGTACGAGCCACAGCGAAAGCATTATTCATAATCTTTGAGACTTCGCTATCTATAAGAGCACTTACGCGTTCAGAATATTCACTGTCATTTACCCCACGTCCAAACATTGTGCGTCCGCCATCACTTTCGAGTGCTATCGGACCTATTTCATCACTCATTCCCCACCTCGTCACCATTGCACGAGCCAAACTCGTCGCTACTTGAAGATCATTTGATGGTCCAGTCGTTATATCTCCGAAAACCATTTCCTCGGCAACGTATCCACCCAAAGACATCGCAATATCATCTAGGAATTCTTTCTTGCTTTGCATTCTCCTCTCTTCTAGCGGAAGCTTCAAAGTATATCCTCCTGTATTACCACGAGAAACGATGGAGACTTTGTGTACTGGATCAGCATGTGGCAACATTGAAGCCACGAGCGCATGACCGGCTTCATGATAAGCAGTAATTTGTTTTTCTTTTTTGGAAAGTAAATGACTCTTCCTCTCTGGCCCCATCATAACTTTCTCAATAGAACGTACAAGATCAAACTGTGCGACTTTCTTCCTGTCTTCACGTGCAGCGAGTATTGCTCCTTCATTCATGATTGAAGATAGGTCAGCTCCTGAGAATCCTGGTGTGCGTTCAGCGATAACTTTCAAGTTCACATCTTCTGCAAATGGTTTCTTGCTCGAATGAATTTTTAAAATTTCTTCACGATCACCACGGTCTGGTAGATCAAGCACGACTCTTCTATCGAAACGTCCGGGACGTAGGAGGGCTGGATCAAGTACATCGCCTCTATTCGTTGCAGCCATAACTATTACCTTTTCATTTGGTTCAAAACCATCCATTTCCACAAGTATTTGGTTCAAGGTCTGTTCACGTTCATCATTGCCTCCTCCCACACCCGTACCACGGACGCGCCCGACAGCATCTATCTCATCGATAAATACTATTGAAGGAGCAGCCTTTTTAGCCATTTTAAATAAGTCGCGTACACGTGAAGCACCGACTCCAACGAACATTTCTACGAATTCACTACCTGACAAATGGAAGAAAGGAACAGCCGCTTCCCCAGCGACAGCTCTTGCGAGTAAGGTCTTGCCTGTACCTGGGGCACCAGTAAGAATTACACCTTTTGGAATTCGAGCACCGATGTCTAGAAACTTTTTAGGATTCTTTAAGAAGTCTACGATTTCTTTTAATTCTTCTTTGGCTTCTTTAGCACCTGCTACATCTTTGAATGTTACTTTATTATTCTTGTCATTTGGATCTGTGATTCTGGCTTTGGATTGACCAAAAGTGAAAGCTTGCATTCCTTGACCTTTCACTTGGCGAGTAAGCATCCAAATAAAAAATATAATTATAAATACAGGAAGTAAGAAAGGTAAAAGATTCAAAATTGTATACCAGAATCCTGACTCCGTTTTAATTTCAATTGGAGTCACGTCTAATTGTGTAGGAGTAACTCCATAATTATAAAAAGTCTGAGATAGAGAACTTTCTAATTCTTTCTTGGCAGTTCCTTTTGTTTGATCTTTAAAAGTAATATTCACATCACCACCTGAAACCACGATCTTCTCCACTGTTCCACTTATAACGCTTTTAGCAACATCAGAAATCGTCATCTGCTTTATATCTTCTGGCTTCTTGGTGATAAGAGTATAAATAAGAGTAATACTAATAAATATAAATACTGCAATGATTATTTGGTTTGCAATGTTTGGTATTTTGGGCTGATTTGGTTTTTTGTTTTTATCCATAGTTAGTGCATTATACACTAAAAATCAAACCTCCCCCAACCCCCTCCTTATCAGGAGAGGGAAATTAAAATTTTATGGTAAAATATAAATATATGGCAACATATATAGACAACAGAAAAGCACACTTTAATTATAGTGTTGAAGAAACTTTCGAAGCTGGCATTGAACTAAATGGCTTTGAAGTGAAAGCTATAAAAAATGGAAGTGGAGTAATCAATTCTGCTTTTTGTATAGTGCGAGGTGGTGAAGCATATATTATGAATATGCATATTCCACCATACCAGCCTCACAATACCGATCCTGGCTACGACCCAGATAGGACGAGGAAGCTTCTATTATCTAAGAAGGAAATCAAAAGACTTGCTGATAAAGACTCTACTAAAGGATTGACTCTTATCCCCTTGTCATTGTATAGTAAAGGTCCCTACATTAAAGTATCTATCGCCGTGGCACGTGGAAAGAAAGTTTTCGACAAAAGGGAAACTATCAAGAAACGTGAAACAGATAGAGAAATAAGTAGAGAGTATAAAGTTCATTAACAAATTCCGCCTCCGTATAAAACTACGGCGGGACAAAGGGGGATGATCGGCTTCGACGAGAGGAATCATCTTATATATGCATGTAAAGTACTCAGGAATCTTTTAAAACTTCTTG
>JAVHRS010000041.1:0-10881 GCA_036171755.1 Minisyncoccota bacterium
CACTAAGAGCACTATCTACATATCCCTTAGTAGCAGCATGAAGTGCTGTAGTAGGATCAGCACTTAACGTCAAGAACCCAGTGAGTGTTCCACCACTAGTGCTTACACCATCACTGATACCATAACCGCTCAGAGTAGTAGGCAAGCCACTGGCAACATTTCCCCAAGCTAAACTTGGAATATCAGTTGACACTAAAGTACTGCCAGCGGTAACGCGGCCTTTAGTGTCAACTGTAACTTTAGGATAAGTACCAGCAGTCACACCACTACCCACTAATGCTAAATTACTGTTTCCAGCCACTTTAGTTAAGTCACCAACCATTTCTGGCATTCTGGAAATACTAACTGTTCCACTTGTTAAATTGTCAGCATTTAAACTGGTTACAACCGTATCAATATAACCTTTAGTAGCAGCTTCTAAAGCAGAAGTAGGATTGCCAGCTAAAACAAGTGGTCCACCTAACGTACCACCATTAGTTCCAAGACCACTGTTACCATTACCACCATTAGCTAAAATCTGAACTCTCATCATAAACTCCTTAGGGAAAAACCAAATAAAAAACCACCATAATACGCTTTACCAAGAAAATGTATTAAACTCTTCAAAATATGCCAAAACTAAAGAGCCAACTCTTTTTCAATATTGTCCAAATACAATGAAACAAAAAAGGACAGTATAGTGAAGTATATAACTATTAGTGATATTCACCTTGGACACAAAAATACACCAACCACCCATATCTGTAACACTATCAGAACACAGATACTCTCACAACAAAATAAAAATATTAATATTCTTTTTATTGCCGGAGATTTATTTGACAGTTTATTAGATGCTAACTCTAAAGAACTTTTATTAATTATTGACCTTTTTAATGATCTTTTAACTTTTTGCCACACTAACAATATACTACTTAGAGTTTTAGAAGGTACACCATCCCATGATAGAAATCAATCTGAAATTCTAGTAAAACTCAATGATATTCGTACCAATAAATGTAACCTTATTTATCACAAAGTCCTAGACATAGAATACATTAAAGAGTACAATAAATATGTACTTTATATACCAGATGAATGGGTACATGATCATATTATCTTAGAAAAGCAAGTACAAGATAAGTTATTAGAGTATTCTATATCACAAGTTGATATAGGTATATTTCATGGGCAATTTGCTTATCAGTTAGTAGGTAAAAAGTACTCTGGATTTCATTTTAAAGAAGAGTACTTTTTACCTCTTGTCAAAGGCTTTATACATGTAGGACATTATCACACTTACACGTCTTTTGATAGAATTATTGCTAATGGAAGTCTAGAAAGACTCGCTCATGGTGAAGAACAAGCTAAAGGTTATGTTAAAGTAGAAGATTCTAATTATACTTTTATAGAAAATACAAATGCTTATACATACGTCACTATTAATGTAACAGCAGCTACAACACTAGAACGCTTAGATAAGCTTATTACTAAGTTAAGACCTGATAGTCATATTAGACTTCTTTTATCTAGAGACCATCCTTTTAATATAACTTTTCAAGACTTAAAATTAAGGTATCTTGACTATAATCTCAAAAAACTTATTAAAGAAAATATTTCTGAATCTTCTAGTGTTACATATATATTAACTGATAGTGTGCTTGATGTATCTAACACTTATACATTAGATGCTAATATACATGACACTCTTTTTACTAACTTAACTACTAAGCATACATTAGTAGAAACAGAGATTAAAAAGCTTTTAAAATACATAGAAGTATTCAAACAAAAGGAGAATACAATTGAACAATATTCTTAGTAAAAAATCCGAAAGTGGGTTTCCAGCAAGCATGGGTACTAGTTTAGCACTAGAGACACTGTTTACCCCAGTGCAGAGCGTATATGATGAATCTAGAATAGTACCAGAAAAACCTAATTTAGCTGAATACACTTTATATGTATTTAATGTAACTACACTTCTTAGGAACTTGATTAACTCAGTTCCTTATATGAATATTATTCTTGTACCTAAAAAAGATATACTTGAAAATCTATTAGAAGAAATAGAATTCTTAACTAACTTTTTCTCTTCAAACTCTCTTAACATTAAGTTTTATATCAATGACTACTCCTATGTAAAAAGAGTATATAAACCAGAACAATTAAGACACTCTACAACAGAGAAACAACTCTTTATTGATTCTATTAACAATTACTGTTTAAATGCTCTTAGGAAAGAAGATGATATAGATCTTTTTACCAAAGATGTACACTATAGTAAAGAAGATAAAATACTTCTATTTACCCATATTCCTTTTGATTTACTAAGTTATAGTAACTTTATAAGGTTAGACTTACTTGAGTCTAATACAGGTGTTATTAAAACAAGAAAGAGCTGGAATACTAAGTATTTTAAAATGCCACATGAGGATATGAGTTTCTTGCCATTTAATGAATATTTGTTATCAGTGTTTGGAGACCATGTTATGTTTGCTCCAGCTCCCTTAAAGAAACGTTTAGAAGTATATGAAGCTATGAAAAAGAAGAAAGTCCATCCACTTATGGACGTCATGTCTTTTGAATTTATATTTGGGAAATAGTTTAAAACACCAGCCTTGCATATAACAAGGCTGGTGTTTTTTTCTAATTAAAAATTAGAACTGTTGTGGTTTAACAGGAATTACAACTGCGTTTAGAGCAGCTTCATCAGCTGATGCAAGCAATTGATCACGAATAACGTTCATCTCAAAGAAACGAGTTGCAAAGGCTGTTTGAACTGTATTAATAAGACCAGACAGGTCAGCTAAAGTTGTAATAGGGAAAGCTGAATTATCAGCAGCAACCCAAGCAGGTGGTAAATAACCAGTAGCACCGTTAATAACTAAAGCTTGAATTAAACGATTACGTGCTAATTCATCTGCATCAAATGTAACAGTTGCATGTACAACAGGTTGGTCTAAATACCAAGATTTATAGGTAGCAAGTTTTTCTAAAGCTAATTGTTTTTTATAAGCAAATTCAAAATTTTCTACAGGTAGAGGGATTTGCACCCAAGCATTACCAACCACCGTTACATAGTGTCCTACAGCTGGTGTTGGACGTGCATCTACAGTTGTATCTTTAGGAAGTAGAGGTACGCCTTGAGCGTCAACGTCCACTTCAATTTCAATTACATTTCCACCAACGTTACGAAAGGCTTTCATATACATATACTCCAGTTAAAAGAAAAAAAGTTGTTTCACCACTAAATTACTGAATTCTAGCTGCCATTACGTTTTTTACTACAACACGCATGGTTTGGACAAAGGAAAGAATCCAAAGTATTAAACACAATTGTACCCATTTTTTACTATTTTTTGTAATAGATCCTCAACATATACTCAACAACATTAACCACACAAAGGAATCAATCATGGCAACACTTTACAATAAGTATTATGATGTCTCCAAACTTGTAATTTGGGGGGATGATACTGGTGATGAAAACAACCGTAAAGCTAAATTAATTTTTAGTTTTAGAGACGGTAATCCACGCATTACTGTATATACAGGAGTCACTGGCAAAGATGGAGTTATTTCTTTTCCAAGTGATCATCCTACTATGGTTACTATTATGAATCTTCTTAAAGATGTAGCTAACGGCCAACCAGGTACTAAGTTTGCTATTGACTCTTTATCATTCATTTATGAAAATGATAAACCAACAGTTAATAAACGTATTGTATCAACACTTCATATTGGTAAGTCTAAAGAAGGTTTAGTTTATTTTAGTGTGATTATGGAAGCTAAACCAAAATTAGTCTTTACATTAAAAACATCTCCTTTCCATGTATTTAGGGATAAAGATAAAAATCCACTCTCTGAAGAAATGGTATCATCTAAAATGGCGTTGGGCCTAGCTGATTTAATTCTTAATATTGTTGGAAACATTATTGTAAATTATACAGATGAAGAGTATGACAACAGTCCTCGTAAACCTATGGAGGTTAAAGGGCGTACAGGTAATAATACACAAGTAGCTGTTAAGGAAAACATTCAAGAGCTTGACGACTTGGCTCTTTAATAAAAATAACCTGTCTCTTTCCTTAGTGTTAGAGACAGGTATTTCTTGTATTTTAGAAACTATTTCAGCCACATATATACTACTTGTAAACGTTCGCATATTTTTCACAAAAGGAGTTTAAATGCTTAATTACAAAATTGAACAATCAGAGTACGGGTTAAATGTACTACAAGTGTATTTTAAAGACGAGCCACCTATTTTGTATGACATCTTAGATTTTTACAAAGATCAAAGTAACATTACAACAATTTATGATCAAATCAATGAGTATGTGCTAACACTACCAGTAAAGACACAAAAAGCTATCTATGATATCTTTCAAGCTGCTTCAACAGATAATTACAAAATAGCTTATAACGATATCAAAACAATCAATATGATTGAAGATAGTCTAGTTACAGCTTCAAATTTACTTGATTTTGAGAGGTTTAAACGCTGGGCTAAAAGCAAAGAAAATCTTATTCCTTTTCCAGACAACATCAAAGATAACTTTCTCTTTGATCCTGATATGAATACAATCAGAGAAAAGACCTATATTAAACAAGAGTATAGCGACCTTATCTCTACAATCGTATTTATCAGGGCATTATCTCCATTGTACTTAGATTACTATGGGTATATTAAACAGCTTACATCTCATTATTATTATAAGATCTTTATGCTCTTTATTAAGACTGATGTTTATGCATCAGCTGAATTGGAGAAACTTCGTGAGTATATTGAAGTTAATCAAATTACGTTAATAGGTGCTACAAAAAACGAACATCTAATTATTAATACTGGATTAAGCGACGACGATATTCTTGATAGTCTTATCAGTGAAATTATTTTTAACAAGTTGATTACGATTGACTTCTATAATAAGAAGTGTAATATCATTTCTTTTATCTTTCAGACTATCAAGTATAAAGGAAGTTTTGCCACAGCAGATGGTGGAATCATTAGAAGTAAAGCTAGTAGTAAAGACCCAGGTAAAGAAGATATTAGTTACTTTGAAGACTATAGAAAAACTTCAGATATTTCTGTGGGGACAGTTGTTGAGATACAACACGCTCTTAGTAACTTACAAACTTTAGTATCTGTGTTAGGACATTCTGATTTTGACTATGCCGCTTATAACGATGAGTTACAAAATGTCAAAATTTTAATGGACAAAGGAATCAGTAAAGTACAAATATATATGCTAGGATGGTTTCTTAGTAAGTTTATTAATCCTAGAGCTCTTTATTACGTTGAACTTAGAAAAGTAGTAGAACTCTTACTACTTGCTAAAGTTATTTTGATCAAAAACAATCAACCATTTATAGCAATGCTGCTCAGTTCATATCGTGGAGAACAAAACAATTATATTAATGTGATTGTAAGAAATGGTGTTAATAAACATCTTATTAAGAAAATTAATCCATATTATACATTTGTAACAGAAGAAGAAAAAACCTCTATTATTGAGAAAACAATAACTGAAGCTAGTAAAGAAATAGTTAACTATTTATGGGTTCCAGTTGGTTTTGAACATCAACTAGAACTAGTTAAAATAAATGAAGGATATCTTCAAATACCTAATGATATCAATGATTTAATCTGTCAGTATATCGAGTTTGTTCATTCTAACTAACTACCAAAGGAAAAGAAATGCTTGCAATTAATGGCTCAGAAAACTTCATTATTGAAGATCTGGTATATATACCTACAGGTGAGTATATGCCTGTATTTAATAGACCGTATATGGTCAATGTTACTAAGTCGGCTATTGATACTGTTGTAGATCGTATGTATGACACTAAGTCTGGTAAAATTACACCAAACATCATCAATGGTGTTGCTAGTGACATCATTCAACCAAGTTCTGTAGGCTACGGCACAGCTATTAATAACGACTGGTTAACTACTAAAAAGTTTATCTTTATGATGAAGGTAAAAACTGTTGACATGGCTGGTGTTGAAATCACCAGTTATATTCAAGGTTATACTGACTACAATGGTATTACATCAACAGGTAATATTGACGGGCAACTTAATCACTATATCAACAATGTGATTGAGACAACAACTATGATTATCAATACACCACTTGGGGTTATTCGTAAAGAAAAGTTGTATAAAATCTATAACATCTTCTTTAACAATGGTGTTAACGAAGTCTTTACACAAAGACCTACTGATGTTTTAGAAAACATTGAATTAATGAACTATACATCTATGATGGATAAAACCATAGATATGTCTAGTTATTTGTCAACAGCTTTTATGAATACTTTTGATAAAAAAAGTATTTCATCTAATATTGACAATAACATTACAACTAACTATTTAAGTAATATTTTAACAGCAGGTATGCTTGATAACAAGAATAAAGAAATTCATGTTAACTCGTATGATATTGGAACTGTATCTGCACCTGATAAATATATTCCTGAGCCTAGTATCAATGATAATAGATTTTTAAAGTATCTAAGCAGGAGCGGTGGATATAATTCTATTGTGAGTTCTGTTTTTAACTTTCAACAATTACTTAATATTGATCCATCTGTTTATGGACGATTTAAAGTGCTTAACATTACTAAAGACTATGTTAACCCAGTCATGCAAGCTACACCAGATGTAGGCGACTATTGGCACGGTCAAGACCCTGTAACAGTTAAAGCCTATTCACTTATTGAGAACTCAGTGTCTCTTGCTTTAAAGTATGGTTTTAATAAACTGTATTTTACTGCATCAAACATGACTAACCCAACAGGAGTGGCGGAAGTCTTTATTACTAACTTTAACTCATTTATTAATCTAGAGGAGCAAGACTTTAATTACATTTTAGAAATATTTAAGAGTAAGTTCATCAACGATATTTTCCTTAATGAAAGTAACTCTGGTACAACTTCTCTTCATATGGAAGTATATGTTGACTTACTAGGTACTACTAAAATTAACTTATCGTATGCTGGATATCCTTCTAACTGGTATACTATTCCTACATTTGCCAATAGTTTATTTTCACCTATTGTAACAGTAGATAAAAATGCAGTTGACTATATGTCTTTTCAATTAAACAGTATGATTTCAACACTCTCAACAGAGTTTGTAGATCAAAAATCTTATTACTAACAAAGGAATTAAAGCATGAATGACAACAGTCTCAACCCAGTTATTAATCGGTTTTATTTATCGATTCTAGACTATGCGGGCCTAAAAGCCGATGATGGTATTATCAGTAACATTGATGAGAAAATTGGTGATATTACTATTGATGATAAACCACTAGCTCTTCCGTATTTTGGTATTCTTAAGAATCCAAATGGAAAGTTAATATTTCATCCTCTTAATGAAAATTACACAAACCCAGAAACATCTGTATTTAACTTTTACAAACGAAGACTTACATTAGAAATTAACACAAGACTTACTGGATTAATTGTTAATCTTATTACATTAGCATCAGATGTACAGATGCAACAAAAAGTCAAATCAAGTAAGTTAGTAGATATCGTTAGCAATTTAGGAGAAGTTGATTTATCTATTCTAGAAAACTTTATGGCTGCTGTTAAAAATAGCCGCAAAGTTAACGACACTGCGTTTCTTCTAGATATTTTCCTAAAGAAAAATGGATCAGTTAAAGACACACCGTATCCGGCTATTGGTAAAATTAACTTTGTTATGTACAATGAGATTTCTAAATCTCTAGAAGACAAAGACCGTGAATATAAAGTCTTTGGATATAAACTTCGTAAGAAAGACTTACTTGTTCTTAATAATGTTTTTAATGTCATATTTCCAGATATTTCGGAGAAAGATGTCTATATCGAAGGAACAGACAACAAAATCTTTAGGTATCTCAATATTCTTATTAAGACAACATACCTCATTACTAACAGAATCAATGAGATTATTAAACTACTCAATGCAGTTAAAGAACCTGCACTGAATATGGAAGAGTTTACTTTTAATCATGAGTGGACTAAAGAGTTAGAAGATCTCTACTCTATGTCATCAGAAATTAGAGTTATTCCTAATCAAGATGATGTTAGAGTTGAGTCAACTAAACTGCGTATTAATGAAAGTAAAGCAGCCCAAGATCAAACACAAAATACACCACAATTTATACCGCAAATGCAACAAACTATGCAACCACAAGTTGCACAGCAAGTTATGCAGCAACCGGTTCAGCAACAACCTTTATCACCTGAAGATATCATTAAAGGAAATATGGGATATAATGGTGGGATGATGCCACAGCCTATGATGATGCAACCTATGATGATGCCACAACAAATGATGCAACCGGCTATTGCTACACCACAATGGGTTCAACAAGAACTTGTTAAATCAGGAGTAAATCCGCAACAGCAAATGATGCAACCTATGATGCCACAGCAAATGATGCCACAGCAAATGATGCCACAGCAAATGATGCCACAGCAAATGATGCAGCAACCTATGATGCAGCAACCTATGATGCAGCAACCTATGATGCAGCAACCTATGTATAGTAATCAACAGCCTATGATGCAACAGCCTAATGCATTTAATAACCAAGGATTACAAATAAATCCACAAATGTTAAATCGGCAACAACCTTGGCGTTAAATTAATTGGAGAAGTTTCTCTAAATTGAATTAAAACTAAGGAGTGTATTTTGGATATTGCAGACAGCTCTCAAATCACAGAAGAGCATAACAGATTAGATGCTATCAACAAAGTAGTAGTAAGCGATAAACGTGAACTACTGCCGGAAGGATATTGTTTAAATTGCTATATTGAAGTTAGTTGTGAAAAACTTTTCTGTAACGGCGATTGCGCTACAGAATATAATAGGAAAAAAAACTTCTAGGTTCAGGCATTAAAGCTAAACACACCAAGGCATAAAGCTTTGGTGTGTTTTTCTTTTTCACTGGCTTGGTATATTTGGTTTGATGGCTAGTTTTAATGAATATTTATCACCTTTAAAATCAACAGGGTTGTTATATCCGTTTAAATACATGGTATATACAAACAGATTTGGAGAAACATTTAATTCTCTTAATAAACCAAATAAATTACCTTGGTATCTATACGCTACATCAGGGCTAACTGTAACTAAGTTAAACTCATAGGACTTATTAATATAATCAAGGTATAGTAAATTGTCATTGAGTTCTTGGTATGTATTAAATGAATAGTCATTGACTTGATATTGTTCAAGCATACAGTAATCTCCTAATATGTTCAAAACATGCTAAACTTAAAACAATTTAGAAACTATCTCAACCACATATATATTAATTGTAAACACAATATAATTGTTTTTTACTAAAAAGCCAATCCAATGGCTATCAACCAAAAGGAATATACATGTCAAAAACAGAGATTAAGTTAGAGTTTATTGGCTTAGCTGGTATTAACAGCTTTGTAGCTAATACATCATCTAGTCGATTAGTGATGGATGTTGCTTCCCATTTTCCAGCGCATCTTCCTCTATTAACCCCTGATGAGAAAGTCATCAAGACTGGTATTGAATATGAACTTGGTAAATATATTAATGATGTTAGGTCTGAACACGATTATGTTGTAAAAGCTATCGTACCAAGGTATAAAGAATACGGAGTAGAGAAAGTCCCAACATACACAATACTTGCTGAGTATGAAGAAAACGATCAACTGTATTTAGATTGTATTGACGTTGACACTTATAAATCTAGTCATACTTTCTTTGGCTATGATCTTAAACCAACAGATGACTTAATGAATTTAACATACAATAGCACTTTAAATAAAGGTACTATTCTCTCTAAAACAGATAGCTATGGGGAAGAAGGTGCTTATAAATATGGTGTTAATGTTAATGTAGCATTTATGTCGCACCCATCTGTAGCTGAAGATGGGTTTGTTGTATCAGAGAGTTTTATTGAAAGAACTAAATTTAAGTCTATTACAAAAAGAGTGATAAATATTACCAAAGATACTGTTCCAGTTAATCTCTATGGTAATAAAGATATCTTTGCTTTTATACCTAACATTGGAGATAAGGTTAGGGAAGATGGGCTATTATGCGCACTAAGAGAAAGAAACGATTGGTTTACTGTTTCAGATTTAGACAATAACAATATTGGTGAAGTTGATACTACATTTGACAATCTAACATATGTTAACCCAAATAGTACAGTCATTGACGTTCAAGTAGTAAGAGGTAATTACAATAAACAAGAATTTACTTCTAAGATGACAGCACAGTTAGATACGTATGCTGAAATGCTAGTTAATTATTACAGAAACATTATTCAAAAGTATGAACAAATTCTTGCTGAGAAAAAAACAATGTATGGAACAAGTGATGTAATTAGACTAACACCCAGAATGCATCGATTCATTACTGACTGTTATATTAAAACTAATATAGCAGTATCTGGAAAAAACAAACTATGTTTTAGAAAACTTTTGATTGATCAATATAGAGTAGAAGTCACTACCAGTTCAGAAATACGCTTGAACTTAGGCTATAAATTAACCGATATCCATGCTTGAGAACTTTATACCCAATAGTTTAGGCACATTCTAAATAATTGAGTATATAAGTTAGGCTTATGCATTAGTAATATTGCATAAAATCTTCTTTAATTGCGGGAAACCCCTTAGAGCTTTAACTACCAAGTCTATATAGCAATATAATAGATGGCTGAACTAATCACTCAGATACGGTAAAAATGTTAAAGATTGGGCAATCCGCAGCGAAGCTTCTTACTTGGTAAATTCCAACATCTGGGAGTTTATATATACAGTAAGAAGAACGTTCAACGACTAAACCGGGTTATGGCGGTGTAGGGTCAAGTGACTCGAAATGGGAAGCATCCTATTAACTTAGGATGAAG
>JAVHRS010000042.1:0-10658 GCA_036171755.1 Minisyncoccota bacterium
ACGGAGCAGATACAAACAAGCACCCTTTTGGGTGTCTTTTTGTATCTGATCCGTGAGTGAGACAATTGCTTGTCTCATAAGGTAGGGATCGAAGAGCTTTTCGTTTTTCGGTGATAGCCGAAACGAAAAGGTATACTGGTCTCGTAGAGAAAGATTCCCTACCCACGGAACAAAATTTTAAGCCATATTTTACAATGGTTATTTTTTGCACCTTAGTAGAAGTTCGAACCTAATGTATTTTTTTAAAAAATGCTATAATTATCAATAGTTTTATTATTAATAATTATAAGTAAAATATTTATGAAAAAAATTATAGTGTTAAGTCTAATGTTAGGTTTAGTTTCTCCTTTATTAACATTTGCTCAAATAGATCAAGTATCAGATACTTCGGTTACACTAACTCCTTCAGTTGTTGTAGTTTATGATGGTACATGTGCTTCAAATGCTGTTATTACGCATGAAAATAATCAACAAACAATTGTTGAGACAAGACAATCTGTAATGAAGATTGCAGTAGCTACTCGTCGTGACGCTCTTAGCGCTGCATATTTATTAAGTGATAAAACAGCAAGAGATAATGCTATAAAAACAGCTCATAATGCATTTATTGAAACTCAAAAATCTACTGATAAAACAGCAATGGATGCATCTAAGTTAGAAAATAAGTCATTTGATTCTATAATGAAAGCATGCGGAGCTAAACTACCTCCACCAATAGAAAATCAAATTGGTAATCAAGATGGTTCTAATAATATAGATCAAATTAATTCTAATCAAAATAGTTTTAGGATATTGAGACAAGGTTTAAGGGGTGATGATGTAAAAAATATACAAAGAATTTTAGGATTAATTATGGATGGAGTTTATGGACCTAAAACTGCTGAGAAAGTAAAAGAATGGCAGGCACAAAAAGGGCTAAAAGAAGATGGAATTATAGGAAATGAAAGTATAAAAGAAATTGAAAAAGAAGATAGCGAAGATAATGAAGATATAAATAAAGTTGAAGATGCAAATAAGGATAATTCCAATAGTTTGGAAGATAAGAAAGATAATTAATTAAAAAATTCAAATAAAAACAACTAGCTTATTAATAAGTTAATTAATGAATTAGTCCTATTTGTGCTAAAAAAGGCTACTTGATATAGAAGATATTTAGAACCATTAAATCGTTACAACGGTTTAATGGTTCTTTTAATTAGAGTTTTTATGAGATTTCTTAAATGAATTCAAATATCTCCAAAATTTTGTGATATAATTTCATTATGAACACATACAACTGGTATTCGCAATTAATAAAGCCGACTTGGGCACCACCTAGCTACCTTTTTGGTCCCGTTTGGACTTTTTTATATATATTAATATTTGCATCTTTTGGCACTGTTTTTTATAAAACATTTACTGGTAAACTTCCATGGCTAATCGCATTACCTTTTATTTTAAATCTTATTTTCAATTTTTATTTTACTTATTTTCAATTTGGACTGAAAAATAATCTTTTGGCGGCCATAGATATATTACTTGTCCTTACAACTTTAATCTGGGCGCTTATCACAATATGGAATATATCAGCTGATCTCAGGTGGATAGTATATGTGAATATCCCCTATTTACTTTGGGTTTCTTTTGCAACTTTTTTACAGTTAACTATTACTTATTTAAATAAATAATTATGCGTGTCTGGGATATTCATCCAAAGCATTTATGTCGGAAACATTTGCTTGCTGAGCACAGGGAACTTCATGGGCTTTGGAATATTTTAACTAAACATAAAGGGAATGGTGGATATTCTCGTCATCCAGAAACTTTGCGTTGGGTTGGAAAATTAAAAGCATTATACCGTAGGCATGAATCATTAATAAAAGAATTTTCTTGTCGGGGATATAAACATCACACCCCACTAGATAAACGTTTGGCGATAGGAATAGGTAGCCAAAGCGTATTTATTAATACAGTGAAAGAACAAAGAGTAATTTTAAGAAATAAAAAGTGCGATTGTCTTTTACATAGTTAGTTTTACTATCTATTATAGCTATTCAAACATCACCCCTAAGTTATAAGTAGCAATTAATGAACAGGCACTTCGTGATGACTATTATTGGCTGCTGTCTTCCTTATTATGATACGAATAACGATGACAATTGCTAAAACTAGTAGGAAAAACATAACCCATTGGAAAACTGAACTTGGTAAAAAGCTACCTGAACCATTTATACTGAGTGCTGTTAAGTCACTACCACTATTATCACGGACAGTCTGAGATCCTCCTGTATTGTATCCATTATAAGCACTAGCACCTAGCATATTTGGATTAGTACCATCAAAATTAATATATTGACCTGTAGTTGTACCTGATGTTGAAGTACCAGTTAAAGCTGAGATGTTAGATCTCACAGCAGAAGCTCCTTGTGTACTACTATTTACAGACTGAACGTTTTGCTGTGGTATATATTGTAATTGAGTCATAGTTGGCTGATTCAAATATCTAATTTGTGGCTGAGTATTTGTTACAGTATTATAAGCTTGAGTAGAATTCAACTGTTTCGCTAGAGCAAGTTGCTGCTTTTGTTGCAAAATATTTTGTTGATCAATTATTTTCTGTTGATCATAATAATATTGCTGTTGTTCAAGGTCTGATTGTAATGAAAGTTGCTGTTGTGATAAATCATACTGTTGCTGTAAAAGTTGCTGCTTGAATGCAAAATTACCTCTTATATTATAATTATATGAAGTGTCTACTGTATAAGCAAAAGCAAAATTTGCCCCAAAAATGAAAACTGTGAAAATTACGAAAGCTATTAAGTTTTTAATTCTTTTATTTTTCATGTAGGTATTATAGCATATAAGTATATGTTTTGTCAAGCACTATTGTACCCTAATTTAAGCTTGATAAATAATGATTTTTTTGTATAATTATACTTATGATGAAAGTGCCCAAGAAAAATAAGAAGTCTATTCGTTTAGAAGAACATATCAGACCTATCAACTACAAACTCATTTTGCATCCAGATATTCCCTGTTCTGTCTTTGAAGGTTCCGAAATTATAAAAATAAAAGTGGAAAAAGAAGTAAAAACTATCACTCTACACAGTAAGGATATAAAAATAGAGAAAGTAGAATATAAAAGTGGTAAATACAAACAACCTTCTACCAAGATTAACTATGATACTAAGAAAGAAACAGTAACTTTCCATTTTAAAAATAAAATAAAAAAAGGAAATGGAGAACTTTATATTGTTTTCTCGGGAATTATAAACGACAGACTTCGAGGCTTCTATAAAAGTAAATATGTGCTAGATGGAGTCGACAAATTTATCGCAACTACTCAATTCGAAGCAACTGACGCACGACGTGCCTTCCCCTGCTTTGATGAACCAGCCCATAAGGCTGTATTTGAAGTCTCACTCGTGATACCCGAAAACCATACTGCAATATCAAACACTTTACCAATAGAGATAAAAAAACACCATACAGGATTTAATATTGTTTCATTTGCTCCGACTCCAATAATGTCTACATACCTGCTTGCTTTCATAATTGGAGAGTTTGAATACATAGAAAGTTTCACTAAAGAAAAAGTGCAAGTCCGTGTTTTCACTACACCTGGTAAAAAAAACCAAGCCAAATTTGCACTTGAGACGGCGATCAAATCACTTGAATTTTATAATGAATATTTCGATATTCCTTACCCACTCCCTACCCTAGACCTTATGGCCATTCCTGACTTTGAAAGTGCTGCTATGGAGAACTGGGGCGCTATCACTTTCCGTGAGACTGCCATCCTGGTAGATGATGAAAATACCTCCATTTCAAATAAGCAATGGGTTGCTATAGTTATCGCACATGAGATTGCCCATCAATGGTTCGGGAACCTCGTCACAATGCACTGGTGGACTGATCTATGGCTCAATGAAGGCTTCGCTTCATATATGGAAAACTTATGTGTAGATAATTTATTTCCCAATTGGCATGTATGGGATTTAAACATAGCAGATAGATACGCTGTCGCTCTCAAGCTTGATTCATTGGCCACTTCACATCCAATAGAAGTAGTCGTTCACCATCCAGATGAAATAAGTGAGATTTTCGATATGGTCTCTTATGCTAAAGGCTCTGCAATGATACGCATGTTGGCAGAATATCTAGGTCACGAAAAATTCCGCAATGGACTTCGCCACTATCTAAAAATACATAGTTATAAAAATACAAATACCATAGACCTCTGGGATGCATTTGAAAAAGTAAGTAAAAAGAAAGTTATAGAAATGATGAATTCTTGGACTAAAGAAACTGGATATCCTCTCGTCACTGTTTCGCCTAGGTCGGACCTAGGCGAAACATGGGACCTCAATCAGGAGCGGTTCTTCTCGAGTAGAGTCAAGGCTTTGGAATATAAAAATTCAAAGAAAAAGAAACACTTGTGGCAAATACCTGTGAAATACGAGAGTAATAATGGAGAGATGAATCTCCTCCTTACAAAAGGGTCTGCTCCAATGATTGGAACCTCTATAGGAAAAGTAAACAAAGAAGAAGGGACTTTCATGCGAGTTCGTTATGATAAAGAAGCTCTCAAAAAACTAAAAGAAGAAATACAAAACGGAAAACTCTCTGTAAAAGATAGATTGGGAATTATTCGTGATATGTTTGCTCTGGCTGAAGGTGGATATATAAATACAAGAGAAGTACTTGAATTCTCTCTCATATACAAACATGAGACGGAATACATCGTCTGGTCTGAAATAGCTTCTGGTATAAGTAGAGTTGCTAATATAATCGGTGGAGAAAAATGTAAAAGTTTATATGATAAATATGTGCTCTCATTATGGAGTCACGTCACAAAAGAAATAGGATGGGGACAGACCCCCTCTGCCTCTGGCATCTCCCCCTTAACAGGGGGAGATAAACACTCTACTGTTTTTCTTAGAAGCTTAGCATTATCTATGTCGGCACATTATGGGGACAATAAAGTTATTACTGAAGCTCAAAAACTCTTTAAAAATAGGGCTAAAACGCCTATCCGAGCTGATATACGCGGGGTAGTTTACAATATAGTAGCTGCCAATGGGACAGAAAAAGAATGGAAACTTTTTGAGAAATTATACATGGAGGAGATTTTCCATGAAGAGAAGGATAGATATGCAAGAGCCTTAACTTCATTCAAAGATAAAAACTTACTCTTAAAAACTTTAAACTTTGCAATTAGTAGCCAAGTCCGTGATCAAGATGCTCCATTCATAATCGTCCCAGTCTGGCAAAATAGTTGTGGAAAAGATATAGCTTGGAAGTTCATAAAGAGTAATTGGAAAATAATTCTTAAAAAATTTGAAGGAGGAAGTTCAATTTCAAGAGTACTTTCTGCTCTAGGAATTCATACAAAAGAAAAAGATTTTAAAGACATAAAAAATTTCTTTACTAAAAATATTGCTCCTGGCTCTGCCCGTACCCTAGAGCAATCATACGAACGCATCGAGTCCAACATAGCTTGGCTAAAAGACGACAAAAAATCAATCAAGGATTGGCTTTATAAAAATTACTAGTGAATATAACTTTTTCTATGTATTAAGGTCTGACCGTGAGCTTTGATAGCGGCGTAATGAGCCTTTGTACCATAGCCTGAATGATTTTCAAATCCATATCCTGGATACTCTTTTGCATATTTTGTCATTATCCTATCACGCGAAACTTTTGCCATTATGGAAGCCATAGAAATCACCGGATGAAGTTCATCGCCTCGAATGATAGTTTCCTGATTTACATATTCGACTGGCGCATGGAGACCTCCGTCGAGGTAAACATAAAATAAATCAAGCGGAGCAGGAAGATCTTTTTGAGATGGTCTGGCACCCATCCCGTCCCCCTCGTCTGAGGACCTCTCAAAAAGAACTTCCCGCGTAGTGATTGCTTCGAGAGAACGGTTCAACGCTTTCTGTATGCATTTTGCAATTCCAAATTTATCAATATTTTGAGGTGATACGAAAGAAACAGCATAGTCACACTTCCCTTCTTCTTTTTGCTTTTTTAAGAATTCAAACCAAATTTCTCTTTGCTTCTTACTTAGCTTTTTTGAATCTTTAAGTTTTGGTAATTTATACTCTTTCTTGTATTCTTCATAAATTTCTCCAGAACAGAATGAACCATCTATAATTAGAAATGCACAGACAGCTACAGGCCCAGCCAAAGGGCCACGTCCTACTTCATCTATGCCAATTTTGTATTTTGTTGTATCTTTGGCAGACATATAGAACAATAATACCTTATTTGCTATACTAAAGAAATATATGGAAAAGACTGAATTAAATGCCAACTTTATACATCTTCATACCCATTCCCATTATTCTCTCCTAGACGGACTTTCAAAAATTCCTGATATGGTTAAAACTGCTAAGAAAAATGGCATGAATGCTATAGCTATTACTGATCATGGTAATATGTATGGCGCTATTGAACTTTATAAAGAAGCTCATAAGGCCGGCATTAAGCCTATTATCGGTGTTGAGGCCTATATAGCAGAGAGAGGGCGAAAGGATAAAGAGCCGGGAGTAGACAATAGACGCTACCACCTAACACTCTTGGCACGCAATAAACAAGGCTATAAAAATTTAATGCGTCTTATCTCCATTGCAAATATGGAAGGCTACTACTACAAACCTCGCATGGACAAAGAAATCCTTCGTGAATTTTCTAGTGGAATCATCTGCCTCTCTGGTTGTATGGGTAGCCAACTTTCTCAAGCAGTTCTCGCAGGTAATAATGAAAAAGCGGAAGCATTAATAAAAGAGCATCAAGAAATTTTTGGTGTTGAAAATTATTTCCTTGAAGTCCACTCTCACCCACATATAGAAAATGATAAGAAACTTCGTGATGGTATCATTGCCCTCGGCAAGAAATTTAATATCCCTATTGTCGCCGGACAAGACTCTCACTACCTTTGTGTTGATGATTATAGAGCCCACCATACCCTCTTAGCTGTGAACACTGGAACTGATGGCAAAGAAGGTACAGGACTTGAATTCCCTGAAGATGATTTTTCCTTAATCGATGAGAAGACAGCACTTAAATATTTTTCTGATTGTAAAATCGCCGTATCAAATACAAAAATGGTAGCTGATCTTTGTGAATCTTACGATCTTGAACTAGGGAAAGCTTACTTCCCTGCTTTCCCAATTCCAGAAGGAGAAACTGCTGATGGCTTACTTCGAGCACTCGCCTATAAAGGATTCAAGGAAAGAAATATAGAAAAAACCCAAATTTATATAGATAGATTGGAATATGAACTTAAAATAATAAAGCAGAAAGGTTACCCGGCTTATTTCCTTGTAGTTTCTGATTTGCTTAAATTTTCAAAAGATAATGGAATATACACAAACATCCGAGGATCCGTCGCAGGATCACTCACAACATATCTCACTGGTATTACAAAAGTTGATCCAATAAAATATAAGCTACCATTCGAAAGATTCTTAAATCCAGAACGTCCATCGTTGCCTGATATAGATATGGACTATGCTGATAACCGTCGTGATGAAGTTATTGCCTATGCTAAAAGAAAATATGGCGAAGACAAGGTTGCCCAGATAGGAACTTTCGGAACAATGATGGCAAAAGGTTCAGTGCGTGACGTTGCTCGCGCACTTGGCCACCCTTACGTCGTTGGTGATAGAATTTCAAGTATGATACCTTTAGGCTCTCAGGGAATGCCGATGACCATCGATCACGCAATGAAAATAGTTCCAGAACTCAAAGCTGCTTACAAGACGGAACCTATCACAAAAGAAATTATAGACTTAGCGAAAAAGATGGAAGGGTGTGTTCGTCACATCTCTGTTCATGCCGCTGGAGTCGTTATGGCCCCAAGACCACTTTATGAATTCACTCCTATCCAGTACGACCCAAAAGGTGGAAATATCATAACCCAATACGACATGTATAGTATCGAAGATGCTGGACTTCCTAAGTTCGATTTCCTGGGTATTAGAAACTTGGCGATTCTTGCCGAAGCTGTCAGGTTGGTAACAATAATACATCATATAGACATAGATATAGACAAAATTCCACTTGATGATAAGAAAACGTTTGAATTACTTGCCAACGGAGAAACAAGTGGATTATTCCAATTAAATGGTTCAGGAATGACTAGATATTTAAAAGAATTAAGACCTTCAACTATTCACGACATCAACGCCATGGTCGCTTTGTATCGTCCAGGTCCGATGGAGTCTATCCCGGAATATATCAAACGTAAACATAATCCAAAAGCTATAACTTACCTTGATCCTAGATTGAAGGATATACTTAATCAATCCTATGGAGTTATCACTTATCAAGATGATGTCATGATGACAGCTATAAAGCTTGGAGGTTATTCTTGGCTTGAAGCAGACAAACTTCGTAAGGCAATGGGAAAGAAAATTCCAGAAGTCATGGAAGCTGAAAAAGAAAAACTCTTGGAGGGCTTCATTAAGAATGGAATGACGGAAAAGAAAGCTCATGAATTCTGGTCACTCATCGAACCATTCGCTGCATATGGATTCAACAAGGCCCATGCTGCAAGTTATGGACTCGTGGCATACCAGACTGCCTATATGAAAGCGAACTTCCCTGTAGAGTATATGACAGCCATCATGACTTCAGAATCCGGTGATATAGAAAAGGTGGCTGAAATAATTCATGAATGTGAGAAAATGAATATCAAAGTACTTCCCCCTCACATCAATGAAAGTTATGGTGGTTTCACAGTCGTCAAAGGCAGTGACCACGCTACAGATAGGACTATTCGTTTTGGATTTTACAATATAAAAAACTTGGGGATAGATATAGCCGATTCTATTATTGAGGAACGCAAAAAGAATGGTAAATTTAAGTCTCTAGCCGACTTTTTTGAGAGAATTAATCATAAAAACCTTAATAAAAAGTCAATTGAGGCATTAGCTAAGTGTGGAGCAATGGATAGTTTTGTAACTCACAGGAATATTATAATAGGTAATTTGGAAAGGCTCATTGCTTTCAATAAAGAAGCTCGAGGTGGAGGCTCACAAGACTCACTCTTTGGCAGTATAGGTGGATTAGAAGTTAAGCTCTCTCTTGAAGAAAAAACGGAAGCAAGTTTACAAGATAAATTAACATGGGAAAAAGATCTTCTCGGACTGTATGTTTCCGGACATCCACTCGATAATTACAAAGAGAAAATTGATAAATTTGGAACATTAATTAAAAAAGTTAAAGAAGAATTGAAGGTAAATACACCAGTAACAATAGCAGCCATTATAGATGATATCAGAATAGTCACCACAAAGAGTAATAATAGAATGGCTTTCGTAAAAATCTCTGATAATACTGGAACCATAGATGCTGTAATCTTCAACAAGCTTTTTGAAGCAAGTAAAGATCTCCTAATAAAAGATACGATCATCGCTCTGCAAGGCAAGGTCACAGAACGTAATGGAGAGAAAAGTATAATGATAGATAATTTTAAGAAGATATAAATCGAAATAAAATAGCCCCACCAATTTATTGGTGGGGTTATTTTATTTATTACACTATTTCTTCATCATCATTTATCATTTTCATTATTTTTATCACCTGTTTGGAATATCCAGGAATAACTGAGTCTGGGTTATATTTCTTCAAAATCTTTTCTGTTGTCATCCCATCCTTATAATGTGTAGCGTTGGCATTGTTTCCACTAAGAGTTTTGGAAATGTGTTCGATAGATTGATCTACAGAATCAAAACCACTCTTACATGAAGCCCAACCGAAGTTGTTATTTGGAGCTTTAGGATTCTTGCATGTTTGCTTTCCTCCTGTCGTCTCACGCATAGCTATAGCTGGGAGTAGTCTCCAATCTATATCATTATTCTTGGCTTCTGTGACAAACTTCATACCATAGCCAGTAAGTGGTGCTCCATATCTCTTAAAGAATGCATCTACTTGTTTAGCTCTTTCGGTCGCTATTTTGAGGTCTTCCTTTTCTTGCGTTGTTATCGCAGAATCGGGTACCTCAACCTTATTATTAATTACTGAAGCCATGTCTGGTATACTTTGAATCCCTGTAAGCGGCAGAGCCACTGCAAACATAGGGATAGCGACAATTGACTGTAAGTAACATATTATTTTCTGTGTATTCATAGTTAACGGATACGATCCGTCGGACGCCCTTTCGGGTTCTACTCCAAATCTAAGTTTTTTATTGAAAGATAGATCTAAAGTAAAAAGCTCCTTATATACAATCGATAATGACGATATACTTGGAACTCCTAATATAGTAGCACATAGGTAAACAAAAGTCAATGGTTATAACATAGTTTTATCTATCGTCAAATACAAAATATCCTTATTGTATAAGGGTATTTTGTATTTGGTATCTTGACAAAGCTAGTATTTTATTACATAATCAGCCTTATAAATAAGGCTTTCGGGGTATTTTTGACATAAATCACTTTTTGTTCTATAAATGTCCTTATTTATAAGGCTATTTGCTATTTATCTTTCCTGTGGCATTGTTTAATATGTTAGCCAATTGGGGAAAATTTACTCATCAAAGGTCCTATAATATCCTTCATATTTATAAAAAATTTTACAATACAGTTAAATATGAAACTGCATTATTAATTAATCTAGATAAAAATGGTGGAATGTAGAAACTTAAGAAAAAAACAATAAGA